>NZ_JARJVV010000006.1:0-189473 GCF_029348455.1 Segatella intestinalis
CATGATTCCTAAGACATCACCAAATTTTTGAGAGCTTTTTTGTGTTAAAATAAGCAAAATAGCCCCCAGAAAGCATATAGGCATACCTACCCCTGTAGCAGAAGAAGACAATTTTTGACTTTTCTGTTACAAAAAACGATACGGAACTCTTTCTTTTAATAGCTTTTTGCTCGATTCCTAATTAGTTATCCGTATCTGTCCTCACAAGACTATAAGAGACAATGGTACATTGTTATAGTTCACTTGCTTTGGACTTTTCAATATGTAAGTTCTTTCTGTCGTCAGAGGTGTTCAACACTTCCCATTTTCTCTTTTGTTTGCCTATGGCAAACATTCTGCGAATGAGCTTAAACTTGACGGCATTCAATGCCTTACGCTTAGTATCAGAATCTTTTCTGCCTCCTAACTTTCGATTATAAAACATTTGCATTTCCACATCGTACTCAACAGCTCTCAATGCCGCCATAGACAGGTCAGCTTTCACTTGACCGTTACAGTGTGCGGAAGGTCGGGCACGCCATTTCACACTGGTACCAGAAGTGTGACTGCATGGAGCTACGCCAACATATCTCGCATATTGCCGAGCTGTGTCAAAAGCGGTAAAGTTTCGTGTGATGGCAATTATGTTTGTTGCATTGACAAAACCAATTCCTGGTATCGTCAACAGATTCTGAAAAGTGTCAAAGACATCTTCCTCCTTGGACATTAATTCACACTCTTCCTGATCTATCTTCTCAATGTCATGATTGAGCTTTTTAATGTAGCTCTCATACATGGCAGAATCCTCTTTCGTTTCAAACATCTGCATTCGGTTCATAAAGTTTGTCCGTTGCTCCACAAGGAACTTACGCTCATTGACAAGTTGCTTCAATTGTTGCATAGCCTTGCTTGGCAACTTGTATGGCTTGGCACATTCCGTGCCATCATAACGATAGAGGAAGTCAGCTATCTTTGCAGAGTCATTCTTGTCTCGCTTATCTA
Organism: Segatella intestinalis; assembly: GCF_029348455.1. Classification (NCBI taxonomy): domain Bacteria; kingdom Pseudomonadati; phylum Bacteroidota; class Bacteroidia; order Bacteroidales; family Prevotellaceae; genus Segatella; species Segatella intestinalis. The sequence continues at coordinate 982 of NZ_JARJVV010000006.1, forward strand.
TTGTCCCCATAGGATGATGTTTTACTATACGTGTACTAAGCATACAGAAAGAGTAATTCTTGGACGTGAGGAATTTTTCCAAGTCCAAGGAGTAGCAACCTGTAAATTCCATGCCAAACAGGGCTTGGGAAAGTACCACACGGCTCTTTTTGAGCCATGAGCACATATCGCCAAATCCCTTGCGAGTGTTGTTGAACACCTCATGAGGGAACATTTTGATGTTGGTGTCCTCACGAAATATAGATACATCTATGACATTTTTAGAGATGTCAATGCCTACAAATGATTTATTTTTCATATCTTTGCACCGCTTTACGAAAGGAACTCTCTATGTCAGGATAAGCCAAATCTTTTAAAAGCTGGGACGGACAGCTAATTCCCTAAAAGGCACTGAGTCTGACATTTCGGGCAGAGGAGACTATATCAAGGGAAAGGGCTTTGCCTAAGATTAAAAAGTTCACTACCTCTGTCTGGAGTTCCTTCCTTTTGAGGATTCCTCGCAAAGGTAGTGCCAAAAGCAACCAAGAGACTCTATCATGGTATAGTGATGGTCTTAAAACACTGTTAGTTCACTCCTGGTTGCTTGTTTTTCCCATTTCGATAATTGTCCGTCTCCACATACGGAGTACCTCGTTTTATAACGGCAAACATACGGAGTATCATCTTAAACTTGATTGCATTAAACACTATTCCACTGCATTTCTCCTTTCTCTTGCGTTCCCAGTAATCTCTGATGTTCGGAATGTGCTGCATGCAAACCAAACAGGCAATGGACAAATCTGCCTTTGCCTGTTTAAAACCTTTCTTAGAGACTGACGAGCCTTTTCTCACAGATGTACCAGATTCTTTCTTGAAAGGAGCGACACCAATATAGCAAGCGTATTTACGTGGGTTATCTATTGCCATGAAGTTTTCGGTCAAGACAATGGTTTCAAGTGCGACAACACGCCCAATACCAGGTATTGATGTCAGCAGGGAAAAGTTCTTGCTGATGTCCGCATCTTCTTTTATGTACATGTCAATTTCATTGTCTATGCCTTTAAGTGCATCATTGAGCGTTTTAAGTTGCCCATTCTTACGTTCCACAGACAAATCTGTGTCATACGCACATATATCATGAAGCTGCTGCTTGTAAAGGACAGACTGCTTGACTTGTCTGCTTGCGTTCCGCCAAAAGCCTCTTCAACTTAAAATATACAGGAGGAGGAAGTTTTGATGGGTTGCGAAGAATCTTTCTGTGGTTCTGCTCACAGTAAATGGCTATGCGGAAAGAATCAAGCTCGTCAGTCTTGATGCGGTCGAGCGAACGCAGTCCATCATCCAAGTCTGGCTCAAAGCGATGCATCTTGCGAGGTTCCACCATCCTATAAATATAATGTTTCTCTTCCAACCACAGTCTAAAGTCTTGGGTGTAAAGTCCTGTATATTCCATACAGAACAAGACTATATCAAACCCCTTGCTTACCTTTGCCACCCATGAACCAATTTTCTTGAAACCTGCATTGTTGTTGCTCACCTTTATATGGGCTTTCTTCCAATCAATGCTTTCTCCGTCATAATAAGCAAGGTCGAGAGTCTGCTTTGAGACATCCACGCCTATGTAAAGTTCTTTATCCATAATTTTGACATTTAATAGTTAAATGGAATCAAGAAAGTTGGCTGGATTATATAAGGACTATGACATGAGAAAGGGCATACCTTGAAAGAAAGATAGTTCACCTTAACACCCATTAACCAAATATCCTAACTTGATTCCTGGGTGCAAAGGTAAAAGACAAGATAGCCTGCCGCCAAAAGACTCTTTGAACGTCGGTAAGGTTGGTAAATATTGTTGACTGGTGCCTTAAAGAAGAGAAGAAACAGTCCGAAAATCAGACTTGCCACTCCTATGCACAGCAAAAAATCTTGGTAAAACAAGTTGGGTGACATCATATTGGTAGGTTTGGTTTATAACTTATCTTGCAGAGATCTTTTGATAATCTTTTGCTAATCTTTTGCAAAGTTACGCAAATTATCCGAAAAGCTTTGTCATAATTCAAAAAAGATGTTTCAAAAATGCAAAATTCTGATTATCAGTTATAACAAACCGTTATTTTGGGCTTTTGACTATCATTTTTTGATGTGATGGCATGGATAAAAAGGTATTTTTTTAAGATTTTACAAATCACAAAGAATTGTTTCTTTCATATTACAAGCCTTTTTTGTTAATGTTGATTATCTTTGCATTACATTAAAAGTGCTCTAATAAGGACTTGACTCATACGATGGATGTCATAAAGTTTACAAGGTTTTTTAGTTAAGTAAGTATTATGTGATTCTTTAGGTGACAGATAATAGTATAAGTATGTTTTCAAGGTATGCAGAACTCAATCGAGATGATTGGGTTCTGTTTTTTAATACTACATCTGCTTTTTATGGTCAGTGCACGTCATCTGTTAATATTCTCATCGGGTATTAAAGTCATAGATAAACTTTTTGAGGAAAAACTTGCAAAGATGTTATTTTTTTTATAACTTTGTATTTACTTTTATGATATGAGAAGCTACACCTTATTTATATAACCTCAAATAGCGCTGCAAGTACGAAGAGTTGGATGAAGAGACAAATGTTTCATAAGGTGTGTTGAAATATCCTCAATACATGAGCCACCACAAAGATATACGCACATCAGAGAACGTAGGATCTCACTATATATTGATAACCAAACAATATGCATCTCAATTCCAAGGTGGAATCTATGGTTTGAGCTAAAAGAGCATCAAATTGCTCCATAATCGAAAACCAAAAATTCCCCCAAAAGGAGTGAGTTTCTCATATTTTATTTGTACTTTTGCCATGTCATTCAGAATTTTGTTTGTTTTTATTTTGCAACACTAAGATAAGTGAAATTTCTGACATGGCAAAATCCTGAGCAACTTTTTGTTGCTCAGGTGCTTATAAAAAAATATTAAATTATCGTGTTGCGGAAATAAGGTTCAAGAAATGATGAGAAGAATATGGAATCATATAACATTGGCATTTTTGCAGCTTGCCTTATCCGCTACCATCGGCTTCACATCCTGCTCACAAGGCAAAGCTGAGAAAAACTTACGCTCTGCCTACTATTGGAGCACTACATGGCAATTGGACAGCAACAAGATGAACTTCATCCAAAAGCACCACATTAATCGTATCTACGTGAGATACTTCGATGTGGTAAAGGATGCAGACGGAGAAATCATGCCCAATGCTACCCTGTATTTCAACACTTTTGAAGAAAATAGAAACGGGAAAACACATGAATCTCTGATACCGGAAGGCATCGAAATAATACCCGTTGTTTATATCGTCAACGATTGTTTGAAAACAAACGAGAAAATGGGTAAATACCTAGCCGACAAAATCCTTCTTCGCATCCTTCAGATGAATGAAGCCAACGATGTAAAGCGAGTAAAGGAGATTCAGATAGACTGCGACTGGACGGCATCAACCCAAAAAGTTTACTTCGATTTCCTCGAAAAACTAAGAGTGAAAGCCAAAGCCAAGAATATAAAGCTGTCTGCTACCATACGGTTACACCAGCTCTCGATGACTCCACCCCCTGTGGATAGAGGCATCCTGATGATGTATAATACGGGCGATGTAAAACAGCTATGTTGCCAAAAGCCGATACTCGACGCGAAGGATGTAGTTCCTTACATCCAGCACTTGGGCAGTTATCAGTTGCCACTCTCTGCCGCCTATCCGCTCTTCAGCTGGCGCATCCTCTTCAGAGAAGGAAAGTTCATAGGCATCATGCATGCAGATGATGACTTCCCTGTTTTGCCAGGCGATAGCATCGTGGTAAGAAAGCCCGAAATGACCGACATTATGGAAGCCATCAAGAGTATCAACCACCAAAACAGCAATATCAACAAAGAAGTCATCCTCTTCGACCTCAACACAGATAACATCAAACGATTTAACTCAGAAGATTATGAAAAGATTTTTAATCATAGGAGTAATGGCTGCAGCATTTAGCACTCACTCCAATGCCTGCGTTTCCGAATATTCGGATCACAACTACTATATGTTCAGCGTATTCAATCGCGACCAGACTTCGCCGGCGTATCTTTACGACATCGCCAGCTACTGGCAGAAGTATGCCGGCAATACATCCTCCGTCAACTTATCCTTCTACAGATGGAACAAGGAGGATATTCTGAAAGTAGCCAAACACAAGAAAGATGCAGGAATGCTTTCTTACTTGGGAAGCTTGAATGCCTACCTGGATGCCTGCGAGAAGTTGAATCCCAATGCCTGGAACTACGCCTCGAAGCAAGAACGGCTACTGATTCAGCAATCGCTGACCCGGCTCAACAATGCCTCCAAAATTTATAAAGGCACCCAACTCAAGAGCCAATACGCCTTGCTCCGTATGCGTACTAATATGATGAAGGGATTCCACCAGCAGAACATCACCTATTGGAATGCCATCGCCTCCCGACTTCCGAAATCACCATGGCGGGAGGCGATGCGCAACATTTATGCCCGAGCCTTGTGGAAAACAGGGAAACATCACCAAGCACTCGAAATCTATGCCGAGCAGGGAGATATGGCAAGCATCAGAGTGCTCGCCCGAAACTATCGCAATCTTGCAGGCATCCAGAGCATTTATTTCAAGAATCCGAACTCGGCAATGCTCACCTATCTGGTGCAGGATTTCGTAAACAACTGTCAGCAGACGATAGACAGCCGCAACCAGAACCCAATAAACAAGGAATGGATTGAGGAAATTGGCGCCAAGGTTATCTATCAGAAAGAGGCCCTCAGTTTCATCACTTTCGCCAATAAGGTCATCGCCGAAAACAAGACGCAGAATCCTTGCCTGTGGCGTTCTGCCACCGCCATGCTCCATTACCTCTATGGATATCAGCAGGAAGCATGGAAAGAGATTAGTGAAGCAGTAGCCCTGGATGGCACACAGAGAATGAAAGACAATGCAAGAGCCATCCGACTTTTGGTTTCTACCCGAAATGTACAGGTGGATAGCGATTACACACAATATCTTGTCGGCGAATTCAAATGGCTCAACGAGATGGCAAAAGGAGAAAGCACAAGAACAAAGGGAGAAAACCCGAAAAATGATGATTTTACCAATCCCGACATTCACTATGTAGAGGTGAAGGAACGTGTGGCTTACCGCGCCCTGTACAATCGGTTCAAGACAATGGCAGACAAGGCAAAAAAGGAAGACCGGCAGGAAGCTGGCAGGAATTACGAAAGCATGGCCACTGCGATGTATGGCATGATGGATGCCTACATGCGAACCTTCTACAAGGATCAACAGGATGAAGAATACATCAGCCGTTATCTTTATTCATCAGAATACGCCTTTCGTCTCGACTCGCTCTCTGCGCAGCAGCTTGCCGATTACTATCGCTTCATCACATCTTCTCATCAGGATGCCTTCGAGCAATACGTATGCCAGTCGCTCTATCGCAGTGCCGATTTCTTCAAGGATATGATAGGCACCAAGTATCTTGCCGAGGGTAACTTTGGCGAAGCAGCCTGCTGGCAGAAAGATGTATCCCTGAAGTTCATCAACAACCAGGCCATCAGTTTCTACGCCGAAAAGCGAAGCTACTCCGTACCTTACTGGTTCAACCACCAGAAGGTGAATGATTCCGACATGTGGAGCATCCAGGGAAGTTATGCCCACCTAAAGGAGAACCCGAAGTGGAAATTCTGCCAGGAAATGAACCAGCTCATCGGCCAATACAATGTGGCTCGTGAAGGTGAATCCAGAGAGAAACTTGCCTACGAACTTGCCACTCGTTACTATCAGGCATCCTGCTATGGCGACTGCTGGTATCTTACCCATTATGGCAAGAGTGTAGCCGATAGTGCCCGCACAGGCGAAGCCGATTTCGCAGCTATCGCTCAAGACTATCTCAAGATAAGCAAGCAAAGCAGCAATCTCACGCTTCGCTATCATTCGCTCTATGCCCTCTCATCCATTGGTATTGACCCATGGTTTAAGATTACCTATGATGCCAACTGGAAAGAGCAGAAACTTCTACAGCCACAATCCGCTCAATATCAGGCTATGATGGAATGGAGCAAGTTCTGTCATCAGCATCCGGAAATTGTGGATCAATACACCACCCGATGCGATGTATTGAAACAATTCGAAAAAAATCTCTAATTTCTTACCATTTTCCCAGCGTTGGGAAAATGGTAACTTTTTCACTGCAATCGAGTTTGAGCTAAAAGAGCATCAAATTGCTCCATAATAGAAAAAATTCCTCCAAAAGGAGTGAGTTTCTCAGATTTTATTTGTATTTTTGCCATGTCATTCAGAGTTTCATTTTATATTTTTTGCAACACTAAGATAAGTGAAATTTCTGGCATGACAAAATTCTGAGCAACTTACTGTTGCTCAGGTGCTTATAAAAAATATTAAATTATAGTGTTGCGGAAATAAGGTATAAGAGGTGTACTCAAGTTTCGCAAGTGGTTTATGTACGGGCTAAGAGCTTCTGTCCCTTCAGGGCGTGTGGGGCGAAACTTCAGGAGGTGTACAATTAAATATGAGGAGAGAAAGTAATGTTTCATTTAAGTAAGAAAAACAAGGCTGTCATCGCAATCCTGTCGCTTCTGTTGGTTGTCATGAGCTGCGGCTGGTATGTATGGTCTTGCTACCACATGACTCAGGAAAGATGGATGCGTGCCAAGGCTACTGTTGATGTTTGCTGTCATTATGAGCTTAGAGCTGGCAATAAGATACTGCTCGACTTAGGTAATGACACCACAAAACTGGATGCCTTCTTCGTCAATCAATACGACTTGCTACCTTCCTGCAAGGGACTTTTACTTGCCGAGGACAATGCGGCTATAAGATATAAACGTTATCAGGGAATGACACCTCAGCAAGTATATCATGCACAAATAGACTCGTTGCAAACCATTTACAAGAATGCCAAATGGACACTTCATGAAATAGATTATTACACACATTCGCACAATGTACGCGACGAAGGCTATGGCATGATTGCAGATTACGCAGAACAGCAGAAAGTTCGGTTCGAAAAGGCTAAAAAACTACTGGATTCTCTGCATCATACAGTCGACACTACCTCGCTTCGAATCGTAAGACAGTTGTCTTACAAAGTTTTATACATCAGTCAGTTGTCAACTCGTCAGTTGTCAAGTCAGTCATGCCAATTGGAGAAGCACGATATGCAGAAAGGCATGAACTACTTTCGCCTGTCATCGCAAGCCCTGCCCGACTCTGCCTGTGCCATTAATCAGCGAAGTGCCTTCTATGGAATAAAGATGGACGTCGTGCCTTTCTGCCAGTCCTTTGTGAAGGTAATGCAGGCAGACTCTGCAGGTATCTATACAGGCGAGCGAGACTCTCTGTTCCATCCTCATGGTCATGGTACATGGATGGGAAATGACGGGTCGCACTATGAAGGACAATGGAAACATGGACATCGTGATGGATTCGGATTTGGCATTGAGTCTGGCAAACAACTCTGCGTAGGAGAATGGAAAAACGACCGTTATCGTGGCGAGCGTCTTGTCTATACCTATGATAGAATATACGGCATAGATATATCTAAATATCAGCATATTATAGGTAAGAAGAAATACCCCATCCAATGGAGTAAGTTGCGTATTACCCACTTGGGCAACATCAGTCGCAAAACAGTCAGTGGAAGTATAAGCTATCCCATCAGCTTCATCTATATCAAGTGTACGGAAGGAGCCTCCCTGCTCAATCCCTATTACCGTAAAGACTATCGGGCAGCAAAGGCGCATGGTTTCAGGGTTGGAAGCTATCATTTCTTCTCGCCTCGTAAGCCCGGACTGGCACAGGCCCGCAAGTTTATGAAGCATGCTCTGGTAAGAAGGGGTGATTTTCCACCCGTACTCGACCTGGAACCGACACCACGGCAGATTAAGCAGATGGGCGGACCAGACACTATGTTTGCACAAGTAAGGGCATGGCTGAGATATGTGGAACGCCAAACAGGCACAAGGCCGATACTTTATATCAGTCAGATGTTTGTGAACCGTTACTTGAAATATGCGCCCGATCTGAAGCGGAACTATCGCGTATGGATAGCCCGTTATGGCGAGTATAAGCCAGATATCAGGCTGGTTTTGTGGCAGTTATGTCCAGACGGAAGAGTAAGTGGTATCCGTGGACATGTAGATATCAATGTTTTTAATGGCTATCGTGACGCTTATCAGAAATTTCTTCAGAATGAGGTTGTTAAATAATTGTGTTAAAGTTAGTTATTAAAAATAACAACGAATGCATTTTTTTACTATATTTGCGCAAATTAGGCGAAAGTATAGAGAATGAGACAACTTAAGATACAGAAAAGCATCACCAACCGCAACAGCGAGGCTCTCGACAAGTACCTCGTTGAGATTGGTCGTGCACCTATGGTTTCCATTGAGGAAGAGATTGAACTTGCTCAGGCCATCAAGAAAGGTGGTCGTGCCGGTGAGCGTGCCAAGAATAAGTTGGTAGAAGCCAACTTGCGCTTTGTGGTATCTGTCGCCAAGCAGTATCAGCATCAAGGACTCACGCTTACCGACCTCATCGACGAGGGCAACATCGGTCTTATTAAGGCTGCAGAGCGTTTTGATGAGACTCGTGGCTTTAAGTTTATCTCTTATGCCGTATGGTGGATTCGACAGAGTATCCTTCAGGCCATTGCTGAGCAGAGCCGTATCGTCAGACTCCCCCTCAACCAGGTAGGTTCACTCAATAAGGTGAACCACGAAATCAACAAGTTTGAGCAGGAGAATCTCCGTCGTCCCAGTGTGGAGGAAATAGCTGACCGCACAGGTGTGGATGAGGAGAAGATATCACAGAGTATGGCTGCAAGTGGACATCACGTGAGTATCGATGCTCCATTTGGAGACGACGATGATAATGCCATGGTCGATGTGATGTCGAGTGGCGATGACAGTCGTACAGACAAGCAGGTAGATCACGAGAGTATGGCAATGGAACTGAAACAGGTTCTCGGTCAGGTACTCAAGGAGCGTGAGCGACAGATAGTATGTGCTTGTTTCGGTATTGGAGAGCCAGAGAAAGGTCTGGAGGAAATCGGCGACAAGATGGGGCTTACCCGTGAGCGTGTGCGCCAGATTCGCGAAAAGAGTATCTCGAAACTCAGAGAGTCTGGATATGTTAAAATCTTGATGAAATACCTTGGCTAACAGGGTGTCGTTTTATAAATATTTGCTCATAGCCTTCCTCTTGGCATCGCCTTTGGGGTGTAAGGCTAAAGTGAAAGCACCGAATGTTGCGTTTCGTGATTCGGTGCTTAACTTGGTGTTTACCTATGCCAAACGTACCGACACCACAGGATTGCATGGTTCACAATCGTATTCTTACACCAAGATGCAGATGCACACTAACAAACGCAACGCCACCTTGATGCTCGTACCTTCGATGTATGCCATCGCCCATGGCACAGGACGCCACTTTATCAGCGAATACTATACTAAGATTACGATGCAGAACGACAAGTTCACCGACCAGCGTCTGCTCCATGTCAGCACTGTTCCACATCGCCGTAACATCATGTCATATATTCTTCCTTATGTAACTCCCAATGTCTTTGGCGAGAACCTTTTTCACAACAATATCCTCTCCCCTTTCCATCGAGCCAACCGCAGGTTCTACACCTATCGGGTCACCGCTTTGCCGTTCGACAAGGCCCAGGTATACGCCTACCCCAAAATTAAGAACACGCAGATGGTGGAAACCAAGGCTGTGGTAAACAGCAAGACAGGAAAAATATATCTGGTCGACTTTGAGGGCGAGTACGATATGACCCGCTTCTTTATATCCATCGTCATGGGCAACGAAGGCTACCGCTCTCTTCTGCCCGACAGATGCAACTTGAAAGCCAATTTCAGGTTTATGGGCAACAACATCACCGGTATGCTCAGTTCTTACTATAATCTGCCCAAGGTGCTTTCTGACACACTCAACAACGCTGCTGACACCACCCTTATGTCGCAAGTGCGCCCTGTTCTCCTCAACGAACAGGAGCAACTCATCTATGAGCAATATTTCAAGGAGAAGAGCCGTCGCGACTCGCTCAGCCTGGCCGACAGAACCAAGAAAAAGCGCAACTTTGCCAAGGATGTGCTATGGGACATCGTTGGCGACAACATGGTGAACAGAATACAGCAGGACTTTGGCAAGGAAAGCCAAGGATATGTACGTCTGAGTCCTATCCTCAACCCTCTATACATGGGCTATACCAAGCGCAAGGGACTCATCTACAAGTTTGACATCAGAAGCTCTTATTCCTTCAACGACAACATACAGCTTGGTGTGCGGTTCAGGGCGGGTTATAGTTTTAAGCTGCATCAACTGTACTTCAATATTCCGGCTACCTTCAACTATAATGCCAAGCACGACGGCTATCTCGAGATGGTATACGGACAGGGCAATCGCATCAATACCAACGTGATAGCCCGCAACATACTGGACATCAAGAGGGATGACGACGAAGAGATAACAGTAAATAAGGACAATTACACCGAGTTTACCGACAGCTATTTCCGTCTCACAAACCACTGGATGTTTAGTCCCAAGTGGGGATTTGAAGCAGGAATAGTGGCCCACCATCGCAGGGCGATTCATCCAGAATTCTACGAATCGTATGGCTATCCTTCCAAATATCGCTCCGTGGCCCCTGCTTTTGGATTGATATGGCGACCATGGGGGCCTAAAGGAGTGTCTGTCACGGCCGATTATGAGCGTAGCATCAAGGGGTTCATGGGCTCAAACATACCTTATGAGCGTATTGAGGCCGATGCCAAGGGCATCTTCTACGCCAGCCGTCGAAAGTTGTACTCTGCGCGTCTTGGAGCAGGATTCTATACCATGCGAGGTTCTCACTGGTACTTTATCGACTACTCCAATTTCAATGACAACTACATTCCAGGAGGATGGAATGACGACTGGAGCGGTTCGTTCGAACTGTTGCCCTCAGAGTGGTACAACTCTTCTGAATACTACGTACGCAGCAACTTCACCTACGAAAATCCGATGATCTTTGCCGCCTGGGTGCCCTTGGTGGGCAGATTTGTAGAGGCTGAGCGCTTCTATGTCAATGCCTTATTGGTAGAAAAGCTGCATCCCTATACCGAATGGGGCTATGGATTCAGCACCCGCCTCTTTTCTATCGGAGTCTTTGCCGGTTTCAAAAATGCCCAGTTCTATGGCGTAGGCTGCAAGTTCGACTTTGAGCTTTTCCGCAACTGGTAGAAGAATCTAATACTTACAGATAGACATTCTTTAAAACAAACATTCTTACATTATAATATATATGAATTCACAACTCACCGTTTACAAGGCAAGTGCCGGCTCTGGCAAAACCTTCACGCTGGCCAGGGAATATATGACCTTAGTCATTGCCAACCCACATTCGTATCGCACCATCCTGGCAGTGACTTTCACCAATAAAGCCACTGAGGAAATGAAAACACGAATCCTCAGCCAGCTATATGGTATTGCCCATGGACTCGAGGAATCGCATGGTTATCTTGAACAGATAAAGAAAGCTTTGCCCCATCTCACGCAGGAGCAGATAGAGAAGAATGCCAGTACTGCACTCAGTCTGCTCATTCACAACTACAACTACTTTCGCGTTGAAACAATAGATACTTTCTTCCAGAGTGTGCTTCGTAACCTGGCACGTGAGCTCGACCTTACCGCCAACCTTCGCATAGGACTCAATGACTACCAGGTGGAGCAGCAGGCTGTAGACCAACTGATTGAGGATCTGGGGCAGACCGACAGGCTTCTGCACTGGATCATGGACTATATCAAGTCGAATATGGCTGATGACAAAAGTTGGAACGTGATCGGTGAAATCAAGAGTTTTGGTGAAAATATCTTCCGCGATTATTACAAGAGTGCCGCCAAGTCGCTCAATGAAGTGATGGAAAAGGAAGACTTTTTCAAAAACTTCACTGCCGAGCTCAGGAAAATGAAACAGGATGCCAAGGAACACTTTGCGCAGATAGCAGCCACCTTCTTTGACACACTCGACGAGAATGGACTTACGGTTTCGGATTTCTCGTATGGCAAAACAGGTGTCTGCAGCTATTTCATCAAATTGAGAGACGGACTTTTCGACGATGAAAAACTCGTTGGCAAACGTGTTGTGTCAGCCATGGAGGACGAGCATAACTGGATGAGTGCGGCAGATGCACAGCCAGGTTCACCTAAGTATGATCTGGTATGCAATACCCTTGCACCATTATTGCGCTATTCTGAAGAGAAGCGCCCAAAGTTGTTGCGTCTTTACAAGAGTGCAAACCTCACCCTGCGCAACCTCAACCAATTGCGCCTTTTAGGAAGTATAGAGAAGAAAGTTCGTGCACTCAACGAGGAAGCAAACCGTTTTTTGCTCAGTGACACGCAGACGCTGCTCCATTCGCTTATGCAGGACAGTGACTCACCTTTTATCTTTGAGAAGATAGGTACGCAATTGGAGCATGTTATGATAGACGAGTTTCAGGACACCAGCATCATACAATGGCAGAACTTCAAAGTATTGCTCGATGAAACCATGAGTCATCAGGATGCAGGCAACCTCATTGTGGGTGATGTAAAGCAGAGCATTTACCGCTGGCGCTCTGGTGACTGGCGACTGCTTAACAATATACAAGAGCAGTTTGGAGACAAGCGACTTGATATCAAGACCTTGGATACAAACTATCGTTCGGCAAAAAACATCATCGATTTCAATAATGCATTCTTCAAAGCTGCTGCCGAAACTGAATACCAGTCTCTCAAGGAGAATACCCCCGAGGAGGCAGAACAACTGAAGATTGCATACTCTGACGTAGCCCAGAGGGTGCCTTCGGGCAAACCTGCCAATGGCTTTGTGCAGATTAAACTCCTGAACAAGGAAGAATGGAAAGAACGCACACTGAAGGAAACTATGGCAACTATCATGCAACTGACAGAGCAGGGTGTAAAGCCCAGTCAGATTGCCATCCTCGTAAGAACCAACCGCACCATTAAGGATTTGGCAGAATTTCTGATGAACAATGGTTGCCCTTACCCTCTTGTTTCCGACGAGGCTTTCCGTCTGGATGCATCCCAGGCGGTCAATTCGCTTGTTACGGCGTTACGTGTGCTTATTCATCCCGATGATCCTATTTCCAGGGCTACCCTTCAGAAGTTCGCACTCTCCTTCCTTGGTAGCGATGAAATCGTGGAAAAGATTGAGGAGCAGCGTGATATCCTGTTACAGAAACCTATTTTCGATTTAGTGGAAAACCTCTTTGTTGAACTACAGTTAGATACCATAGAGGAGATGAAGAGTCAGAGTGCTTATATCTGCGCCTTCTACGATCAGATGGCTGCTTACCTGCAGGACAACTGTTGCGATATAGACTCTTTTATCAAGGAATGGGACAATACGCTGCACGAGAAAAGCATACATAGCGATGCGCTCAATGGCATACGCCTCGTCACGATTCACAAGAGTAAGGGTCTGGAGTTTGATTATGTTATCATTCCTTTCTGCGACTGGATGTTGGAGACATCCAAAGGTACCCTGTGGTGTACGCCAGCCGAGGCTCCTTTCAACAAAATACCATTGGTTCCTGTCGATTTCATCGCCAAACAGATGAAGGGAAGCATCTACGAGGACGATTACCACCACGAGCATCTGCAGAACATGGTAGACAACATGAACCTGCTATATGTGGCTTTCACACGTGCCAGCCGTGGACTCTTCGTTATTGCTCATCGTGACAAGGAAACATTCCGTAGTTATCTGATAGAAAGTGTGCTATCAGATGTAGAGAAGACACTCAGCAGCGGCAATGTATCTGTAACGCTTTCCAATTCGCAAGACGAGGATATTCTTTTTGAATATGGAACCCTTAAGGTTGAGGAGGCTGATGCTACAGACAAGAAAAAGGAGAAATCGGAGAATGTCTTTTGCCAGCAAGCCACCAATATCGCTGTGCAGCTGAAGGTGAATCCTGCTATGCCTCAGTTCCGGCAGAGTAACAAGAGTCGTGATTTCATAAAGGGCGACGAGGACGAGGAACAGCAGAAGTACTACATCAAGTTGGGTACCATTCTGCACAGTCTCTTCTCCTCCATCCGTACCACCGACGACATAGAGCAGGCTCTTCGTCAACTCGAATTAGACGGAATGCTCTACGACGAGAATCTCTCACGCAAGCACTTGGATTCAATGATACGCAAGCGTCTGCAGTCTCAGCAGGTGGCGCATTGGTTTTCTCCCCACTGGACACTCTTCAACGAGTGCTCTATCCTGAGTGTGGAACATGGCAAGGTGGTGGAACATCGTCCTGACCGAGTGATGAAGGATAGTGAAAAGACCATTGTGGTGGACTTCAAGTTCGGTAAACCCAAGGACGAGCATCACGTACAGGTAAGACAGTACATGCAGTTGCTGGAAGGCAAGGAGGCCAACCAAAGTGCAAATTCCGACAACGGAAACGACAGTCATCCACTGATAGAAGGCTATCTGTGGTATGTCTATCCCAACAAGATAGTCAAGGTGGAATTCTGACACCCCAAACTAAGACATAACGACTCTATTTCATCAAGATTATAAAAACGACGAATATGAAATCATTCTTGACATACGTAGCCCAAGACATCATACAGAAATATGGCAACAATCTGAGCGATATAGCCATCGTATTCCCCAACAAGCGTGCCTCGCTGTTTCTCAACGAGCAGTTGGCACGTTTGGTTTCCCATCCTTTGTGGAGCCCCACCTATATCACCATCAGCGACCTCTTTCGTCAGCACACTACGCTGAAGGTGGGTGACCCCATCAAGTTGGTATGCGATCTTCATAAGTCTTTCGTCGAGTGTACTGGCATCGAAGAGACACTCGACCACTTTTACGGCTGGGGGCAGCTGCTAATAGCAGACTTCGATGATGTGGACAAGAACATGGCTTCTGCCAGGCAGCTCTTTGCCAACCTCAGTGACATCCATGAACTCGATGACGTGTCTTACCTCACCGAAGAGCAGAAGGAAATCATTAAGAAATTCTTCAGCAATTTCTCTGATGACCACAACACCGAACTCAAAAAGCGCTTCCTACAGTTGTGGAGTCATTTCTACGACATCTATACCAATTTCAATCAGCGCCTTGAGGCACAGAACCTTGCCTACGAGGGTGCCTTGTATCGGCGTGTGGTGGAAGACGAGTCGCTTGAGTTCCGGCACAAGAAATATCTCTTTGTGGGCTTCAATATGATGCAGTGTGTGGAGCAGAAGCTGTGCTCACGATTGCAGAGAGAGGGCAAGGCTGCCTTCTATTGGGACTTCGACAAATACTATATGAAGGATGGCAACGAGGCCGGATATTACATCCGGCAGTTGATGAGTGCTTTTGGTAACGAGTTGGATTATTTATCTGATACAGAGCTGTATGACTCTTTTGATTCGACCAAAGATATTACCTATATTAGCGCTCCTACCGATAACATACAGGCTCGCTACATACATAGCTGGCTGATGCAGAACGAGCGATATAAGCAAGGGCGCAGCACTGCCATCGTGCTTGCAGACGAGAGTCTGTTGCCTACTGTCATCCACTCCTTACCTGAGGAGGTGGAGAGTGTCAACATCACATTAGGCTATCCCTTGCAGCAGACTCCATTCTACAGTCTGATACAAACGCTAACCGAACTGCAGACCTTGGGCTATGACAAGGATAGAGATTGCTATCGTCTCCGTTATGTCAACTATGTGCTTCGCCATCCTTACGCCCAGTACATCTCGTCTGCTTATGCCGAACTCATGGGCGAACTTCATGACAAGAAGATATTCTTCCCTTCCCGCAAATGGCTTTGCCAAAAAGAGGACGAGGGACTTGAAATCCTGTTTCAGGAAATGTCATCGGGCGAGAACTTCAACCTTTCGCTCGTACAGTATCTCTTGGACGTGCTGAAGAACATAGGTACACAAGCACGTACGCTTGACGACCCACTCTTTCAGGAATCACTCTTTCGCACCTATACGCTTGTCAACCGTCTCCACGAACTCATCCAGTCGGGTGACCTAATCGTAGATATCATTACCTTACAGCACCTCCTGCTGCAACTCATGCAGACCACCACTATTCCTTTTCATGGTGAGCCCGCCGAAGGTATTCAGATTATGGGAGTTCTCGAAACACGCAATCTTGATTTCGATCATATCATCGTGCTATCTGCCAGCGAAGGAAATCTTCCCAAGGGCGTCAACGACTCTTCGTTCATTCCTTATTCGTTGCGCAAGGCTTACGGACTTACCACGGTAGACAACAAAGTGGCTATCTTCTCCTACTATTTCCATCGCATGCTGCAACGTTCTGCTGACATCACCCTTACATACAACAACTCTACTGAGGATGGACATACTGGCGAAATGAGCCGCTTCATGCTACAGCTGTTGGTAGAAAGCAAGCACCAGGTGAAAACCGCTGCTCTGTCATCAGGTCAAGTACCACTTCCTCCAGACCGAAAGAAAATAGAAAAAACGGAGGAAATGATTAGTCAACTCATTGATGGAAAGATAATTTCTCCAACATGCCTGAACACTTACTTGAGATGTCAGAAACGTTTCTACTACCGGTATGTGGCTGGACTGAAAGAACCAGAAGAGTTGGATGATGAGATAGACAACCGTTACTTTGGTTTGATTTTCCATCGTGCTGCCGAACTGTTCTATCTTCAGTTTGCCCGTCCCGAAGATTTGCAAACCAATGCTAATGGTGAGAAGCAGCTCATTCATCCCCTCATCATCAGCAAGGAGAAGATAGACTATGCGCTCAAACACGAAAACAGCCTGTATAGTTTAGTAGATCAGGCTTTTGCAGAACAGTTGTTCCGCTTGAAGCCCGGATCTAAAATGCCCGAATACAATGGTCTTCAGCTCATCAACCGCGAGGTTATCACAAGCTATCTTAAACAACTCCTCCGCATAGACCAAAAGCTGGCCCCCTATACACTATTAGGACTTGAGAAACAAGTGAATAAAACCTTTGAGTTCAATACTCCTATAGGTAATAAAGCCATCACATTAGGCGGTTTCATCGACCGTCTTGATGCTGTGGCTGCCAATGGTAATCCTGGTCTTGACAATATAGCCGAGCGCATTCGCGTAATCGACTATAAGACAGGACGTATGCCATCACGGTTCCCTGCTGATGTGGCTACCATATTCGATCCTTCCAAGCTCTCGCTGCACACTGATTATTATCTGCAGGCATTGCTTTATTCTATCATTGTAGGCAATGACGGCCGATATAACAAGACAAAAGAGCCTGTTAGTCCGGGATTGCTTTTCATCCAGCAAGCGGGAAGCAAGGATTATGACCCGACGCTAAAGTTTGGCCGTAATCCTATCTTTGACGTGGCCGAATATCAGGACGAGTTCATGCAGCATATAGAAGCTCTCATCAGCGAGATATGCGATCCCTCTCTTCCACTTGTGGCAACAGAAGACAAGCAGCGTTGTGAGCACTGTCCCTTTACAGCCTTGTGTAAGTAAAGCCTGTTGAGCTCAGCCTTAATAATAATAAGGTGTAAAGAGAGAAGTAGGTCATTTTTATTGATTTTAGAAAACTCTTACCATCTATATTTGGTCAAGTCTAAAAAAGAATGTACCTTTGCACAATATTATAAATTAAGGTAAGCTGCATTTAGACAAAACTTTTAAAAGTTATAACAATGGAAACAGTAAACAAAAATATTCGTATTGCGGTAGCTGGTACAGGCTACGTTGGTCTGAGCATAGCCACGCTGCTGAGCCAGCACCATCAGGTGACGGCTGTTGACGTAGTGCCAGAAAAGGTGGACCTTATCAACAATCGTCAGTCACCCATACAAGACGATTACATTGAGAAGTATTTGGCAGAGAAGGATTTGCATCTCAAGGCGACAACCAATGGAGAAGAAGCATACAAGAATGCCGATTTCATCGTTATAGCCACCCCTACCAACTATGATCCTGTAAAAAACTACTTCGACACGACACACGTTGAGGAAGTTATCGAGTTGGTGATGCGTGTCAATCCTGATGCCATCATGGTCATCAAGAGCACCATTCCCGTAGGTTACACGGAGAATGTACGAAAGAAGTATCATTGCGACAACATTATCTTCGCTCCCGAGTTTCTACGTGAGAGCAAGGCGCTGTACGACAACCTTTACCCCAGCCGCATCATCGTAGGCCGTCCTGAGGGCGACGAGCGACTCGACCAAGCAGCACATACCTTTGCCTCACTCCTGCAGGAAGGAGCTATCAAACAGGATATTGACACCCTGTTTATGGGACTTACCGAGGCCGAGGCTGTCAAGCTCTTTGCCAACACATATCTGGCACTGCGTGTGAGTTTCTTCAACGAATTGGACACTTATGCCGAGATGAAGGGGCTTGACACGAAGTCGATCATCGATGGTGTGGGACTCGACCCTCGCATCGGTTCTTTCTACAACAACCCGTCGTTTGGCTACGGTGGTTACTGTCTGCCTAAGGACACCAAACAGTTGCTGGCCAACTATGCCGATGTTCCTGAGAACCTTATTCAAGCCATTGTTGAGAGCAACCGCACCCGTAAGGACTTTATCGCCGACCGAGTGCTCAGAATGGCTGGATATTATTTCTATAAGGACAACAGCAGCTATGATCCTCAGAAAGAACACCCTTGCACTATCGGAGTGTATCGACTCACGATGAAGAGCAACAGTGACAATTTCCGCCAGAGCAGTATCCAGGGAGTCATGAAGCGCATCAAAGCTAAAGGTGCACAGGTGATAGTCTATGAGCCAACCCTCGAGGATGGCAGTACCTTCTTCGGCAGCCGTGTTGTCAACGACTTGCAGGAGTTCAAGAAACAGAGTCAGGCCATCATCGCCAACCGTTACGACCCAGTCTTGAATGATGTGAATGAGAAAGTCTATACACGCGACATTTTCAGAAGAGACTAACGAGGAAAGAAGAAAAATTCCTGGAGAATATTCAATATTTTCACTTCATAATAAAGAAAAAACTATAAAAATAATATATTCAAAACTATGGCAAAATTAATTATCAATTCTTACGAGGAATTTGCATCTCACTTAGGTGAGAGATTAGGTGAATCAGAGTGGTTGCAGGTAGACCAGGAACGTATCAACAAGTTTGCTGATGCTACACTCGACCCACAGTGGATACATGTAGACGTGGAGCGTGCAAAAGTAGAGAGTCCTTACCACAGCACTATCGCTCATGGCTACCTCACCCTTTCTTTGTTACCCTACATGTGGCAGCAGATTGTAGAAGTACACAACATCAAGATGTTGGTCAACTATGGCATGGACGAGATGCGTTTCGGTCAGCCTGTCATCACCGGCTCACGTGTTCGCCTTGTGACAACCCTTCATGACATTCAGAACCTTCGTGGTATCTGCAAGGCAAGCATCAAGTTCGATATCGAGATAGAAGGTCAGCGCAAGCCTGCCCTTTCCGGTATTGCCACCTTCTTGTATTACTTCAACTAATTAAGTTGCTAAGCATCATTTCCAAAAACAGAAACGACAATGGGAGCAGGAAAATGGATTGGCGGTGTACTCGGATTCATCACAGGTGGTCCGTTGGGAGCCTTGGCAGGCTATGCCTTAGGCTCTCTCTTCGAACATGGACTTAACGAGGTAAACCGCCAGGATACAGGACAGCAGGAAAGAAACAGCAGCGAGGGACAACGCAACTCGTTCATGTTCTCGTTACTTGTTCTTGCCTCTTACATCATCAAGGCCGACGGCAAGGTGATGCATTCCGAGATGGAGCTCGTGCGTCGCTTCTTACGCCAGAACTTCGGTTTGGGAGCCATGACACAGGGCGAGCAGATTCTTCTGAAACTTTTTGAGGAGCAGAAGCGTGTAGGTGTGTTGCAATATCGCAGTGTGATTCAGGACAGCTGTCAGCAGATTCGCAACAGTATGATGTACGAACAGCGCCTTCAGTTGCTCAATTTCCTGGTCATGATAGCCCAGGCCGACGGTCAGGTGCCAGCTGAGGAACTCACAGCGCTGAAAGAGGTTACCTATCACTTAGGACTTAGTGCTGACGAACTTGACCAGATGCTCAACCTCCGCAGTGGAGCTTCTTCGGCTTCAAGTCTCGACGATGCTTATCGTGTACTCGGCATATCGCCATCGGCTACCAATGATGAGGTGAAGAGTGCCTATCGCAAGATGGCTCTCAAGCATCACCCCGACAAGGTGGCTGCCCTTGGCGAGGATGTCCGCAGGGCTGCCGAGAAAAAGTTCCAAGAGATCAATGATGCCAAGGAACGTATCTTCAAGACTCGTGGATTATAAAGTTGAGTGTTTTTACTCAACTTATGCTGTGTTCAGCTTCTTTACTGCATCGCCCTCGGTTATCCTGACGAAGCACCAGCGGCAAAACCAAGACGTGACGACATGATTAAGTTTATGGAGTAAGGACATATAGGCCTTTGGCCGATAAACCACAATACAATAGATCATTAACTCAACTTTCACAAATGTGGAAGTTGAGTTATTTTTTTTGTAGACATAGAACGAAATGAAGGAAGGAATAAGAAAAAAAGACGAAATAAGCCAGTTTCTCACGCGAAATGGTTGTAGAAAGTACGAAAAGAGAATGTAGTGAGAAAAAACACAGCTAAATATTTGCTTATTCAATAAAAATGCGCTAATTTTGCAAATGATGCGAAGATGACAATGAGTATGATTGAAGCATCACCTTTATTAACTATTTATTATTCAAACAATTCAAAAAAATCATGAGCAATCTTTTCGACATTAAAGATTATGTTGTGGTCATCACAGGTGGAACAGGCGTATTGGGAAAAACTATCGCCAAGTATTTGGCACTCGAGGGAGCCAAAGTTGCCATCCTGGGACGTAAAGAAGAAGTAGGCAACGCTATTGTGGAAGACATCAAACAAGCAGGCGGTGAGGCTTCTTTCTTCAAGACCGATGTGATGAACAAGGAGATCGTAGAGCAGAACTGCAAGGATATCCTCGCTAAATATGGTAAGGTGGACACCCTGCTCAATGCTGCCGGTGGAAACATGAAGGGCGCAACGATTGGCCCCGACCAGACTTTCTTTGACTTGGAGACAGAGCAGTTTCAGACGGTGCTGAATCTGAACCTCACAGGTACTGTTATACCTACACAGGTATTCCTGAAGCCAATGGTAGAGGCAGGAAAGGGAAGCATCATCAACTTCTCTTCAATGGCAGCCTTCCGCCCAATGACCCGTGTCTGCGGTTATGCAGCAGCCAAGGCAGGCATCTCCAACTTTACAGCATATATGGCTCACGAGACAGCCAAGAAGTTTGGTGAGGGTATCCGTGTAAATGCCATTGCTCCAGGTTTCTTCATCACCGAGCAGAACCGTGCGCTCCTTACCAATCCCGACGGAACCTACACAGAGCGCGGAAAGGATGTTATCCGCCAGACTCCGTTCGGACGTATGGGTAAACCAGAAGAACTCTGCGGTACTATCCAGTATCTGATGAGCGATGCTGCATCATTCGTAACAGGTACTGTGGCTGTAGTGGATGGTGGTTTTAATATTTTCGCCATGTAACAACGCAAACCTTTACGCAACATTTTTGCAACATAAATGTATAACGTAAAGGATATTTTTATACCTTTGCAGCAGAAATAATTAGAAACAATATAAACAACAAAACAAATCATGAAAGAGCTTAAATCTTTGAACAAGCGTACTGCTCCAAAGAGCGTTATGCCAGAGAAAATTATCCAGTTTGGTGAGGGCAACTTCCTTCGCGCATTTGTTGACTGGATTGTATGGAATATGAACAAGAAGACCGACTTCAACGGTTCTGTTGTTGTCGTTCAGCCTTTGGCTGGCGGTATGGTTGACTGGCTGAACGGTCAGGACTGCCTCTACCATGTAAACCTTCAGGGTAAGGAGAATGGTCAGGCCATCAATACTCTTGAGCGTATCGACGTGATTAGCCGTGCACTCAATCCATATTCTCAGAACCAGGCCTTTATGGCTTTGGCAGAGCAGCCAGAGATGCGTTTCATCATCTCTAACACAACTGAGGCAGGTATCGCATTCGATGATTCTTGCAAGTTTACTGATGCTCCTGCTGCTTCTTATCCAGGTAAGTTGGTACAGTTGCTGTTCCATCGCTACAAGTTCTTCGAGGGCGACCCAACTAAGGGTATGATTCTGATGCCTTGTGAGTTGATCTTCCTCAACGGCCACCACCTGAAGGAGTGCATCTATCAGTACATTGAGCTTTGGAAGGGTGACATGGGCGCTGACTACGAAGGCTTCAAGGAGTGGTTCACCAACCACTGCTACGTATGCGCTACTCTCGTAGACCGCATCGTTCCAGGTTTCCCACGTGATACCATCAAGGAAATTCAGCAGAAGATTTGCTACAAGGACAACCTCGTAGTTAAGGCTGAGAGCTTCCACCTCTGGGTAATCGAGAAGGCTGAGAATATGACTGTAGAGCAGATGCAGGAAGAATTCCCTGCTCACAAGGCTGGTCTGCACGTTCTCATCACCGACAACGAGAAGCCATACCACGAGCGTAAGGTAACACTGCTCAACGGTCCTCACACTGTATTGAGCCCTGTCACTTACCTGAGTGGTGTAAACATCGTACGCGATGCTTGCGAGCACCCTGTATTGGGCAAGTACATCCACAAAGTACAGTTCGATGAGTTGATGCAGACTCTTAACTTGCCAATGGACGAGTTGCAGAAGTTTGCTTCTGACGTATTGGAGCGCTTCGAGAACCCATTTGTTGACCACCAGGTAACAAGTATCATGCTCAACTCATTCCCTAAGTATGAGACTCGCGACCTCCCAGGCGTGAAGATCTACTTGGAGCGTAAGGGTGAGTTGCCACAGGGCTTGGTATTCGGTTTGGCTGCTATCATCACTTATTACAAGGGTGGCAAGCGTGCTGACGGTGCAGAGATCAAGCCACAGGACGACCAGAAGATTATCGACAAGCTGACAGAGCTCTGGGCTACTGGCGATACTCAGAAGGTGGCTGAGGGTGTTCTTGCTTTCGACTACATCTGGAAGGAAGACCTCAACAAGACTGTTCCTGGCTTGACAGAGTTGGTTAAGAAGGATCTCGACCTCATCCAGGAGAAGGGTATGCTCGAGGCTGTTAAGACCATTCTGTAATCGGAAACTAAGACTGAAACATAATGTAAAGAGGATTCCTCCTTCGGGAGAATCCTCTTTTTTGTTATTCAAACTTTATTCAAATATGAAGAAAAACTATCTGTATCTCATCAAGAGTTTCATGGCATGCGCCCTACTCTGCTCTGCCGCTTATGCACAGGCACAGACGAAGACAAAGAATCTGAGCAAGCCACAAACACAGGTCAAGGGTTACTATACCCAGTATTATGGCAATCAACCCGAGCTCATCAAGAAGGCGCAACAGTGGGCTGAGTCGGGCGAATGGCGCAATGGTTTCGTGCAGGCCAAGCCCCACAGCAGCGTGAACCTCGTAGACTTCTATCTGCAATATCAAAAGAACCCTGCACAGTGGAAAGCCCTCTTCGAGTATCTGAGTCATACCGACCTGCTCGCCATCAGCAAGGGCAAGCACAAAATACCCGGCACACAGTTGGTGGTAAGTGTAGAGGATTCGCAGAACGGTCCACTGGCAAAACGAAGGAGCGAGAGTCACAACCACCACATCGATTTCCAGTATGTGGTAAAGGGAACGGAGCGTTTTGGCATCATCGACCATTACACCAGTGTACTCAACAGCAAATACCGACCAGACGTGATACACTATGATTACCAGGTAGAGAAAGCAAGATTCTATGACAGTAATCCCGATGAATTCTTTATTTTCTTCCCTCGCGACTGGCATATAGCCAAAGTGGAAAACGACACTAACGAACAACAAATCAGAGTGATAGTCATCAAGGTGGATTATATGGATTAAAGATTTAGGGTGCAAAGTTTACGTTTTTTTTGCTATTATGAATATTTATTAGTAACTTTGCACCCAAATTTTTGAAAAATATAACACAATAATGAAGGCTTTCAACATTCAGACAAAGTTGTTTTCTTGTTTGAAGACTTACGACAAGAAAACATTCATGTCCGATCTCATGGCAGGTATCATTGTGGGCATCGTAGCCCTTCCTTTGGCCATTGCGTTCGGTATTGCATCGGGAGTAACACCAGAAAAGGGTATCATCACAGCCATTGTGGCTGGTCTCGTCATCTCACTCTTCGGAGGAAGCAAGGTGCAGATAGGCGGACCTACAGGTGCGTTTATCATCATCATCTACGGCATTATACAGAAGTATGGCTTCGAGGGACTCACCATCGCTACCCTGATGGCAGGCTTCTTCCTCGTACTTTTCGGACTGCTTCGATTGGGTACCATCATCAAGTACATTCCATATCCCATCGTGGTAGGATTCACCAGCGGTATCGCCGTCACTATCTTCACCACCCAGATCAAAGACCTCTTCGGACTGACACTTCCTTCCAACCCTTCCGACTTTATTGAGAAATGGGGAGTCTATCTGCAGAACTTCAATACCATCGACCCTTGGTGCGCTCTGATAGGTGTGGCGAGTGTGGTCGTTATTGCCGTCACTCCACGCTTCAGCAAGAAGATTCCAGGCTCATTGATAGCTATTATCCTGATGACCATCGTTGCCCTGCTGCTGAAAAACTTTGCCGGTGTCCTCTCTATCGAGACCATTGGCGACCGCTTCTCTATCAGCAATGAGTTGCCAGCCGCTCAGGTACCCGACATGAATTGGGAAACCATCAAAAGCTTGGTATCACCAGCCATCACCATTGCCATCCTGGGAGCCATCGAGTCTTTGCTCTCAGCTACTGTAGCAGATGGTGTTATCGGCGACCACCACGATTCCAATACCGAGTTGGTGGCTCAGGGACTGGCGAACATTGCCTCTCCCCTCTTTGGCGGTATTCCTGCCACAGGAGCCATAGCCCGCACCATGACCAATATTAATAATGGTGGTAAGACCCCTGTTGCTGGCATCATCCATGCCGTGGTATTGTTGCTTATCTTCCTGTTCCTCATGCCTTTGGCCAAGTACATTCCTATGGCTTGTCTGGCAGGTGTGCTGGTGGTCGTTTCTTACGGTATGTGTGGATGGCGCTCGTTCCTTGAACTTATGAAGAATCCTAAGAGCGACGTTACCGTCCTGCTCATCACCTTCTTCCTCACCATCATCTTCGACCTCACCATCGCAATCGAGGTGGGACTCATCATCGCCTGTCTGCTCTTCATGAAACGTATGTCGGAGACTACTGATGTCAAGGCCATCACCGAGGAGATCGACCTCAACCAGGACGCAGAGTTCTCTACAGGAAACCTGGATCACCTCATCATTCCACAGGGTGTGGAGGTGTATGAGATCAATGGTCCTTATTTCTTTGGAGCCGGCAATAAGTTTGAGGAAATCATGGCCTCATTTGGCGACCGTCCTAAAGTGCGCATCATCCGAATGCGTAAGGTGCCCTTCGTTGACTCTACAGGTATCCACAACCTTACCAACCTTTGCGAGATGAGTAAGAAGGAAGGCATCCAGATTGTGCTTTCGGGAGTAAGAGAGAAAGTGAACGGACAATTAGAGCATGCAGGATTCTATCACCTCATTGGAGAAGAGAACATCTGCAGTCATATCAACCTGGCTTTGAAGAGAGCCAACGAAATCATAGAAAAGTAAATCGTTATGGAGAATAACAACAAGAAACCTATAGAGTTGGTTTTTAAGGAAGACCTGCATCAGTATCTCCTCTCAGTGGGGCGAATAGATGAGCGTCTGCCTGAAGCTCCCGACATTGAGGCACTTTGGGCAAAGATAGGCGAGAGTTATCTGCCCGATGCCATGCGTGAGTTTGGCAAGTATCCCACTGTAGCCTTGGGTTGGATTATGTTTGTTGGCATGGCCATCGCCAAATACTGGGATGAGGACTGGGAGCTATACGGCAAGGTGGAGAATCTGTATATCTATCTGCGCGACCGCATAGATTTCGACCACATGGATGACTACATCTGTGAAAAGGTTCTGCTGTTGGACGAGAATGCCCACAAAGGCTTATCGAACATAGTGGCAGAGTGTGCCGCACGAACTTACAACACACTTATCCATCAAGGTCTGGAGCCAGGTACTGAGGATGCCTTCAGGGGTTTCATCGCTGCCCTGCACCAGATGTACCTCATGGGCGCAGCCATTCAGCTGAACGCCATGGGTTATCACATGACAAGATTATAGAACTCAACTTTCACAAATGGGAAAGAAAAAAGAAGAAGGGAATGAGCATTAATACTCATTTCCTTCTTCTTTGATGACACTGGGACCGTCGATCAGTTCAGGCGCAGGCTTGTTGCGGTTGACGTCACGGTAAGCCTTGCGCAAATCGCCCAGTCCTATGTCGATGCTCTTGTTGACAGGACGGTCTTTATCCACCAGACTATGAGAGAAAAGCCACTCATAGGTTTTCTTGAGATAAAAGATACGGGCAGGTGCTCCATGATTGGCACCAGGTAGCCAGTCGTACAGCAACCGGCTGTCGTTGCCACTCTTTTTAAGTTTCTCCACCACCACCTTCGACTGCTTCACGGGCACGGCTCTGTCGGCAGTACCATGAATAATCCAGAAAGGCAACTTGCCCAGTCCACTCACATCCTTGAGCGAGGTACCTCCGCAGAGTGCCATTCCTGCAGCAATGCGGTCGGGATAGGTGCCGCAGACATCCATAGTGCCATAACCGCCGAGACTCATGCCCAGCACATACACACGGGTAGAGTCGCAGGCGTAATGTTTCCTTACCCAGTCGAAGACATCCATCACCTTCTTCGGGCTCCAGGCTCCACCGGGGTTCTGAGGCACAATGGTGAGGGCATCAATATCCCTGCCTTTCACGATGGCATCGAGAGGACCATAACGGCGAACACGCGAGAGGTCTCTTCCGCAAAGGCTTGCTCCATGCAGGAAGATGATGACAGGAGTCTGCTCTTGAGAATAAAAATAATCTACTGGTGTATAAACCCAGAAGTTGTAGCCTCCGGGGATAGAATCTTTAACGGCTCTGAGGAAATCGTAAGCCGATACCTTCAGAGCCGTCAGAGACAGAACGATTGCAAAAAGTATTTTCTTCATATTTTTGGATATTCGTTATCAGTAAACTTACGAATGCCAAAATTACAAATTATCTTTCTGAATCGCAAATTATTTCAATTACTTTGAAACACATTAATAGGTGTTCACATACTTCTCACTCATTCTGTGATTCATTATTTTTTTCGCTTGAAGCTTATCTGCGCAGGAACTTCTGTGCGACTGTGCTTCCATCCTTGCCCTTGATGAGCACGATGTACATGCCCTTGACAAGGGCTGAGGTGTTGACAAACTGAGAGTCTGTTGAGCCTGCCACCTTCTTACCGTCAGCGCTGAATACATTGAGTGAGGCAATGTCACCATAGACGATCAGACCATTGGTGGTCTGGTACATCTGATAGGTCTTTGTGGCGCTCTCCTTCTCTACTTGCTCAATGCCCGTAACGATTGGGTTGCCATCTTCGTCCACCTCCTGGTAAACGCCCAGTGTCAGGTCGGTAAGGTACATATCGCCACCACCATTATTGGTCAATGTCACAACAATAGGCTTCTTCTCTATCTTGCCCACCTTGGCTTTCACGTCAACCAGAGCAACACCTTCTGATAAGGAAACAGATGCTGTTCCTGAGTTGGAGTTATCTACATAATGCCAGTCGATAACGAGTGTACGACCACCCGTGCAATATACATTAGACTTCATCTCGGCAAGAGAAGGCAGGGTGAACTCTACGTTGGTTGTCTTTGGAATCCTGTAAGCACCATAAGTAGCAGAGTACTTCTTGCCTCTCGTCGTAGACTCATCTACGTAGGTCACCGAACTCTTGCCATCAGATGACTTACCATAGTATCTTGGATTCACGCCTTCTGCCGTTCCGCCTGTGATATACTTCTTCACCTCATCGACAATTACCTCATCCTGGAAGAGATAGTTGTTGACTACGGTTGTGGTCACCCAGTTCTTTCCATCGCTTGGCTCAGGTATGGCATCTTCCACCGTACCGTCGTTCACAGGCATTTTGAGAGTATAGGCATTGTCATCGCCACCATATTCGTATGGACCATAGTCAGGCGCCTTGCCCACGTAAGGGATGTTGAGGGTGACAGACCAGTTCTTTGGGGCATTACCCGCATATTCGTATGCAGCCTTATGAGCATCCACCGTCTTGAAATCCGTAATAGGAGTGGCCGTATCTATCAGCTTGCTGCCTGCCTTCAGTCTACCGAACTTCAAAGGCAACTCTCCGTTAGCCTGACGGGCACTGATGCCAGTCTCGTAGCTCAGATCCTCGTACTCGGAAGAATAATTATTGATAGTTTTGGCATAGGAAGTACCTGTATTGCTTGCCTTCTCACCCAAAGGATTGGTGTTATCGAGTGTGGTCCAGGTACAGTATTCGATGTCTGGCGCCTTAGTGAAAGCAGAGTTACGTTCCATCTTTTGTGAGCCATAGGCAAAGCCCACGCAGTTACGCAGCACCCAGTTGCCATATTCAGGTTCTTCCATGTTGTAACCATAGTTGATGCCGTTGCCATACGAGAGGTCATTGATGAGATAAGAACCCTCGCGATGATGGTTCTGGTCAAATCCTTTCTTGGCGTGGAATGCGGCAATACAGTTTTTGAAAACATGAGCGCCTGTTGAGGTACCGCCCTGCTTGCATCCTCCCATCTTGAAGCCGTTGGCATTACCATCAGCGAAACCATTCTTCAAGCACCAGCAGTTGTCGACGACGATAGGGAAAACCGTATAATAGAGGTCCCATCCGTCATCGGAGTTATGCCAGGCACGGCATCCATGAAACTCATTGCCAGGACCGGGATACAACTTGATAGCGAATCCGTCGGCATTACCGCCTTTGGTCCAAGGGTCGTAATTGTCGTATGCATCACAATTCACTATGATATTGAATCGTCCATATTTAAACTCGGTGTTACGAGTGTTGTTTCCCTTGGAATCCTTACCAAATCCCTGTTGCAGACCCGTATCTTCATTGCCATAGAAGCGGCAAAGCTCCACTACGCAATAACTACCCTCGAGTTTCATACCATTGTCAGCAGAATGGCAGATGTCGAGACCACGATAATGCCAGTAGTTGGCACCTATCTTGTGCATGATACCTCGGTTGTTAGCAGCCTCTGTTGCAGTACTACGTGGCTGTCCAGCGAAGTCGAATACAGGGCGCTCTGTGTCACCAGGATAGGCAAACACACAGATACGCTTGTCTGCAGTACCTGTCTCAGTCACATTGATGGTTTGTGAGAGTTTGTAGGTTCCACCACTCACGTAGAGAATGTCGCCAGCCTTCAGTGCAGCAAAAGCCTTTACCGGGTCACCAAAAGGTTTGTCGATAGTCATACCATTACCTGAACCATTAGGTGCCAAGTAATAATCTTTAGCCATAGCTCCGTGCGAAGCTAAAAGGCACAACGCTACAAGCGCTACCTTTGTCTTTGTTTTAGTTTTCATTTTCACAGTTTTGTTTTTAGTGTTTGTTGTAGTTTATATTTGTTTTTTTAATTAGTTGTGTGTGAATCAATTTTTGGTTTGTTTTTAGTGTCTTGAGTTTTTGTTGCTACAAAAGTAATATTATCATCCGAAAAAGCCATGATTTTCTTTGACAATTAAACATGTTTAACCTTAGGGGCGGTAATACCCCCCCAGTTTCACATGTGGTTCAAGTACGGGCTTTTTCTCAAGTCGCATTGTGGGGTAAGGGGTTATTGTAGGCAGAAGTGGGTATTTCAGCCTCAATTTATATGATAATTCAGTAATGAGAGGACGTGTACACGCAAGAAGGACGTTGAAGGGCTTTAGTTGCGGATTTGAGGAGCTTTATTTGTAACTTAGCGTTTTTATGCTAAGTTACAAATAAAAAATAGTATGCTAAAGTCTTTATATAAAATAATTATCCCCAATCCTCCTTGATAATTGGGTATTATTGTGATAGGCGACTCTCAATTTATTAATCTTTATTCTTGAGCTTCATTTATTGTTCTTTGCTGATCGTTAATCCACTTGGTTATTGTCTCCAGCACTTCAGGTGCAATGGTTTCTTCTATTTGCTGATATTCCACAATGCTGCCAGTTGAGCAATGCTGGAACAGATGGTTTACACCATCAATCTTCTTTATAGTGTGCTTGCAGTTGGAGAGTCCAGTTTCAAGTATAGTTGTATTGGCTGTGCAGTCCACTTGAGTGTCTTTTGTGCCGTTGAGTGCCAACACTGGGCATTTAATATTGGACAACTGCTTGCTGGCATCTACATTTATAAAATGGCGTATGTATGGCGAGTTTGCTTGTTCTAATGATCTCTTTAGGACAGGTTTTAGGTTGTCTGGCACTCCATCGATGGTTATCTCACTTGTCTTCTTGCCATTGGCAATCTCGTCGAGAATATTTGATATGTTATTGCAGTAGGAATCCACCATCTCCTTAGGCAGGCCTAAGGATGACATTGCCTGGCGGTTCTGCATCACGAGAGTTTCTTTACCTGATATAGCCATGCCAGCGAGCGACACAATGAAGTCGGCTTTGCCTTCAGCGGCAAGCATCATGGCTATTGTGCCTCCCTCGCTATGTCCGAGTATTCCAACCTTATTGAAGCGCTTGCGCAATAATGGTAAGGCAGATGCGGCATCTTGGAGGAAGTCGGCTGTTGTGAATTGACCGAAATCAATATTCTTATCATTCCATCCACGATCGTCATAACGTAAGGAAGCAATGCCTTGACGGGCTAATGCATCTGCAATTACGGCAAAGGGTTTATGGTAAAACCATTCTTCGTCGCGGTTCTGCTGTCCGCTACCAGTAACCATCAGCACTACGGGAGTCTGCTTAGAATAGTTTTGTGGTAGGGTGAGAGTACCGTTGAAAGTATATCCTGCATTTGTGAAGCTTATGTTCTCTTCCTTATATGGAAATGGAGCAACCGGAGTTTGCGGACGTTTAACTACAAGTTTGCCGGGCTTTAGTGTAAGAGGGATGTGGAAACCATTTTGGGTGTATGTACCTATAATTTCGTCATTCTCCATCTTTCCCTCAAATGTGGCTCCAATCATGGCAATCGAAACTTTTATTGTACCATCGTTCTTAATGGTCTTCTCAGCTGGTGTTCCTTTAGCACCTTGCAAAGGCGAATCCATGGTGCAGCCTTCGTTAGAGAAGTTGAATACTAATGGGAGCTTTGTTCCCATGACGTTTAGTTCGCCGTTCCATGCCCCTTCCTGTGCATTGGCTGCAAGTGAGGCAAGCGCAATAAACACTGTTGTGATGTTTCTTGTAGCTTTCATAATTGTATTTATTAATTGTATGTTTTAATGGATTTTACTTTTTCAGTGCCCTCCCTGGGCTAAGAACTTCTGCCCTTTCAGACCGTACTTGAACCACAAGCGAAACTTGAGTAATGTTATTCGAAAATTTCCGATTATTCCTCTTGCTTCTTCACCCAAACCTTGTGAGAGCCTCTTCCTTTTGCAGTGATAGGAGAAGAAGGGTCATCTGTCAACGTTTTCAATTCCATGGAGGCGGCAGTCCGGCTTAGATGATTGATGGCTGCATAATCGGTGAGGGTGATGAAACCGTTTTCATGGATCTCTTCCAAGGCACGACTGACACGCTCTTCTTTGGAGTACAGCTCGCGTTTGATAACTTTTACACCACTCATATCACGTTCCAGATCGGAGTTGACAAGTAGTCTTACTTCCTTTATCAACTCGGGCGAGGTCTTGAAATTGATATTCTTTACTCCCACTGTACGATACGCCATCTTGTCATCGTCATGCTGCATCTCGGTAGGTTTTTCGTCTTCGAACCCCAGGGACAACGAAAAGGTTCCCAATCCATCCAGGTTGACATTGTACCCCATAGCCAACATACGGGCCAATATGTTACACATATCCGTTAAAGCAGCCTCTATCGCGCTCGTTGGTAATGCGTTGTTATACCACTTCATCTTCTTTATAAACTCTTCTGTAGACAGGGTCCGATAGGTCACCATTTTAGGATAAACCTTGCGTGTGCCGGTCTTATCCATGTCTGCCATTTCTACTAATTTGTACTTTGCCATAGTTATATTAAGTTTTTTATTATTAGGAAATGATTGTCTGTCACCCAAGATATTGTTGCCAAACACCTCATAAATCTCCGTTCAAAGGCTTTGAACGGACATTCAAAGGCTCTGAACGGACATTCAAAGGCTCTGAACGGACATTCAAAGGCTTTGAACAGAGATTTATCAAGGGCAAAGATACAATTTAAAAGGGCTTAATGCAAATTTTTAATGCTATTTCAGCAAAAAATCTTTTAATTCAAGATTTTTATTTCCTATATGGCTAAAAAAATAAGGGAAGTTAGACTGGTAAGAGGTTCATTGCTTATTGTTTTGTTTCCAAACAATAAAGCATTTGTCTCTTAACCCATCTAACTTCCCTTAACTTCTTTATTTTACTCTAATTTTCCGTGCGACCAAAGGAAGCGATAGCTTCGCCTGATCGCTATAACTTACGTGTCTTAGAACTTATATCCCAAGGTCATGAGCAACTGATGACGGTTGTTGGAAACCTTGGTTGCTGAGACCTCATTGCTGATGGCTGGAGTGAAACCCTCTTTAGTGCCAAAGTTCTTGCTGCTCATAAAGGGATAGAAGTCACCGTCCTGAGCGCTGTACTGGTAAGCCAGGTCGAGGAACATCTTCTTGTAGTTGAAGCCAAGACCCAGAGTGAAGCGGTTGATCGCCTTCCAGTTGGTGTAATCGGTAGAAGTTGCCATGTTGACACCTGTATTACCATCAGCATCATAAGAGCACATCAAAGTCTGGTCGCGCATACCGTCTTCCTTATACAAAGCCGACACATAGTTGTAGCCCACGCGTACAGCCAGCATCGGAATTGGCTTGTACTCCATACCCAACTTCAGGGTGCTCACACCATTCAGGGTTTCCTTGGTATGGTCGTTCATAGGCTTGTCGCTGCTGCTCGACTCGTAGTAGTCCCATCCGTCATAATAACCACCGTCTTTGATACGATTGTCCATGTGATTGTACCAGGCATATTCGTAGGTAGCACCGAGAGCGAAGTAGTTGCCGATGGTGTGACCCAAGCTCAGACCTGCTTTCCAGGGAGTATTGAGACGATAGTCGTAACCCACGTATGACGAGTTATGTCCGGCAGCATACTGCCCCTGATCGTTGACAATATTATTGTCAATAAGAAACAGATCGGCAGTACCCTTCATAGTCAGGTCATAGAATACAGGCGAGTTGACATAGACACCGATGCGGAAAGGAGAACTCTCCACAGGACGGAAGATGACACCCGCCTTTACATCAAATCCAGTTCCGTCAATCTTCAGACTCTCGCACGACTCACCAAAGGCTTCCTTTTCAGCTACAAAATTCTCAGTATAGTAAGAGTCGCTGTGGTAATTGACATCATGCAATCCCAAGGTGACACCCCACCATACGCGGTTTTTGATGCTTCCGCTGATGTTGAAGTCGTAGACACCGATGTAGCCATGCTGATACTGTCCGAAAAGGAAGGAACGACCATCATAGAAATTCTGCAAGTTGTTCTCGTCCTTGCCCATCATCTTATGATAATTCTCGTCCACACCGTTCCAGATCAGGTCACCCGCATTGCGGAGGTAGCCATCATATCGTGTGTCGATATAGTTGCTGTAGTCAGTCTTGTTGGCTGCCAACTTAGACTGTGAGGCACCGTTGAGCATACTGGTTGCCGTGAGAATCTGCATGAAGTCGGTACTCTTATGGAAGTTGAATGCCAGGTTGACGTAAGTCTGGTTGCGGTGGGCCATAGACCATACAAAACCAATCTGGTCGAAGCTCACCTTCGAGTTCTTTCCATCGATGTAGGCATTGGTGCCATCAAAAGTGAAGTTCTTGTCGGCCGACGACTGCGCCAGCACACCGGCAGAAAGAGCAGCCTGACTCTTGCGGAACATACCTATACCTGCAGGGTTGGTGCTGATAGTAGAAAGGTCAGCACCTAAAGCCTCCATGGCTCCACCCATGCCCACATAACGGGCAGTACCCGTGAGAGCAGTCTCAGCCAGTTTGGCATCCTGATAAGTTTCCTGTGCCATAGCCGGAATTGTCATGAGTCCCAACAAAGCCGGCAAAATGATCTTTACACGTTTCATATTCTTGAAATATTAAAAAGTTTCTATCTTCTTCCACTACCATAACTGCGCGAACCGCCTCCGCCACCGCTGAAGCCTCCGCCACGGCTGCCTCCAAAGCTTCCGCCATGACTCTGGTTGCCAAAGTTGCTGTAGTTGAAGCTGCGGTTGTTGTTATAATTGTAGTTTCGGTTGCTGTTGGTATTTGTGCTCTCGCGACGGCCAAAGCGATTGTATTGCCCAGGATAATTATTCCTGTAAGAGCTATTTACGTTAGAGCCTGATGCTGAATGGCTAAAGCTACGATAGCCGTTGCTTGGGCGCACGTAAGCCACAGCCGGACCTCCCCAATACCAAGGATAATAACCACCCCATCCATACCAGGGACCACCATACCAGCCTGCATAACCATAATACCAGGGGTCGAACCAGGGATCAAACCAGGGATCGTACCATCCTGCATAATAGCCATAACGCCATGGATTGTGCCAGCGCCAGTAAGAACTGCGCCAGTAGTATGGTCCGCAGCCGTAATAACTATAGAACCAAGGATCGTAAAATCCGTCCCAACGGCTCAGGTCTCGGGTACAGTCGAAATCATCACCCATGCCACGCATGTACTTCTCGGCAAAAGCCTCGTCATCGTAGATGGAATCGGGAGCCACGCCCTTGCCCACTCTGAACGATATGATGTCGTTGCCCAAAGAGTCGGCTCCGATGTTCTGATAATGGCTCAACAGTTTACCGCCACGGTTGTATTCATCCACATTTCGGTCGCTTCCCGACCAGTAGAGGGCATATATGCTGTCTTGACGTGCACGCTGGGCAGCCAACAGCTTTGCCTTCTGCACACGTTCCTCGGCTGCCTTCTTGGCTTCTTGCTTCGGGTTGAAGTAGAGGTCATCATCTTGTGCCATCATTGTCAATGGCAGGGCAGCCATAAAGACTGAAAGGACTAACCATTTTTTCATATTCTTTTTC
Source organism: Segatella intestinalis (assembly GCF_029348455.1). Lineage (NCBI taxonomy): Bacteria > Pseudomonadati > Bacteroidota > Bacteroidia > Bacteroidales > Prevotellaceae > Segatella > Segatella intestinalis. The sequence continues at coordinate 36,255 of NZ_JARJVV010000006.1, forward strand.
TCCTATTTATTATTGTTGTTATTCTTATATCTGTTATCTATGTCTATAGATACAATGAATCAAGTGCAAAAATATTGCTTATTTACATGCAAAAATACAGAAAAACCCTAAATAATGGTAGGTTTTTCCCTATTTTTTATATTTTTGCAGTAAAATTTAAAACGAAATTCAATGAAATACTTAGTAGCGACATTCAAAATCGAGGTAGAAGCCGACCTGATGCAGGTGTGCAGAGACCTCTTGGCAGACAGCTCGGCTGAAGCGGGATTCGAGTCTTTCGAGGAAACGGAGCAAGGACTGGAGGCCTATGTGCAGAAAGATTTCTTCGACAAGGAGGCCCTCGACAACAGTATTGCCGATTTTCCCATAGAGAGTGCCCGCATCACTTATGAAGTGAAGGAGGCTGAGGACAAAGACTGGAACCAGGAATGGGAGGAACAGGGGTTTGAACCCATTTGCATCGACGACCAGATTCTCATCTACGACGCCAAACATCCCGACCTGCACCCTACTACCTCGCCCGACCATATAGAAATAGGTATAGAGGCGAAGCTTGCCTTTGGTACGGGCAATCATGAGACCACCCGTATGATCGTCTCTACCCTTCTTGGTATGAACTTAGCGAAGAAGCGCGTTCTCGACTGTGGTTGCGGTACGGGTATTCTCGGTATTGCCTGCGCCAAGATGGGTGCAAGCGAGATTGTGGGTTATGATATTGATGAATGGAGTGTGAACAATGCGCAGCATAATGCCCAACTGAACGGCGTTGACAATATGGAGGTACTCTTCGGCAATGCTTCGGTCATCAACCACATCAGCGGAATGTTCGATCTGGTGATGGCAAACATCAACCGCAACATCTTGTTGGCTGACATGAAGTCGTTCAGAAGCGTGCTCAACGAAGGCGGCTATCTGATACTGAGCGGATTCTATAACGAAGACATCCCCGTGCTGATAGAGAAAGCAGAGGAACTGGGACTGAGAGAGGTAAGCAGAAGAGACGACGAAGGCTGGGCGTGCCTTATTCTGACCACTCCATAAACTTGCGCTCGTTGTTGTTGGCTCCGATGCACAGCTGGCGCAAATCATAATAGCTGCCATTGTAGATATTGAAGTCGACATAACCCTTAATACCTGGCAACTTACCGGCATCGGTATGTTGCCAGAACTTCCATTTACCCTTGTATTGTACCTTGTCTACATAGTAGTGGGCTATCCAATAAGGATAGTCGTCGAAAACAGGAGCACCAAGGTACTGCTCCTTAAATTTATAATAGGTGTAAATGATGGGCTTGACATGATAACGGTCTTCCACGATGTGAAGCCAAGTCAGCACATCGCGCTGGAATTCCTCCACACTCTTATCGGCAGGCTTATGCTCTATGTCGAGAACAGGAGGAAGGTCGCCTTCTGTAAGATGCACTTTATCGAGGAAGAAATAAGCCTGTTCGCGCGCCGACGACTTGTTGCTCCAGAAGTGGTAAACGCCTCTAATAAAGCCATAATCGCGTGCCTGATTAAAGTTTTCTCTGAAATTCTCGTCAAGACGAGAGGAACCCTCAGTACTCTTGATAATGATAAAGCGCAGGGGACAACCTTTGATCATGGCGTCCTTGAGTTGTTCCCAGTCAATAGTGCCTTGATAATGCGAGATGTCGATGCCTCGTATTTCGTATCCGTCAGGATACTCGGCATCGCCATAAAGCGCACGCCAGCGGAACCCCGTAGGTCCCACAAAGAAATAATAGAACGCACCCACGTAGAGAAGCACAACAGCAATACCTCCTATCCACCATGCCCAGCGAGGGTATCGGCCAAAGAAGCCATGGCGGGTACGAGAAGTGCGACGGCGCCTGACGGGCTGTCGACTTGTTTTGCGTTTTTGTGGTTTACGTTGGGTTTGTACCATTTGGTTTTATGTGCTTTTATGAAGAAAAGCAAAGAGTGAAAAGCAAAGAACCGCATGGATTTAAAATAAAAGCATTTGAATTCTTCACTCTTCACTCTCCTTATCTTATAGGGTAACTTTATTTACCTTCCTGTTCCAGCTTCAGAGTCTTTGTGGTCTGATCACAAACCTCAGCAGGACCCCAGTACTGGATAGGACCAGGATAAATGTAAGAAGTTTCTCTTGCCCAAACATCACGCTTGGCAGCGAAAGCCTTGAATGGAGCACCATCAAGCTCGACGAGAGCCTTGCGGATAACTGGCTTCATCTCGCCATTACGCTTCTCCATGTTCATCATCATGGTGATTGGCACACCTCCTGCCTTCCATTCGTCGGTATTGGCTGTTGTGTTCTTTACGATGGCCATGTAACCAGTCTTGCCGTTGGCAATAAGCTGTGCAGCGCTGGTTCCAAGTGCGTAGCAGTAGTCTGCGTCAAAGTTGGATGGAGCAGCGCAACGACCTTCGTAACCGAAGAAGTGATGCTGAGCGGCAAACTTACCTACGTACTTGCCTTCCTTCTTCCATTCGTCCAACTTGGCAGCAACCATCTCAGAGAGCAACTTCTCTGTCTCGATGAGAGAAACCTGAACGTTTCCGTGTGGGTCGCGGTCGAGAGAAAGCTGACGGGCAACACCCTCAGGAAGAGTAGCGAATGTCTCGGCATTCTCCTTAGAGAGGTGAGCCAGAATGTACTCACGCTGAGCATCCTTGTCCAAATCCTTATAGTCAGCACCATGAGCAGCCAAGAGGTCGTTCAGTTCCTCAATAAGACGACCGATAGCAGGGATAAATTCTATCAATCCTTCAGGAATCAGCACAACACCGAAGTTGTTACCGTCAGCAGCACGGTCGGCTACTACCTGAGCGATATTCTCTACAATCTGGTTCAATGTCATATCCTTGGCCTCTACCTCCTCTGAAACAAGGCAGATGTTAGGCTGTGTCTGAAGCGCGCACTCCAAAGCAATGTGAGAAGCCGAACGACCCATCAACTTGACGAAGTGCCAGTATTTACGTGCAGAATTGCAATCGCGCTCAATGTTACCAATCAACTCAGAATAAGTCTTGCAGGCTGTATCGAAACCAAAAGAAGTCTCAATCTGATCGTTCTTCAAGTCACCGTCGATAGTCTTAGGACAACCGATTACCTGTACACCACACTTCTTGGCAGCATAGTACTCAGCCAATACGCAGGCATTGGTATTAGAGTCGTCACCGCCGATGATAACAACAGCCTGGATGTCCAACTCGCGGATAATCTCCAAACCCTTGTCAAACTGGTCGGTCTTCTCCAACTTGGTACGGCCAGAACCAATCATATCGAAACCACCAGTATTGCGGTAGTCGTTGATGAAGTCGGCTGTAATCTCCATATAGTTATGGTCAACCAAGCCACCAGGACCCATGAGGAAACCATAAAGACGGTTGGCTGGGTTCAACTTCTTCAATGCATCAAAAAGACCACAAATGACATTGTGACCGCCAGGAGCCTGACCGCCACTGAGGATAACACCCACGTTCATCTTGGTGTCGTGAGCCTCGTCACCAGGTACGAACTCTACGAGAGGCATACCATAAGTGTTAGGGAAGAGCTTCTTGATTTCTTCCTGATTGTCTACACTCTGAGTAGGAGCACCTTCTTTCACTTTTACGTTGCCCTGTAATCCTTTAGGGAGTTTAGGAAGGTAGGCTGCTCGTGCTAATTGCAATTCACTTTTTTCCATGTCTTTTAGAATTTATAATTTTTTATTTACTGAAACTTCAAAACATCTGCAAAAGTAATTTATTTTTTCCACATAAAGAAACAAATAAAGCTAAAAATGAGTTAAAGAGAACTTTTTTTTCATTCTTGTGCACGAATTACGAATAAAATTACTATCTTTGAGCATTGAAATCATATTGTCATTCATTTAAAGATAAAAACTATGGCTAATAAAAGAGATTTAAAACGTACAATCAATTACATCACCAGCGATATGTTCGCCGAGTGTGTAGCAGCTTCATTGTATAGCAGCAAACCTGCAGACGAAGACGTCGACGGCATTCTGACTGCTATTGTCATGATTCGCACAGACTTTATCTGCCGCGTGTCACATCCAGAGCCAGGCATGGAGCAGAAAAAGTACTATAAGAAGCTCATTGAAGACTTCAACAAGCAGGCCTGCGAAATTATTGACCAAATCAACAATCTGGATTAATTATTGGAAGGAATTCTGATTCTTACATTATTATATATAATATAAGTTTTCTAACCAAGACTTCGAAACACACTGTAATGATTCAACAATTATCCAAATGGATACTCTATAAGCGCTTGGGATGGACCAAGGAGATTACCATAGCTCATCCCGAGAAGTATATTATCTGTCTTGCTCCACATACCAGCAACTGGGACCTCCTCATCGGACAACTCTACGCTCATGCCGAAGGAATCAAGAGCAACTTCCTGATGAAGAAGGAATGGTTCTTCTGGCCATTGGGACCCATCTTCCGCAAGATGGGAGGAATACCGGTATGGCGAAGCAAGCACACCAGCATGACCGACAACCTGGCTGAGGAAGCCCGCAAGCGAGACCACTTCTGTCTCTGCATCACACCCGAGGGAACCCGTTCGCTCAACCCCGACTGGAAGAAGGGATTCTACTTCATTGCCCTCAAGGCAGGAATTCCTATCCTGCTCTATGGCGCAGACTATCAGAAACGGCTCATTACATGCACCAAGCAGATTATACCATCTGGCGACCTGGATGCCGACATGCGAGAAATCAAGTTGTACTTCAAAGACTTCAAGGGAAAGAAGCCCGAGAAGTTTACGATAGGCAACATATAAAAACTCTGATGAAAGAAAAACTCTACATGATACGACTGTTGACTTGCAGTTTAGCTGCATGCTCATTCCTTTCCTTGCCCGTCGCAGCTCAGTCTGTGACGGGCAAGGTATACCTTGACGGCAACACAAGAGCATGGGAAGATATCAACTACGAGGGAGACCCATGGGTCTTCAACATGTCTCGCCCCTACTTTGTAACGCGTGGACTGCAGAACAGACACCTCTCGGTATGGGCGTCGCACGGAAGATATTATGATGGAGACCAGAGAAGATGGAAATGGCAACGCCCCAACCTCTTCGGCACTACCGAGGACCTCTTCACGCAAACCATCGTGGTGCCCTACCTCATACCCATGCTGCAGAATGCCGGAGCCATTGTCTTCACTCCACGTGAGCGTGACTGGCAGAAGCATGAAGTGATCGTCGACAACGATGATGCCTTCAAACGCCCGTATTATGTTGAGACCGTCAACGGTAAAAAATGGAAAGACTGTGATTCCATAGGTTTCGCTGCCAGAAGAAGATATTATGAAGACAATCAGAATCCCTTTACCGACGGAACTGTAAGGAAGGCAAAAGCCACCAAGAAGAAGAACCATAGCGAGATAAGCTATCAGCCCGACCTGCCCGAAGCAGGCAAGTATGCTGTCTACGTAAGCTACCAAAGTCTGCCCAAGAGTGTGACCGATGCGAAATACATCGTCTACCACAAGGGAGAGGCAACCGAGTTTTCCGTCAACCAGCGCATGGGCGGAGGAACATGGGTCTACTTGGGCACATTCGACTTTGACAAGGGCTGCAATACTCTCAATCGTGTGGTTGTAACCAATCAAGCTTCCAAACGAGGAGTGGTGACCAGTGATGCCGTACGTTTTGGCGGCGGCATGGGCAACATCCTGAGGGGCAACAACTCGAGCGGTATGCCCCGCTGCCTCGAAGGAGCACGATACTATGCACAGTGGGCAGGTGCTCCCTATCATGTATACGGAGGAAGAAAAGGAGCCAATGACTACGCCGACGACATCAACACACGCTCACTGATGACCAACTGGTTGGGAGGCGGAAGTCCCTTTATGCCTGCCCTTCAGGGCAAGAAGGTTCCTATAGAACTCTCGCTTGCCGTACACAGCGACGCGGGTTACAACAAGGACGGAAAGACAACCTGGGGCTCCCTGGCCATCTGCACCACCAACTTCAACGACGGCATGCTGAACAGCGGCATCTCGCGCATGACATCCAAGGACTTTGCCAAGGCTTTGCTCAAGAATCTGGTCAGCGACCTTAGACAGCAGTATGGTGAATTCTCAGAGCGTTATCTCTGGGACCGCAACTACTCCGAAACCCGTTTGCCCGAAGTTCCTGCCGCCATCATCGAGACCCTGTCGCACCAGAGTTTCCCCGACATGAAGATTGGTCAGGACCCGATGGGCAAATTCACCATAGCACGCTCGCTCTATAAGACCATCTTGAGATATGTATGCACCAACCACGGTCTGCCCTATGTAGTCCACCCCCTTGCACCCAACAATTTCTCGGTAGAGATTGATGCCCAAGGAACAGCCCACCTGTCATGGAGTCCACAGACCGACCGCAGCGAGCCTACTGCCCAGCCTACATCGTATATTCTGTATACAGCTATGGGCAAAGGAGGCTTTGACAACGGACAGATCATTAAGGGAGCCTCTTGCAGCATGAACTTGAAGCCGGGCGAACTCTATACTTTCAAGGTGGCGGCTCTCAACAGCGGTGGGGAGAGTTTCCCAACCGAGAAACTTTGTGCGCGATACGAGCCAGCAGCCACCAAGACGGTCTTGATCGTCAACAACTTCCATCGACTGGCAGCGCCTCAGGTGATCGACAACGACTCCCTGCAAGGATTCGACATGGAACAAGACCCTGGCGTAAGCTATGGATTGACGGCAGGATGGAGTGGTAAGCAACTTGTCTTCGACCGACAGAGGATGGGCAACGAGAGCAGTTCCGGCTTGGGCTATTCTGGCAACGAACTGGCAGGAAACTTCATTGCCGGCAACGATTTCAGTTATGTGGAAGAACATGCTCGCAGTATAGCTGCCAGCCAAAAATACAATGTGGCAAGCTGTTCGAGTGAATGTGTCGCAGCAGGAAAGGTGAAGATGAATGCCTACCCCGTAGTCGACCTCATCAATGGCTTGGAACGCTACGACGGTTACACACCCACCTATTACAAATCGTTCACCCCTACCCTGCAGCAACGGCTCAAGGCTTATACGCAGGGAGGCGGAGCCTTGCTGGTAAGCGGTTCCTATATAGGCAGCGACATGACCACACCCGATGAGAGGAACTTCCTGAGCGATGTGCTGAAAGTAAGTTATCCAACCAATGACAGCATCACACAGACTACCGACAGCGTATCGGGCTTAGGTCTACGTTTCGCTTATTACAACACGCTCAATGACAGGCATTATGCTGCCACACATCCCGATGTACTCTTGCCGACAACGACAGTTGTTACCGCTCCCTTCAGCGCCATGGTTTACACATCAGGCAGTAGCGCTGCAGTAGCATACAGGGGAAATGACTATCGCTCATTCACCATGGGGTTTCCCCTCGAATGTATCAACGAGGAAAAGACTCGCACAAGCATCCTCTTGGGAATACTCCGTTTTCTGACAGAGTAGGAACAGAGGCGCTAAGTTTGCGCTTGTGTAAGCTAAAGATAAAAGTTCAATAAAGATAAAAACAACAACATAAAAACAGAAAGACTATGTACAAAATTCAAGCAAACCAGTCAGGCACACGCTCTATAGAAGTGAGCGACCTGCACCTTGAGACCATCGACAAATACCAGTTGCTCCGCAACCTCGTAGACAGCAACGGCATCATCGACGAGGGAGTATTGGAGAAACTCAAACTCAACGTACGTGCCCTGCTCGAAGCGGACAACTGCCAGGACAAGGCATTGCTCGACTTGTGTCTCGACGTCATCTACAACAGTAACATGAAGGCACTCGGCCTTCACAACCTCGTCCTGCTCTATGTGGACTGGCTCGACAAACGTGCCGCCAACGAGGCAGAAGACACAAACGCAATAACAGACTAAAACGTAAGAATGGAATACAGACTGACAGATTTTCTGCCTACCACAAAGAAGGAATGCGAACTGCGAGGATGGGATCAGCTCGATGTCATCCTCTTCTCGGGTGATGCCTACGTGGATCATCCATCCTTCGGTCCTGCCGTCATAGCACGCACGCTCGAAGCTCATGGATACAAAGTAGCCATCGTACCTCAACCCGACTGGCATGGAGACTTTAGAGATTTCAAGAAACTGGGACGTCCCCGTCTCTTCTTTGGAGTTTCGCCAGGCGCAATGGACTCGATGGTAAACCGCTACACAGCCAATCGGCGTATGCGCAGCGAGGATGCTTTCAGTCCAGACTCACGTCACGACATGCGCCCCGACTATCCTTCTATCGTCTACACACAGATCCTCAAGAAACTCTATCCCGATGTTCCTGTATCATTGGGCGGCATTGAAGCCTCCATGCGCCGCATCAGTCATTATGACTACTGGCAGGATAAGCTGAAGAAATGTATTCTTTGTGATTCGGGTGCCGACATCATCCTCTATGGTATGGGTGAGAAGTCTATCATCGCCTTGGCCGAAGCACTCGACAGCGGTCGCACAATCAAGGAGATAAGAGACATTCCGCAGACAGTCTTTCTCTGTCGCGAGGACGAGATCCCCGGCGGTATCAAGGAAGATGACATCATGCTGCACAGCCATGAGGAATGCCTGCAGAACAAGAAAGGACAAGCAGAGAATGTACGTCATCTGGAAGAAGAATCGAACAAGGTTCATGCCCAGCGCATGATCCAGCCCGTGGATGGCAAGGTGGTGGTGGTCAATCCTCCTTTCCCTACCATGACAACGGAGGAACTCGACGCCTCCTTCGACCTTCCCTATACCCGATTGCCTCACCCTAAATACAAAGGTAAGACCATACCTGCCTACGAGATGATCAAGTTCTCGGTCAATCTTCACCGTGGCTGTTTCGGTGGCTGTTCCTTCTGCACCATCTCTGCACATCAGGGCAAGTTTGTAGTTTGCCGCAGCAAGGAAAGCATCCTCAAGGAGGTGAAAAAGATTATCCAGATGCCCGACTTCAAGGGTTATCTGAGCGACCTCGGCGGACCATCAGCCAACATGTATGGAATGCATGGCAATAACCTCAAGGCATGTGAGAAGTGCAAACGACCTTCCTGTGTGAATCCACAGATTTGTCCCAACCTCAACACCGACCACAGCAAACTGCTCGACATCTATCATGCCGTGGATGCTCTGCCCGGCATCAAGAAGAGTTTTATCGGCAGTGGTGTGCGCTACGACCTGTTGTTGCACAAGAGCAAGGACGAGAAGATCAATGCCGCAGCCCGTCAGTACACCCGCGAACTCATTACCAAGCATGTGAGTGGTCGACTCAAAGTGGCACCAGAGCACACCAGCCCAGAAGTACTGAAGTTCATGCGCAAGCCGTCATTCGACCTGTTCTATGAGTTCAAGCGCATCTTCGATCGCATCAATAAGGAGGAAGGACTCAACCAGCAGATCATCCCTTACTTCATCAGTTCGCATCCCGGCTGTCATGAGGAGGATATGGCTGAGTTGGCTGTCATCACCAAAGGACTCGATTTCCATCTGGAGCAGGTGCAGGACTTCACTCCTACACCCATGACCATCTCTACCGAGACTTGGTATACTGGCTATGATCCCTACACGCTCGAACCGGTGTTCAGCGCTAAGACTCCAAAGGAAAAACTTGCCCAGCGCATGTTCTTCTTCTGGTACAAGCCGGAGGAGCGTCGAGCTATTGAGTCAGAATTGAAGCGCATTGGCCGTTCCGACCTGATAGCCAAGCTCTACGACAAACCATTGAGAGGTGGAAAAGGCAGAATGCATCAAGCTCATTACGACGACAAGGCCATTGGCTCTACTTACGACAATCCAGGAGTAGGACGTGGAGCCAAAGGCAAACGTGGCAGCAACCGACAGGAGAATCAGCGTGGAGCCTACAGACAAGACTCACAACGAGGCGGCTATCGTCAGAATGTACAGAGAGGAAAAAATGAATATGCTCCAAAGGGTTATGGCAACGTGGGTTGTTACGACGAAGAGAAATATCTTAATGATGGCAAACCGCTGAACGGAAAGTCTGCCAACATCCGTGATGTTGTGGCAGCTGCCAGGGCCGAATTGCACGAAGCCAAAGCCAAGGGTGCCGGCTTCTTCAAAAACAAAAAGAAGAAAAGCTTCAATCCCAACTTCGACAGCAACAACCGAAACAAAAGAGGAAAGAAATAAAGGAGTTTCATAAAACACCCGTGCGCAAGTATTCCAATAATTACAAATGATATTTGTTGGAATACTTGCGCTTGGCTTTTACTGGTGCACCATGAAAACCGCCACCGATACTTCCGCCACTAAAGCCTCGGCTGCCGCCAGCCACACCACAATAGTCAGCCCAACGCGCACGGATACGGTCTACATAGTCGGCAGTTTCCGAACCACGCATATATCCATATTTCACTACTGGGTCGCTGTAATAAGCAGGCTGAGACAATCGCAATACAAACTCGCGTACATCACCCCAGTTGTATGCATTCCTGCCATGTTTACGAGCCAAAGACATGGCATCACGCACATGATGGAATCCACCATTATAGGCAGCTAAGGCGAAAAGTACACGCTGCGATGGGTCTCCGACATCAGCGAAATGCCCCTGCAGTTCAGCCATGTATCTTGCAGCAGCAGCCACATTAGCCTCAGGTTCATGCACCTGACTCATGGGCAAACCTAAGTGAGCGGCTGTAGAAGGCATAATCTGCATCAGTCCGCAGGCGCCAGCCCACGACTTTGCATTCGGGTCGAAGCAACTCTCCTGATAACACTGGGCAGCCATCAGTCGCCAGTCCATACGGGCAGCTCCGGCATACATCTGGAATAATCTGTCGTATTTAGATATCACACCTTTAGAACGATTGAGGAAAGGAGAGTAAACATGACGGCTGATGCTGCGTGAAGAAAGCAAGAAACTCTCCTCCTGTTTCACCTCTGCTATCATCTTAGGCTTGAACCAACTGTTGAGGGTATCGGCAAGACTCTTGTTGCCAGCAGCTACCGACCATTGTTCATCATCCGTTTTCACACCACAGAAGAGCAATCCGCCCTTCGCCTTCACACGAGCCAAAGGTACGGCTATCAGGTCGCCTTCGCCTTTCTGCAACTTACTCACCATTTCAGCCGTGTCCTTACATTCCTCCACACGTAACGACACACCAATCTGTTGCGCGAACTTCTCGCATAACAGATATTGCAATCCCATTCCATGCCCATGATAATCATAATAGGTGGTAGGTCCATTCACGGTCAGCATGATGAGTTCACCACCCGACACGATATCATCGAGCGACAAACCCTTGCCTTGAGACTGAGGAGCAGGCTCATCAGAAACCTCTACTTCCCCCACGGGCGTACCCCATGGAGTAAGCTCTGGTTGTTCCTTTTTTGAGGAGCATCCCAAGAGCATAAAACCTGCAACAAATACAAATAAATATTCTTTCTTCATGTTTAATGCTACAAAAGTACAAATATTCTTGCATATTCGGGCAAAAATCTGTACTTTTGCATTGATTTTTAATAAAAATGAAGAAATATGTTACGAATAGCAGTGCAGTCAAAGGGTCGTCTCTTCGATGACACCATGAATCTTCTCTCGGAAGCAGACATTAAAGTAAGTGCCTCGAAGCGTACGCTCTTGGTACAGTCAACCAATTTCCCTATCGAGGTGCTCTACCTTCGCGATGATGATATCCCTCAGAGCGTGGCATCAGGAGTAGCCGATATCGGTATCGTTGGCGAGAACGAATTTGTAGAACGTGGCGAGAACGCTCAGATTATCGACCGTCTGGGTTTCAGCAAGTGTCGCCTGAGCCTTGCCATTCCTAAGAAGATCGACTATACCGGTCTGAAATGGTTCGACGGCAAGAAGATAGCCACCTCCTACCCCAACATCCTTCGCAACTTCATGAAGAAGAACGGCATCAACGCCGACATTCATGTCATCACAGGTTCTGTAGAAATCAGTCCCGGTATCGGTTTGGCAGATGGTATCTTCGATATTGTCAGCTCAGGCTCTACCCTTATCAGCAACAATCTGGCTGAGGTAGAGGTCGTGATGAAGAGCGAGGCTCTCCTCATCGGCAACTGGAACATGGACGAGCAGAAACATCAGATTCTCAACGAGATGCTGTTCCGCTTTGAGGCAGTACGTTCAGCCCAGGACAAGAAATACGTGATGATGAATGCCCCTAAGGATAAAATTGATGCCATCACTGAGGTGTTGCCAGGTATCAAGAGTCCTACCATCATCCCTCTTGCCGACGAGAATTGGTGCTCTATCCATACCGTTCTCGACGAGAAGCGTTTCTGGGAAATTATCGGTAAGCTGAAGGAATTGGGAGCACAGGGCATCCTGGTAACTCCTATCGAGAAAATGATTTTGTAACAACCACTTGCAAACATCTTTGCATAAATAGTAAACCGAACTTTCGCATATCAGGAAGTTAAAGGAGTTAAGGAAGTTAAGGAGTTAAGACGTATGTCTTGCTGCTTAAAAAACTACGCCAAAAAGACTGTTGTCTTAACTCCTCAGCGACCGTAGGGAGCGATAACTCCTTTAACTCCTTTAACTCCTGAGCTTGCGAAACTTGAATATATAAAACTTAAATTGGAATGAAGGTAATAAAGTATCCTGCAAAGGAAGAATGGAAGGAACTCGTTAAGCGTCCGCACCTCGATGTATCGCAGCTCAATGCGACTGTTGAGGGAGTTTTGGAAGACGTAAGAAATCATGGCGATGAAGCCGTGAAGCGCTATGAAGAGAAATTCGACCATGCCCATCTCGACAGTTTGTCTGTATCCGAGGCTGAGATGGACGAAGCAGAACACATGGTGTCGGCTGAGCTTAAACATGCACTGGAGCTCGCCCATCATAACATTGCCCGATTCCATGAAAGTCAGAAGTTTGAAGGAAGCAAGGTGGAAACCTGCCCTGGTGTGGAGTGCTGGCAGAAAAGTGTCGCCATACAGAAGGTGGGTCTCTATATACCTGGAGGTACAGCTCCTCTTTTCTCTACTGTACTGATGCTTGCCACACCAGCCAAGATAGCTGGTTGCGAGGAGATAGTTCTCTGTACCCCTCCTAACGCAGAAGGTAAGGTAAACCCAGCCATCCTCATGGCTGCTAAGATAGCCGGAGTCAGCAAGATTTTCAAGGCTGGTGGTGTTCAGGCTATCGGTGCCATGGCTTATGGTACAGAGAGTGTGCCAAAGGTGTATAAAATCTTTGGTCCTGGCAACCAGTTTGTGATGGCAGCCAAGCAGCATGTCTCACTACACGATGTGGCGATAGACATGCCAGCAGGTCCATCTGAGGTTTGTGTCATTGCCGATGAAAGCAGCAACCCTGTCTTTGTCGCTGCCGACCTGTTGTCGCAGGCGGAACATGGTTTCGACTCTCAGGTGTTCTTCATTACCACCTCCGAAGAGATGATTTCTAAGGTGGTAAAAGAGGTTGAACAACAGTTGGAGCGTTTACCACGTAAGGAGATGGCACACACATCGTTAGACAACTCGAAGTTCATCCTCGTCAAAGACAAGCAGGAGGCCATTGACCTGAGCAATGCCTATGCTCCCGAGCATCTCATCATAGCCACAAGCGACTACGATCAGTTGGCAGAGAAGGTGGTGAATGCAGGAAGTGTATTCTTAGGCAACTATGCCTGTGAGAGTGCCGGCGATTATGCCAGCGGTACCAATCACACCTTGCCGACTCATGGCTATGCCTTGGCATATAATGGTGTAAATCTCGACAGCTACAATCGCAAGATCACATTCCAGCATCTCAGCAAGGAAGGCATCCGAAGCATCGGCAAGGCTGTAGTCACAATGGCAGAGAACGAACAGCTCGAAGCCCACGCCAACGCCATGCGACTGAGAGTGGAAAGCCTTGGTGAAAGGTAAAAAGGTAAAAAAGTAAAAAGGTAAAAAAGTAAAAAAGTAAAAAGTAAAAAGTAAAAAGGTAAAGAAGCGTTTCATATGCTTTTTTACCTTCAATTTTCTGATAAAATCATAATGAAAGAACTGAAACAACTTTGCCGAGAGAACATATGGAACTTGGCACCCTATAGTTGCGCCCGCAATGAGTTTAGTGGTCGCACAGCCCGCGTCTTTCTCGACGCTAATGAGAATCCATACAACGACCCATACAACCGCTATCCAGACCCCTTGCAGCTCGAATTGAAGAAACAGCTCAGCAAGGTAAAGGGAGTGGCAGAAGACAAGATCTTCTTGGGCAATGGTTCAGATGAGGCCATCGATTTGGTTTACAGAGTGTTCTGTCGACCAGGCAAGGACAATGTAGTGGCCATAGCTCCCACTTATGGTATGTATGAAGTATGTGCCGACATCAATGACGTGGAATACCGCCCAGTATTGCTCAACGAACAGTTCCAGACCACAGCCGACCATCTCTTGGCAGCCAGTGACGAGAATACCAAGGTCATCTGGATATGCAGTCCCAACAATCCAACCGGCAATCTCATCTCACCCGACACCATTGATGGTGTATTGTCACGCTTCGACGGCATCGTAGTAGTCGACGAAGCCTATGGCGACTTTGCCAAGACCCGCCCCTACCGCCTGCAGTTGGCAAAATATCCCAACCTCATCGTGCTCAACACCATGAGTAAGGCATGGGGTTGTGCAGCCATCCGTCTGGGCATGGCATTTGCCAGCAAGCAGATAGTAGATATATTCAATAAGGTAAAATACCCTTACAACATCAACCTCCTCACCCAGCAGCAGGCACTCGAGGTTCTGAAAGATCCCTATCAGGTAGACGACTGGGTGAAGACCATTCTGCAGGAACGTGGCAAGGTGATGGCAGCCTTCACCGACCTGCCTATCTGCGAGAAGGTTTACCCCACAGAGGCCAACTTCTTCCTCGCAAAGATGACAGATGCTACAGCCATCTATAACTATTTGGTCAATCAGGGCATCATTGTGCGCAATCGCAACAATGTGCAACTTTGTGGCAACTGCCTGCGTATCACTGTAGGTAAAAAGAGCGAAAATATCGACCTTTTGGCTGCACTCCGCCAGTATTGAGAAAAAAAGCCATGCTCCTTTACAACAAATTACACGATTTAGAGTTATTATATAATAAGAATAGAATATTAATAGCATAATTATCAAAAAAATAGCATACGATAAACAATGAAGAAATATATCATATTTGCGCTCATGCTCTTGTCTGCAGGTTCAGTAATGGCCCAGTCAGGCATGACGGATGATCAGGTGATGAGTTTTGTAGCCAAGGAGCATAGTGCAGGCACCTCTAATTCGCAGATTGTCACCAAGCTGATGCAGCGTGGTGTCGACATTTCTCAGATTCGCCGAGTTCGTGAGAAGTATGAGAAGATGCAGAAGCAAGGTTCTTTGGCCAGTGCTACCGACCGCACAGGAAATACAAGTCGTCTGCGCAGCAATAATGGCAAGACACGTTCCGACTATGGAAAACAGTCCGACAAAGAGGCTGCCAACTACTCCAACTATCGTGTGCAAGCCCAGCGCGACTATTCTTACAGACACACTTACGACAGCAATGACGAGGAATATGGCGACATGCAAAACGAGCTAAACGGCATTGTGCCCGATTCCACTCAGATGCTCAAACAGTTGTTGGCTCAGCAGGCTAAAGATAAACATCGCGTTTTCGGCCGTGACATCTTCAATAACAAGGAGTTAAGCTTCGAGCCTAACATGAACATCGCTACCCCACAGAACTATCGTCTGGGGCCAGGCGATGCAGTTATCATTGATATTTACGGAGCATCTCAGCGCACCATTCAGAGCACAGTTTCTCCCGATGGCGAAGTAACCATCGAGGGTTATGGCCCTGTCAATGTCAGTGGACTGACTGTAGCACAAGCCAATGCCCGCTTACGCAACACACTCGGAAGCCGTTATCGCAGCAGCCGTGTGAAACTGACTGTAGGACAGACCAAGACCATCATGGTCAATGTGATGGGCGAAGTAAAGGCGCCGGGAACCTATACCCTATCAGCCTTTGCCACCGTGTTCCATGCCCTGTATATGGCAGGAGGCACCAACGACCTCGGAACCCTGCGCAACATCAAGGTTTATCGTCACAACCGACTTGTTACCGTAGTAGATATCTACGACTATATTCTCAACGGCAAACTGACAGGCAATGTTCGTTTGGCTGATAATGATGTCATCGTGGTAGGCCCATACGACTGCTTGGTCAACATCAGCGGAAAGGTAAAGCGCCCTATGTTCTACGAGATGAAGAAGAACGAGAGCCTTAACTCCGTACTCAAGTATGCCGGTGGTTTTACAGGAGATGCCTATACCAAGGCCGTTCGCGTGAATCGTAAGACAGGCAGAGAGTATTCAGTATTCAACGTAGAAGAATTCGATTACGCCAACTTCCGTATAGCTGATGGCGACTCTGTTAGCGTAGACTCTATCCTGCCACGTTATGCCAATACCGTAGAAATCAAGGGAGCTGTGTTCCGTCCCGGCATGTACAACTTGGGCGAACAGATCAACAGCGTTCGCACTCTCGTAGAACATGCAGAGGGACTTACTGAGGAAGCATTTACAGCCCGTGCCGTAATGCATCGCATGAAGACCGACCGCTCTTTGGAGGTAATCAGCGTCGATATTGCAGGCATCATGAGTGGTAAGGTGGCCGACATCCCATTGAAGGAGAATGATGTGCTCTTCATCCCTACCCGTCAGGACAAGATGATAGAGCGCACCATCACCATCCGAGGCGAAGTAAACTATCCTGGCACATACAAGTATGCCGACAATGAGACCATTGAGGACTTCGTTCTTCAGGCAGGCGGACTCACCGACAAGGCATCTGTAGTGAAAGTCAACGTAAGCCGTCGAGTCAACAATCCGAAGGCATTGCGTCCTGACAGCATCATTGCCAAGAGTTTCGAACTCACCCTGAAGGACGGTTTCGTTATCGACGGCACACCAGGCTTTACCCTGATGCCATTCGATGAGGTTTATATCCGCAAAAATCCAAGTTATACAGAACAGCAAAATGTAAGTATCGAAGGAGAGGTTGTGTTCCAAGGAGCCTACACCATGACCAAGCGTCCTTCACGTCTGAGCGACCTGTATCACATGGCAGGCGGCGCTACCGACCATGCCTACATCAAGGGAGCCCGTCTTCTTCGTCGCACCAACCAGACAGAACGTGACCTGATGTACGCTATCTATAAAAAGGAACGCGAGAACCAGCAGAAGAACCTCCTTCAGTTGGCAGCCAGCAGCAATAACGGCTCCGCCATACAGCAGTCAGCCGAAAGTGCCAAGAATGCAGAACTTGAGAAGTTCAATATTCCAGACGAATACCCAGTAGGAATCGACTTAGCAGAAGCACTCAAGAATCCTGGCTCTGACGAAGACTTGGTTTTGCGTGAAGGCGACCGCCTCATCGTACCACAGTACGACGGAACCGTTAAGATTAATGGTGCCGTCATGTTTGCCAACACTGTGGCATACGTCAAGGGCAAGCGAGCAAGCTATTACATCGACGAAGCCGGTGGCTTCGCCTCAGATGCAGTCAAGAGCAAGGCATACGTCATCTACATGAATGGTAAGGTGGCAAAGGTAAGTCAAGGAGCCCGCATCCAACCTGGTTGCGAAATCGTTGTCCCATCCAAGTTGAAGCGCAAGATGAGTGTTGCTGAGACCATGAGCCTTGGTTCCAGCATGTCGAGCATCGCCGCCATGATAGCTACCATCGCCAATATGACGAAGTAAAAGCATGACGAGGAGGAAACTAATATGAAATATCCTATAGGAATACAAAATTTCGAAGACTTACGACGTAACGGTTACGCCTACGTTGACAAGACACAGTTTGTATATAAGCTCGCAGATGAGGGCAAATATTACTTTCTGAGTCGTCCGAGACGATTCGGAAAGAGTCTCTTCTTGTCTACCCTGGAAGCATATTTCCAAGGTAAGAAGGAACTCTTCGAAGGCCTTGCCATTTATGACTTAGAGACAGAATGGAAACAATACCCCATATTCCATATAGACCAGAACACAGCCAACTTCAGGGAAGAAGGCAGTTTGTATACCGTGCTCAACGACTACCTCTCAGCATGGGAGGACAAATATGGAACCCGTGAATCAGAAGTCACACTCCCCCTTCGCTTCAAGGGAGTGATAGCAAGGGCAGCAGAGAAAGAAGGCAGGAATGTAGTTATCCTTGTCGACGAATATGACAAACCTATTCTTCAGACACTGCAAAACGAGAAGCTTCAAGAGGACCATCGTAATCAGTTGAAAGCATTCTACTCTGCACTGAAGACCCAGGATCGCTACATCAAGTTCGCATTCCTCACAGGAGTAACCAAGTTTGGCAAGATCAGCGTGTTCAGCGACCTTAACAACCTGATGGATCTATCGATGGATCACCGCTATGTCAATATATGCGGAACTACAGAAGAAGAGCTGAAGTCATATTACAAGGAAGGCATTTCTGAATTGGCATCAGCAAATGGAGACAGCGAAAGCGAAACCATAGATAAGTTAAGAATGCGCTATGGAGGCTATCACTTCGAAAAGAATTCAGAAGGAATATACAATCCTTTCAGCGTATTGAACACCTTAGCAAAACATCGCTACAAAAACTACTGGTTTGAGACCGGCACACCAACATTCCTCATTGAACTTCTTAAGGAGCATGGATATCGCCTCCCCGACCTCAATAAGGAGCAAGTATCGGCTTTTGTGATGAGCGGAATGGATTCCGCTCCAACCAATCTCACCCCCTTCATCTACCAGACTGGTTACCTCACCATCAAAGGTTATGACGAACGATTTAAGAAATACCAGTTAGGCTTCCCCAACAAAGAAGTTGAAGAAGGTTTCCTTAACTTGCTCCTACCCCTCTATAATTCTGCAGGAGACCGCTCCTCTTTTATGGTTGACAGTTAGAAGCCTGAAGAGTAGAAAGTTGGATTGTGGATAATTAGAATAGAATACATATTTTATAATTATGTATATAACTCAACTCAGTATTAGTATAATCATCAAATATAAAAAATAGGAAAAAATGGAAAAAAAAGACGGTTACATAAATGTGTCAGAAATACTAAAGACTGTGCTTAGCAAAAAGAAATTGTTTCTCATATCTCTTCCTATTGCTATCGTAGTATCTTCGCTAATTATAATTTGTGTTCCACGTTCCTATACATCAAGTGCAATGCTTGTGCCAGAAGTAGAAAATCCAATGGATATGGGAAGTGTTGGTTCTTTGGCCTCAAGTTTTGGTATTGACCTTAATCACATAGGTGGAACAGATGCTATCTCTCCGCTTCTTTATCCAGAGTTACTTAATGACAACGGCTTTATTGCCAGCCTTCTCAAGATACAAGTGAAAACACAAGATGGTACATTAAAATGCTCTTATTATGAATATCTTAAGAAGCATCAGGAAATTGCATGGTGGACAAAGGCCATGGGAGTAGTGAAGCGTATCTTCAACCCCCAAAAAGTTAGTATGCAAAGAGGAAACAATAAGGGAGAATTAAATAATCCTTATTATTTATCCAAAGAAGAAGATGATATTTTAGGAGCTGTAAGAAGTTTAATCGGACTGACAGTTGACAAAAAGACTGGAGTGATAACGATACAAACAGAAGCACAAGATCCATTAATATGCAAAAACCTCGCTGATTCTGTCTCTTCAAAACTTCAGGTATTCATCACCAACTATCGTACTCAAAAAGCGCGTCACGATGTTGAATATTACAAGTCGCTGACAGCTAAGACTAAAGCTGATTACGAAAAAGCTCGCCGTTTATATGGTGGCTATTCTGATTCTAATATGGATCTTGTTCTTGAGAGCGTTCGCTCAAAGCAAGCTGATCTTGAAAACGATATGCAGCTAAAATTTAATGCTTACACGGCAATGGTTACTCAGCTGCAAGCATCAGAAGCAAAACTTCGTGAACGCACCCCTGCTTTCACAACCTTGCAAGGTGCTAGCGTGCCTGTTAAGCCCGCTAAACCCCGTCGTATGATTTTCGTTCTTGCCATAACAATACTTGTATTTGTTGGCGATTTGACTTATGTTTTAAAAGGCTATATTTTAGGTAAGAATTAATGTTATTGTCGAAAGAAAAAATTATTATAGCATATTATTATATTGCACTCATTGCATTTGCCGTGAGTGCATGTGCTGTAATGTTTGATCAGGAATCCAGTGGAGGTATAGCATACACCAACTTTATAATAGCTTTTGCCTTTATAGTGTGGGGCGTTTTTGTATTGCGTCCCTTTACGAAAGGCTATCTTATAGAGATACCATCAAAGACTATCTTATCGTTAAATGTTTACATGCTATGGGTGCTAGTAGTAACAATCATTAATCCAGTTGGTATTGAAGGTATATCGTCATATATGAACAGCCTGTTTTGGTCAGCATTCCCTATTCTCATTCTTAACGCAACCTACTATTTTGTCTTGCATAAAGGCGATAGTAAATGGTTGAAAAAAATATTTCTTGTCATCACCGCTTTGTTTCTGTTAACTTATTACAGTTTTTACGATGTTGACAATATCCTTATGAATGTGCATTTAGGATCATCCTATTACTCATTATACATGCTGCCTTTAGTTTTGGTTTACCCCTCGAAGATAGGAAAAATATGTTGGACTATCATCATCTGTATAGCGGTATTTTCTTCTGTAAAACGTGGAGGCGTACTTGCACTTGCACTTGCTATGTTAACATATATAATAACCACCCAATTGGTGTCTAAGAGAGGTAAGTTCACGAAAATTATTATCGGTTTCTGTATATTCACAGCATTTATTGCCGTCTTTGCTTATATTGGAACCATGGGTGACAACAATATCTTTGAACGTTTTGAATCAATACAAGAAGATAATGGAAGTGGGCGAACGGACGTATGGAACGAGGCATGGCGACTTATAAACAATCAGGGTATTGTTACTTATTTTGTCGGAAATGGATTCAACACCGTGGTTCGCAATTCGCGTTATGTACTTTCTGCTCATAACGACTATTTAGAAGCTTGGTTCGATTTTGGATTGGTAGGCATGTTACTCTATATAATCTCATTGCTTCTTCTATTTAAAGATATATTAAAATGTCTCAAGACAAAGAAAGAGTATGCCCCCGCAATGTCTATTCTTGGTGTTTTAATAGTTGTGCTCACCATGATTTCGCATATTGCTATCTATTATTGGTTTAACGTCATTGTGCTTTGCATAGCTTATTTTGAAGGACGTTACAACAGAGAAAAGAAAGAACTTGTAGAAAAAGGAAATAACAATGAGTGAGAGTAAAGTAAGCAAACTCATAATATCAAACGTTTTTTGGGCACTGGCAGGCAAGCTCACCGGACTGGCAAGTGCGTTATTGGTTGGCATCTTTGTTGCCAGATACCTTGGTCCAACCTTATATGGCGTAATGAACTATGCCGTTAGTTTCGTCACCCTATTTCTTGTGATAGCTACTTTTGGTTTTGAAAATATAGAGATAAGGGAAGAGGCAAAAGCTAATGATCAAAAAGATATTATTTTAGGTACAGTGTTTGTACTTCGTTTGGTACTATCCCTTGTTACCATAGTTTTAATTTCTGTAGTCGCTTACATCAACGAGACAGATTTATACACCTTTGGAATCATCATGGTATATGCTATCACAGTCATACTCACACCATTTGACGTAATACGTAATTATTTTACCTCTCTCATTCAAAACGAATATATAGTAAAAGTAGGCATTTTCCGCACAATTCTATCAGGGACAATTAAGATTGTATTGTTGCTTGTACATGCCTCTCTTGTATGGTTTGTCATCTCCTTGGTATTTGATGCCTGCATCTTGGCACAAGGCTATTGCTATGTCTATAAAAAAAAAATTGGCAGCATGCGTTCTTGGCATTTTGACAAAGTTTGGGCACGCTATCTCTTACGTCAATCGTTTCCTTTACTGCTGTCAGGAGTAGCGGCAACGATATTCTTACAAATAGATCAAATCATGATTGGCAATATGATTGACAAAACATCGGTAGGCTATTTTTCTGTAGCATCCAAGTTTGTTGAAGTATTACTTTATGTACCTACCATCCTCATACAAACTGTCAGTCCGCTACTCGTTAAAGAGCGAAAGTGCGATCTCGACGCGTATCATAAAAAATCACAAATGTTTATGAACGTCACTGTGTGGTCGTGCGTATTATGCGCCATCTTTACATCCTTATGCTCCAAATACATTGTATTATGGACCTTTGGTTTAAAATATGCTGCCTCGATAGCAATCTTACAGATTTTATCATTTAAGATAATAGGTGTAGCTCTTAATATCGTTTCGGGGCAAATATTGATTATAGATGAGAAACAAAAATATTTTGTGTTGCGTAGTCTTAGCGGTTGTGTAGTATGTGTAGTACTAAACCTACTTGTCATAACACGCTTTGGTGTGTGTGGCGTTGCCTTTGTAGCCGTAGCCACACAGTTTGCAGCAGGTTTTTTCATACATCTATTCATTCCTACATACCGATACATGTTTTTCATACAAATGCGTTCTTTGCTTGTAGGTTGGAAAGACTTTTATAAAATAAAAATACTTTTAAGCCGTTAATAGTAAAAACGATTATGCTTAAAATAAGAAAGCATATCTATTTTAAAACTTTAAATTATATTTTTTGCATGAAGAAGTTATTGATTAAATTATTTAAGTATATCCCTTGTTCTGATTGGATTTACCATAAGTATCTTATATTTAAAGGACGTCAGCGTAAGATACGTCTTGGAAACAAAAATGCAGACAAGACCTTCTATGTAATAGGTTGGAACGATGAGGGAGGCGGACTTTTCTGGATTGTAAACAAAGTTTGCATGCATATAGCCTATGCTTTGGATCATGGATACATTCCAGTTGTTGATTTGAAAAACTACATCACCCAATACACATTAAAGAATGAGAACAAAAATGTTTGGGAGATATTCTTTGAACAACCTGCGGGGTATAGATTGGAAGATATTGAAAACAGTAAAAATGTGATAATCAACCGCATGACTCCAGCACCTGCAAAGAAGTATCTTATGGGGCAAACAGAGTTTTATGACAACACAGAAAGAATCGCCTATTTCCGTAACATCTTTAAGAAGTTTATCCATCCCAACAATAAGACATTAGATTATATTCGAAGCAAAGAGAAACAACTTTTTAAAGATAAAGGACGTGTACTTGGTATCTTATGCCGTGGTACCGACTATGTGGTGGCAAAACCAAAGAACCATCCTATTCAACCTGATATGAGAGAAATTATAAAGGATGCCCAAAAAGTAATGAAGGAAAAACGATGCAATTATGTATTTGTTGCAACAGAAGATAAAGACATACTCAATGTGTTAAAAGCGGAATTTGGCGATAAATTGTTATTTCTTGACCAGCGTAGGTATAGCAGTAAAGATATGCAATCAAACCAGCTACTCGCACAAATCAAAGAGAAAGATAAGGAACGCAATCCCATAAAAGATGCCTTAGATTATTATGCAGCCATATATCTGCTTACCCGTTGCTGCTGTTTCATTGGAGGCCGTACAGGAGGAACTAAGGGAGTGTTACTCATGAACAACGGCTTCGAATACCAAAAAATCTATGATTTAGGATTATACAAATAATAAAAATAACTTCGTAGCGTTTTTACTTATAAAGTATGATCAATAATTGAAAATGAAATAGTGATAATATGAAAATAGGTTTACTTGCATATCATGCAGTCTGCAATTTCGGGGCGATGCTTCAACTCCTTTCTACATATATGTTTCTTAAAAATCATGGACATGAACCAGTAATAATAAATTGGGTGGCGAAGGATTTAGAGAATTATTATGCCCAAAACACACCAATATCACAAATTGAAAATCAGTTGAAACTTCGTCTTCAACTATGGAAAGAAACCGCTCTGTGTCGTACAATAAAGGATGTTGCAAACATAATCTCTAACGAACAGATTGATGCTGTTATAATTGGAAGCGACGCTGTGGCACAGCACCATCCGCTGTTTGAACGAATCGTCTTCCCGTGTCGTAATATTATAGCCATTAATTCTGTGACCTCCGACGTTCTATTTCCAAACCCTTTTTGGGGTATATGGACTGACTATCTTGACAAGCCAGTCCCTGTAGCATTAATGTCTGCGGCAAGCCAAGATTCAAAATATAAATATATTTCTAAAAAACTTCGTAAGCAAATGAAAGAGCGTATCATGGCATTTAGTTATGTATCTGTGCGTGATGTGGACACCCAAAAGATGTTCTCTTTCATTACTGAAGGACAATGTTGTCCATCTGTTACACCAGACCCAGTATTTGCGTTCAATCAAAACGCAGCATCATTAGTACCTTCTAAAGAGGAACTGATGAAGAAATATGGTCTATCTGGCAAGTATATGCTCATAAGTTTCAAGAACGAAAAGCGCTGCAATGTATCCCAAACTTGGTTGAACAAATTTCAAGACATAGCAAAACATCATGGCATACAGTGTGTATCATTACCATTCTCGACAAGTCTATCTGCAGGAGAGTTGGAAAGTGAAATTGCACTCCCACTAAATCCTATTGACTGGTATGCTCTACTCAAATATTCTTGTGGTTATATTGGCAACAACATGCATCCTATCGTTGTGTGCATTCACAATACAGTGCCTTTTTTTAGCTTTGACAATTATGGAACTAAACATGCAAACGGCTTGTTTTGCGACTCTTCAACAAGCAAAATCCGTCACATATTAAAAGTTGCCAACCTACTCGACTGTCGAATAGCGAGCAATTCACTGTTTCGTCGCACGCCAAGTCCAGAACATGTATTTAATAAGTTACAGACGTTTGACAAAGCAAAATGCAAAAATTTTGCTCAAGGTTATCTCAATAAATATAATGAAATGATGACTAAAATTCTCGAACGTTTAAGAGGCGCATTGTAGGGTGCTATTAAATAATCAAAAGAATAACAATATGAAAGTTGCTTATATTTCAACACCGCATTTTGCCGACTGTGACATTCCTCTGATTGGTGAATTACAGAAAAAAATAGATTTATTCTATTTTCTTAAAGTATCAGAGTCAACAAAGCGACTCACACTTATAAAGATTGATTCCATTAAAAAAAAAGGAGGTGTATATCCTGCTTCTGATTTTCCAGAACTCACCTACTTGTCTGACGATATAGATTTATCGAAGACATATATAGTAAACCTTCCTGGCAAGCACGACTGGTCTATTTGCAACCTCCTTGCCATATTCAAGATGGTGTGTGACATTTTACATCTAAAGATTAACATAGTACATCTCACTTGGCCACCACGCTATGGCGAGTTCTTCACATATTTCTTGCGTAAGCGTATCGTTATAACCATGCATGACCCCCTACCTCATTCAAGCGAGGACACATGGCTCAATCGTTTCCATCGCGATGTGTGTTTCCGGCTACTTAACGATTTTATTTTGTTGAACGAGACGCAGAAAGAAGAATTTATTAAGACATACCATATGGGGGCAAAACGTGTGGCTTTATCGCATCTTAGCGCATATACAAACCTGCAAAATATTAAACCACAAAAGCCCGATGTAAGTAACTATATCTTATTCTTTGGCGGAATTAGTTCACATAAGGGCATCGAATATCTGTGTGAAGCAATGGATAAAGTTTGCAAGAAGCATCCCGATGTGAAGTTGGTTGTCGCAGGTAAAGGTAAGATTTATTTTGACTTAAACCAGTATGCCATCTATAATACTGGTCATTTAGTTCTTCTCAACCGATACCTTGACGATAACGAACTTGTTGGTCTGATACGTAACTCTTTGTTTGTGGTATGTCCTTATATCGATGCAACACAAAGTGGAGTGGTTATGTCAGCGTTTGCTTTAAACAAGCCTGTTGTTGCTACCAAAGTGGGTGCTCTACCTACCATGGTTAAGAATGGACAATATGGAACTATCGTTCCTCCAAAAGATGTCGCCACCTTGGCTTCTGCAATAAATACATTGATAGAAAATCCACAAAAAATAGAGGCAATGATGGCAAATATTGAGCACGACTATTCTGAGGGAAAATACTCATGGAAAGCCATCGCACAAGGCATAACTGATATTTATGCAAAAAAACTGTCAGACTCTAACAACCGAAATAATTAACAATTATAAAAGAACGAACAAATGAAAAAAGTCTCAATAATAATTGTAACCTACAACTCAGAGAAGGACATATACGAGTGCATTAATTCAATCATAGAAAATTCCGACATTCCACTGACGGAAATAGAATTGGTTGTTGTAGACAATAATAGCACAGGTTGCGACACAATGTTTGGGAAACTTAAAACATTGTGGGGAGAAGATATTATACTGATAAAAAACAGCAGCAACGGTGGCTACGGTCAAGGCAACAACTTGGGTATAAGACAATGTACCGCACCATTGGTGCTTATCATGAATCCCGACGTAAGACTTATATGCCCCGTATTTAAAAAAGCCATAAACCTCTTTTCTAAGGACAAGAATATGTGCATGCTCGGCATGAAACAGTGGCTCACTCTTGAAGAACCAAGCACCAATTCATTTACATGCACCTATAGAATGAACGGCTATCTCTCTACCATACTCTCTGCCTTGTGTACACGTCTTGATTTCTACATAGCAAAATATATGCATTTTTCAGGATCGTGTTTCTTTATAAACAAGGCCATGTTTGAAGCGGTCGGTCTTTTCGATGAAAACGTGTTCCTCTATGGTGAGGAAGATGACATTCATTATCGTCTATTGCATCGTTTCAAAGATTGTAAGATGAAATATGACAAGAGTCTAAAATACCTACACCTTACAAAAGAGCGTAAGCCCGACATAAGATATGAGAAGACACTTATCGATGTGGCAGTAATTCAAAACCAAAAGAAAGGTTACAATGAGCATAAAACTCTTAAAAATCGTCTACGTTGCATCAACTTACAGATTTTAAGAGAACGCCTGCGCATTATGCTTGGCAAGAAAGACCCAACTCTCCTTGATATGCTTGAAAAACTAAAGTTATATATTAAGGAGAAATTGGAACAGTAAGCAGCCAAACTGCCAAAGACAAAAAAAACAAAGATTATAGCCATTTATTTAACAAACAATATTTCAAGCGTATGAAAGACAAATTGGAAATATTATTATCATGTATGTATCAGACTGACGATATTATAAAACGATCAAACATTAAATGTAATGCCACAGTTGTTAATCAATGCGATAAAGATGAAAAACGCATAATTTCAAATGAAGGGATTGGCGGAACTTGTAAAATTAACTGGATTGACTCAACCAAGCGCGGACTATCACGAAGTCGAAACATGGCACTGTACTCTGCCTCATGCGACTATTGCCTGATCTCTGACGACGATGAGGTATTTGTGGATGGTGTTGACAAGATTATAGAGAAAGCTTTTAAAGACAACCCCAAAAGTGATGTTTTAATCTTCAAACTTAATAACTGGGAAACAAAATGTCCATCACATACAAAGAATGTAGGATACATTCAGGCCATGCGCACAGCTAGCTATCAGATAGCTTTTAGGCGTACAAAAATAAAAGAGAAGAACATATCTTTTGATGAAGAGATGGGTTCAGGAACTGGCCATGGAGCTGGAGAAGAATGTAAGTTCTTGTTCACTTGTCTACGCAAAGGGCTGCGACTTACTTTTGTACCAGAGACGATAGCCACACTACAGGTTGGCTCCGATTCACAATGGTTTTCTGGTTATGACTGCAAATATTTCTTTTGGCACGGATGGGCAACAAAGCGCATTCTTGGCACACCGCTGGCTATGGTTTATGCTTTATATACAGCTGTTACAAAGTATCGTGTTTATAGCGAGAACTTGTCTGCCATGTCTGCGACAAGACAGATGCTTAAAGGTATCTTCTATAAAAATAAGAAACAAGTTGTTTTTACTAAAAGCCTATTTTGAATAACAAAAAACATCAAACTCTTGGCTAAAGGTTAAAAACAAAGTCAAATTTTCTAAAAAACAGAATAAAATTTGGAAGTTATTACTATTTTTACTACTTTTGCATAAAGTTTAGCAAAAACTAAACAGCGTATCAAAAGTAAACATTTATATGGCTGAAAAATATGAAACAAGACCATTCGAATATGTAAACAACAAAGATTGCAGATTCTACGAAGCGTCAGTCAACGGGAAATATCTATATCAAGAATTTCTCCTAGGGTTGAAAGATAAGAAAAATGACCTTCGAAAATTGAATTCTATTTATGCTTATATGGATCAGTTTGGCGCATTACTCCTCCCTAAAACTAAATTTAGGTATATCGGAGACAAACAACATCCTGATTTATACGAGTTCAAGAAAAATGACATCAGAGTCTACGTCATCATGAGGAAGCCAAACGTATTTGTTGTTTTGGGTGGCTATAAAGGAGAACAAAACTCCGATATTAAAAGAATTAAGAAATTATTCAATGACTTTTAAAAGGTAATAATCATGGATAGAAAAGATGTATTGAATAGCCCAGAGTATTGGACTTCTAAAACTCAAATCGAGCTTTACAATCAAGCCCAAAAATTCATGGAAGCAACAGGTAAAGACAGGGCACACCTTGCAGAGTATTTGGGTGTGTCAAAAGGCTACGTGTCCCAACTACTCAATGGTGATTACGACCACCGCATGTCGAAGTTCTTCGAATTGGCATTAGCGTTTGGTGTTATACCTCAGATAGAATTTATTCCAATAGAACAATACATAAAGGAGGACGAACAACAGCACCATTTTCAAAAGGTTAAAGTTGACACCCCAAAGGTGGAAAAATGGGACAGCAAGCCAACACAAGAAACAATACATGTAACATGTACCTTATCAGATTTTTCCACACAATTAAATATACCTAAAAAAGTAGCATAATTATGATTAAATTTAGAATGTTTGGTATACATATAGACCAATTCGCAATTTTGTCTAAATCTGCACCATTAGAAGATCTTGGATTAGGAGTAAATCTTAATTATAAATATGCCAATAAAGGTAGAATAATATCATGCTCTACAGAGTTCAACTTTTTAAACTCAGCCCAAGAAAAAATAATGATTTTAGCTATCACATGCGAATTTGAAATAGAAGAGAATGACTACAAAAATATTCATACAAACGAAAAGACAATTATTCCAAAAGAGTTATTAGAATACTTTGCTGTACATACAATCGGAACAGCAAGAGGAATTCTCTTTTGCAAAACAGAAAGTACTCCATACAATAATATCATCATTCCACCTCTCAACGTATCTGAGATGATTAAAGATGACATGGTAATATTTTAAGGTAAAAGCGTTAGAGATTCTATTTTATCTCTAACGCTTTTACTTATAGATTAGACATTATAAAATAAAAATAAAATTAAAAATACATCTTTTAGTAGACATTCTGATTTAGCAAAAGTTTCTTATAAAGAATACAATATTTTTCAAACTGCCTACGTTATTTTGTTAATAGAAGAACAATAAAATATGCAAAATCTCTGCCATAGTTGTATCTTTTAATCAATTCACACATAAAATGATAATCAATCCCACCAAGGGTTACCATCAAAGAAGAAACTTACATGGGATATTGATTTTCAAAAATTTAAAACATATTTAGAATGAATTACGAAGTAGCCATAGCTATACCTACCCTCAACGAAGAACGTTTTATTTCGCGTTGCCTTGATTCTATTATTAAGCAAACATTTAAGTTCGAAAAAATGGATGTAATGATAATAGATGGAGGTAGTAACGATAAAACAAAAGATATTGTTGCCAAATATCAAAAATCACATCAGAATATTCGATTCATAGAAAACAAGAAAAAAATTCAATCAGTAGCATTTAATATAGGATTTAAAAAATCTACTGCACCATATATAATAAGATTAGATGCTCATGCTGAATATGATTCTAAATATATCTCTCTTTGCATTGAAAATCTTAAGCAAGATGAAAAACGCGGTAATGTAGGTGGCAGATGTAATATTTTACCATTCAATCAATCCTTATGGGCTCAAACCAATGCCATTCTGAATCATTCACGTTTTGGCATTGGAGGAGCAGCCTTCCGAGTTAGTAACGAAGCTCACAACACAGATTCTGTACCTTTCGGAGCTTTTCCTAGGAAAATCATCGAGGAAATAGGCGGTATGCGAGAAGACTTGCCAAGGGGTGAAGACAATGAATACAACTCCCGCATAAGAAAAGCTGGATATAAAATATTCTTTGATCCCAATATTATTAGTAGCTATTTTGCACGACCTACATTGGGAGCATCATGCAAACAAATGTATGCAAATGGAAACTCTATAGGATATCTATACTACATTGATAGGGAAGCTATTGGAATAAGACATCTCGTCCCTTTACTTTTCGTAGTAAGTGGTCTGTTTAGTATCATTATTTCGGTACTATGGAGTCCATTCTGCTATGTTTTTTGTGGTGGCCTTGCCCTATATATCATTGCTGATGCTATTGCTTCCATCATGGGTGCAAAGGATAATGTAAAATGTACATTACCTTTATTTATTCTTTTTTTCTGTGTACATGTTTCCTATGGTATGGGAACAATAGCAGGTCTCATTAAAGGCTTGAAAACTAAAGGATAGACCATGTGCAATGATTAAATATCAAACATTTTAGGCTCAAAATACAATAAAACAACTTTAAGAAACGTTTACTATATAGTAAACAACTTGCTATACACACAAAAAATATTATTATGAAAGTACCATTTTCACCACCATACATTGACGATAACGTCATTAACGAAGTAGTTGATTCTCTTAAATCAGGATGGATTACAACAGGCCCTAAAGTGAAAGCTTTAGAGGAAGAAATAGGTAAAATATCTGGCGTAAACAATGTACTATGCGTTAACTCTTGGACTTCTGGTGCAATTCTCATGCTCCGTTGGTTAGGTTTACAGCCTGGAGACGAAGTGATTGTTCCTGCATATACATATTCTGCCACTGCCATGGCTGTATTATGGGCTGGTGGTAAACCTGTCATGGTTGATTCTAATGAGGATTTCAACATTTCTGTTGAGGGCATCAAAAGGGCTATTACAGAAAAAACAAAAGCTATTATTCCTGTCGATATTGCAGGATTCCCATGTGACTATGATGCTATCATGGAATTGGTAAAATCGAAAGAAGCAAAAGCTTTGTTCCATGCAACTTCAGAAGTACAAGAGAAATTAGGCAGAATACTCGTCTTGAGTGATTCAGCCCACTCTATTGGTGCACATTATGGCGATAAGCGTACTGGTTCAGAAACTGATGTTGCTATTTTCTCTTTGCATGCAGTAAAGAATGTTACAACAGCAGAAGGTGGAGCCATCTGCCTTAACTTGCCAGAACCATTCAACAATGAAGAACTTTACAAAGAACTTCGCCTGAGAACTCTCAACTGCCAAACGAAAGATGCTTTCACGAAAACAAAAGCAGGCGGTTGGAGATATGATATTGTAGGACAAGGTATGAAGATTAATTTGGCAGATGTTAATGCTGCAATTGGTTTAGCACAGATTAGACAGTATGAGAATCTCCTACAAGAAAGAAAGAGAGTATTCAATACGTATGCCAATGCATTTGCCAATACGGACTGGGCGATTACACCACCTGCCACAATTGGCATCAAGGAGAGTTCATATCATGTATATGCCCTTCGTATCAAGGATATTACAGAAGCACAAAGAGATGCTATCATACAAGAAATCTCTAAAAATGAGGTAGCTGTTAATGTTCATTTCATTCCTATGCCAATGCTTACTCTCTTTAAGGATATGGGTTATGACATTAAAGACTATCCTCAAGCATATAAGAATTATTCACACGAAATCTCCTTACCTGTGTATCCACAACTTACAGAAGATCAAGTCAAGTTTGTAGCAAATACAGTCATCAAGGCATACGAGACCGTAATGAAGTAAAAACATATAAATATAGGACACCTTATATTATGATTCGATTCTTCGATATAGTTTTCTCTATGATAGGACTCATTTTGCTGTCACCACTATTTATGATTTTTTATCTGATGATTAGATTGGAAAGCAAGGGAGGTGGATTCTATACACAAGAAAGGATGGGAAAAGATGGTCTACCATTCAGACTTTACAAATTCAGGTCAATGCGAACAGGTTCAGACAAGAAAGGTCTCATTACTATTGGCGAAAAGGACAATCGTATAACTCGTACAGGTTATTTTCTTAGGAAATATAAATTGGACGAACTTCCTCAACTTTGGAACGTGTTTATAGGAGATATGAGTTTGGTTGGACCAAGACCAGAGGTAAAAAAATACACAGATCTCTATACGGATGAACAAAGGCAAGTTCTCAAGGTAAGACCTGGCATCACAGACTGGGCATCTATAAAATACGTAGACGAGAATAAAATATTGGGCGAAGCTAAAGACCCAGATGAAGCCTATGTAACCTTGATTATGCCGAATAAGATTAAACTTAACATGGTATATATAAATCATCAAACACTTGGAGAATACTTCAAGATTATATTTACCACCTTTAAAGAAATAGTAAGATAGGAAAAGATATGAAAAATTTCAGGAAGTTAACAGACTGGTATTTTTCCAAAAAATCACTACCCTATTGGTGTATTTTTTGGATAGATTGTGCTGTGATATATTTATCATACCTTTTTATATACCAGCAAATAAATAGCGGAGCACAAGCATTAGGAATTTTTGGACAACTCTCTGCTGTCTTTGCGATTTTCACGATGTTCCATGCCATAGGTTTTAGAATGTTCCATACATACGATGGCATTCTGAGATATTCTTCTTTTGTTGATTTGCAGAAAGTATTCTATGCAGTAACTGTCGGTGCAGTTTTATCTATACTGACTAAGAACATGCTGCTGAATACTCAATTATTTCCAAAAGTTGAGATTCAGTACCGCAACATTATCTTAGGTTCACTTATTTCTATACTCATCTTGTGGGCCATCAGAGTCATTACCAAAACTGTCTTTGATGTATCATTAGCCGATTATAACATTAAAAATGCTTTTATTTATGGCGTAAAGGAAGGTGGCATCGGTCTTGCGAAACAAATTAAGAATGATAAGCCTATGAAGTTCAAACTCATGGGATTTATTTCTGATGATGTAGAAATCAAGCACCACCACCTGATGGGAGCTAAGGTGTATGCACTCGACAAAAATACTATCAAGGTAATGAGAGACAATAAAATCACTACCCTGCTGGTATCTCCAGGTGCCATCAATAATTTACGTGCAGACAAGGAGTTCCAGGATGCTATACTTGCTGAAGGTATTCGTATTTATATGCCTACTACACAGGAATGGAATACAGAGCAACAGCAACAACTCAAAGAAGTTAGCATTGAGGATCTTTTACCACGAGATGAAATCAGCATCGATATGGAAAGCGTGGGTGCTATGCTTCATGGCAAACGCATATTGATTACAGGTTCTGCTGGAAGTATCGGAAGCGAAATGGTAAGACAAATCGCTAAGTACAGTCCTGCGGAATTAATTCTGATAGATAGTGCAGAGACCCCGCAGCACGACATACGCTTAATGATGGCGAAGCAATTCCCTGATATTAAAGCTGAAACCATCGTCACCACTATCTGTAGCAAGTCCAGAATGGAACATATCTTCAAGACTTACCTGCCTGACTATGTTTTCCATGCTGCTGCATATAAACATGTTCCTATGATGGAGAACAATCCATGTGAGAGCATTCAAAATAATGTTTATGGTACCAAAATCCTGGCAGATTTGGCTGTCAAGTATGGCGTAAAGAAATTTGTAATGATATCTACCGATAAGGCCGTGAATCCTACCAATGTAATGGGATGCTCAAAACGTATCTGTGAAATTTATGTTCAAAGCCTCAACAAAGCCGTGAAAGAAGGTGTCATCAAAGGTGAAACCCAGTTTGTTACCACACGATTTGGCAATGTTTTGGGTTCTAATGGTTCTGTCATTCCGCTGTTTAAGAAACAGATTAAGAATGGTGGTCCTGTTACAGTCACCGACCCTAATATCATCCGTTATTTCATGCTGATTCCTGAAGCTTGCGAACTCGTTTTGGAAGCAGGTACTAAGGGTAATGGTGGTGAGATTTTTGTCTTTGACATGGGTAAACCAGTCAAGATTGCTGACTTGGCACAGAGAATGATTAACCTCAGTGGAGCTAAGAATGTAGAAATCAAGTTTACAGGTCTGAGAGCGGGCGAAAAACTTTATGAAGAAGTTCTCAACGATAAAGAATCATCCATGCCCTCTTTCAACGACAAGATTAGAATTGCCAAGGTACGAGAGTACGACTATGCAAAGGTGAGTTTAAAGATTGACGAACTTATTGAAAAGAGTAAGTTGTACGACGAAATGCTTACCGTCATGAAAATGAAAGAAATCGTTCCTGAATACAAAAGCAATAATTCTATATACGAAAAACTGGACAAATAAAAAGTTTGTTTAGTATCACATTTACCTAAAGAAGTTAAATGATTAATAAACAATATAAGGACAGGATGAATAAGATAGAGCAAGGTTGCAAACGCTCCGTCGACTTTGTCATTGCAGCCTGTTGCCTTGTAGTCTTCTCTCCTTTAGCATTGGCCTGTGCTTTAGCAATCCGCAAGGAAGATGGTCTTCCTGTCATCTACAAGCAGGAAAGGATAGGCCTGCATGGCAAGCCTTTCTACATCTATAAGTTCCGATCGATGAGGATTGATGCAGAGAAGGACGGGCCCGACTTATTGGAAATAAAGGGCGAC
This sequence comes from Segatella intestinalis, assembly GCF_029348455.1. Lineage (NCBI taxonomy): Bacteria > Pseudomonadati > Bacteroidota > Bacteroidia > Bacteroidales > Prevotellaceae > Segatella > Segatella intestinalis. Next base: position 71,024 of record NZ_JARJVV010000006.1, read on the forward strand.
CCGAGACTTACGAAAGTGGGACGTTTCCTAAGGGCTCATCACCTCGACGAGCTTCCTCAGCTGTGGAATGTGTTCAAAGGGGATATGTCGTTCATCGGTCCGAGACCAGAAAGGAAGTTCTATATCGACCAGATCATGGAGCACGATTCACGATACCAGTATCTCTATCAGATTCGACCAGGCGTCACTTCCTATGCCACCCTCTATAATGGCTATACGGATACGATGGAGAAGATGCTGCGACGTCTGGAACTCGACCTTTACTATCTGGAGCATCGTTCTTGGTGGTTTGACGCCAAGATATTGCTAAAGACTTTCTGCAATATCGCTTTCGGAAAGAAGTTCTAAGAAAAGAAACCTTTAAGAAAAGAAGCTTGTAAGGAAAGATATTAATCATGAAGGGCAAGCTACGGATCTGCAGCCTGCCCATCATATTTTTTTGTATCTCTGTTTATTCGAAATATAAATTCAAATAAAAACAAAATTTCGCCTCAAGCAAATATCACAAGGCTACAACTATTTTTCTTACCTTTGCCAATCTTACCATAAAAGAAGAATCCTTTTTGGTTGATTGCAGACTATATCTCATTTGCATTTTTAACAAAGGCTCAGCATTTACTCCAAGAGCTGCCTCAAAGAGCAAAGCCGTCTTTTCTGTTACAGGACGGCGAGCATTCAATATTTTATTCAAGGCAGAATATGCTATACCCATCTCATCCTCCTGCTGACGTTGAGAAATACCACGATATTCTATTTCATCCTTCAGAATTTCACCAGGATGTGTAGGGAAAACTGAAATTATATCATTAGCCCGCATTTTCAAATCTGTTTTTTTGTCATTACTCATAGCTCTATTATTTATAATGATTTGACAACTCCTTAAATTACATATTGTTGCGATTGTTTGACCTTCTTCTATTACCTCTTGAAATTCTATTCGGTACTGTTCATAGACTCTTACTGAGGATAATCCTGTTTTATCACCAGATAGCCTTTCATAATTAAGAGAGTTCACTACTGTCCCGAAAAAGTGGACTAATCGCTCTTTGAAATAATTGAAATACAGTCTTTTTCAAGAGTTTCCAAGGGTGCGACGATTTGAATTTGTAATTTTGCAGTTATCAATGATACTGCACAATGAACAAAGACGAATACGTTTTCGCCCTATTGATAGAATTTCTCGACAATAACAAGTTTCGCCATTTGGTTGACAAGTATGATGGAAACCGTTATGTGAAGCATTTCACTTGTTGGAATCAATTGCTTGCAATGATGTTTGGTCAACTGAGTAATCGAGAGAGTTTACGAGATCTGATTGTTGCTTTTGAAGCACATCGAGCAAAACAATACCATCTTGGATTGGGGCGTAAGCCTATTGCGAAAACGACATTTGCTTCTGCCTATCAAAAACGTGACTACCGTATCTTTGAAGACTTTGCTTTCTATATGATGGAGCAAGTCAGAAAGAAACGGGTAACGGATATCTTCAAGTTGAAAGGCAATGTGTATGCCTTCGACTCAACGACCATTCCTTTGTGTTTGTCGGTCTTCTGGTGGGCAAAGTTCCGTAAGAAGAAGGGAGGAGTGAAAGCACATGTGCTATATGACCTCGAATCTCAGGTTTCAGCTTTCTTTCACATCTCTACAGCATCCGTTTGCGACTCAAAAGCAATGAAGGAAATTCCTTATGAATCAGGTTCTTACTATGTGTTTGACCGTGGATACAATGCATTCTAGGAACTTTTCAAAATACATCTGCATGAATCGTTCTTTGTTGTGCGAGCCAAGAAAAATCTGCAATACAAATGCTGTAAATGGAAGCGCAGGTTGTAAAAAAATATATTGACAGATGCAGAGTTTGAATTCACGGAATACAATTCATAACGGAAGTATCCGGAGATACTCAGACTCGTCAAATTCTATGATGAAGAACAAGGAAGGGAGTTTGCCTTCCTGACAAATGCTTTTCATCTAACAGCTCCTGAAATCGCCAACCTTTACAAGAATAGATGGCAGATAGAGCTGTTCTTCAAATGGCTAAAGCAGCACCTCAAGATCAAGAAGTTTTGGGGTACTACAGCGAATGCTGCGAGAATCCAAATCTCATCGGCAATCATAGCCTATTGCCCTGTTGCTATCGTACAACATGATTTGCAACTTAAGCGATCAACTTATGAAGCTCTTCAGATTCTAAGCATATCTCTTATGGATAAGACACCACTCGTTGATTTCTTCGAAAGGACTGATTTCAATAATACCAAAAAACTCGATTGTCCCCTCTTTCTGGGGCTATTTGATTAATATTTAATTAGTCCCGATTTTAACGGGACACTAATGCCACTATCTCGTTAACTTGTAATTTCAATTCCATAAAGGTACGATTAAAACTGTTGAGTACTGTCTGATTGTTCAGCGTAAACTGATTTCAATTCCATAAAGGTACGATTAGAACGCTACGTTGCTACTGGTAAGTTGCTTAATGCCCTATTTCAATTCCATAAAGGTACGATTAGAACAGCAAGGTAGGTTCATGCTGCACTTGCTCATAAACATTTCAATTCCATAAAGGTACGATTAGAACGGAAATTGTTCCTACTATCGCAGATGGTAAGTTAGCTATTTCAATTCCATAAAGGTACGATTAGAACGTGTGTAGGCTGGTGTATGTCGGTGTGCTGGGTTCCTAATTTCAATTCCATAAAGGTACGATTAGAACAAGGGAAATCAGATAAACGAGAAACCATCGTTCTCGGATTTCAATTCCATAAAGGTACGATTAGAACATTAGATTCTTTTAAATCTTATATTAATTATCATATTTCAATTCCATAAAGGTACGATTAGAACGTCGTGAACTCTATTTACATCCGCTGTGGTTACAATTTCAATTCCATAAAGGTACGATTAGAACGATTTTAAGATAGGTGAACAGACTTTGCAACAAAATTTCAATTCCATAAAGGTACGATTAGAACTTCCCAAACCGAGATATTTAAGCCTGCTTCCATCATTTCAATTCCATAAAGGTACGATTAGAACATCCTAAAGAACTTGCTATTAGGCAGACTTTTGCTCATTTCAATTCCATAAAGGTACGATTAGAACATTAGTGCTTATCTTGACCCGAAGAATGATTCTTTATTTCAATTCCATAAAGGTACGATTAGAACTCGCTAAATCTTTTAATTCCATTTCTTTGTTTTTTAAATTTCAATTCCATAAAGGTACGATTAGAACATCGTGGGCAAGAGCGAGGATGCTGCCTGCCGACTCTATTTCAATTCCATAAAGGTACGATTAGAACCGACAAACTTGCTTATACATTCATGACCATGCAAGCAATTTCAATTCCATAAAGGTACGATTAGAACTGATGACCAGGAGCGACCATAACAGGTGCGCCCCATTTCAATTCCATAAAGGTACGATTAGAACTTGGTAGAAAAATTAGACAAAACAGAGAAAAGCTCAATTTCAATTCCATAAAGGTACGATTAGAACCCTTAAACTCAAGATTAGTAAAAGAAGAAACACATTTCAATTCCATAAAGGTACGATTAGAACTTATTGGCCTACCTTTGTTTGCATTCTATAAGGCTATTTCAATTCCATAAAGGTACGATTAGAACGAGCCGCGTTTGTAGTGCAATACGGCGAGTGAACATTTCAATTCCATAAAGGTACGATTAGAACAAATCAGAATCGACAAACTGACTATTAATATCCAATTTCAATTCCATAAAGGTACGATTAGAACAGTAATATCGATTATTTGACTCCTTCCTCTTCAAATTTCAATTCCATAAAGGTACGATTAGAACTTTCCACGAAATGTCCAGCTAACTTGTTCATGTTATTTCAATTCCATAAAGGTACGATTAGAACTTGAGTGTTTTCGTTCTGTCGGTTCTGACACGACTATTTCAATTCCATAAAGGTACGATTAGAACGTTATGTTGCTGTTGGTAAACTTTTAAATTCTCTATTTCAATTCCATAAAGGTACGATTAGAACTGATTATTTTACTGGTGTTTTACCTCGAGCTCAGTAATTTCAATTCCATAAAGGTACGATTAGAACTGCTTTTCTCAGAAAAAAGCAGTAATTTTGCAATATTTCAATTCCATAAAGGTACGATTAGAACTGGAGTATAGTAATCTTCCTATTGATTATTTGACATTTCAATTCCATAAAGGTACGATTAGAACATGATTTACGTTCAGCTGGCCTTAATGCTAAGTTATTTCAATTCCATAAAGGTACGATTAGAACCGTGACCTCATCCTCAACGGCTCAGGACTTGCAAATTTCAATTCCATAAAGGTACGATTAGAACGCGAAGTCAACCAAAACGGCATGATATCTACGGAATTTCAATTCCATAAAGGTACGATTAGAACTCCGTTTCTCTCTGAAATCTATGATGGCGAAACCTGATTTCAATTCCATAAAGGTACGATTAGAACAATGGTGGCGGTCGCTAATGTTTAACTTGGGAGTTTATTTCAATTCCATAAAGGTACGATTAGAACGAAGGCATCCATGACCAGTTTGGGCATGAGAAAAAGATTTCAATTCCATAAAGGTACGATTAGAACGAAACACTCCAGTCCCAGGCACGTCTGCAACCGTCAAATTTCAATTCCATAAAGGTACGATTAGAACCTCGTCTTCTGCTATCAGTTCCTACGATTTGCCATGATTTCAATTCCATAAAGGTACGATTAGAACATGAATTCATGAAAACAATCGACAATTATCTAAAATTTCAATTCCATAAAGGTACGATTAGAACTCATTAAGATTAATGCTGTAATCAATTTATGGCTATTTCAATTCCATAAAGGTACGATTAGAACTTACAATCAAGCTCAGGTTTTTAAGGCTTTGGCCGATTTCAATTCCATAAAGGTACGATTAGAACTCAGATAGGTGAGCTTTTGCCCATTTTTTATCAGATTTCAATTCCATAAAGGTACGATTAGAACTCAGGTCTTTATAAGAGCCAAACGACCTACTATGATATTTCAATTCCATAAAGGTACGATTAGAACTCATTTTGCAATTTTGATACATGCTTTGTCGACGATTTCAATTCCATAAAGGTACGATTAGAACACTATCACGGTTCTTCGTGGCGGCATGATACCTTTTAATTTCAATTCCATAAAGGTACGATTAGAACTATTGATATTAATCCCCAGGTAAATCAATCTCTTGAATTTCAATTCCATAAAGGTACGATTAGAACCGATTATCTCACGGGCGTTCTACCTCGTGCTCAGTAATTTCAATTCCATAAAGGTACGATTAGAACGATGCTATCTTAATAGGTGGTGGTCTTTCTGCCCTATTTCAATTCCATAAAGGTACGATTAGAACTTTTAAAATTCTGTTGTATATTATTACAGCTATTGCATTTCAATTCCATAAAGGTACGATTAGAACAGCGTGATTGGCAACAACGAATGCAAGATATGTAATTTCAATTCCATAAAGGTACGATTAGAACTTAATATTAAATCGGCTAAACTTGTCGGTAAGTCATTTCAATTCCATAAAGGTACGATTAGAACTGTCTCTTGAGCACGTGCACTAATCATAGCAGCGGATTTCAATTCCATAAAGGTACGATTAGAACCACCTCATTTACATTGACATCATTATCTTTATAATTATTTCAATTCCATAAAGGTACGATTAGAACTCAGCCTGGTGAGCTTTTGCCTATATTTTCTCAGATTTCAATTCCATAAAGGTACGATTAGAACGAAACTTCACAACGATACTGCGTTTGCATACCAAATTTCAATTCCATAAAGGTACGATTAGAACGTTCGTCAACAATTTACGCAAGAACGCATTGCACTTATTTCAATTCCATAAAGGTACGATTAGAACCACCGCCCAACAACCGCCCATGCCCGATTATCTTATTTCAATTCCATAAAGGTACGATTAGAACTTCTGTGCAAAAGTCCAACCCTCTCGTTAAGGTTATTTCAATTCCATAAAGGTACGATTAGAACTCAGAAATCTTTCCCAAACCGAGGAATTGCGAGTGATATTTCAATTCCATAAAGGTACGATTAGAACATCTTCAGCTTAAAAATGGTTCTAACATTCTTAATACATTTCAATTCCATAAAGGTACGATTAGAACTCATGCTTCTTTGTCTTGCTGTCGTAGTAATCGTATTTCAATTCCATAAAGGTACGATTAGAACAGCTGCCATCACGTTGTTCTATACAAGATATGATATTTCAATTCCATAAAGGTACGATTAGAACAATATAGATTACTCATCTTCTATTAAACATCGTGATTTCAATTCCATAAAGGTACGATTAGAACACGTTTTCATCTCGTGTTCGTCAGCAATTCACTCATTTCAATTCCATAAAGGTACGATTAGAACTTTGAGCCATAGAAATATGTTTACGGCTCAGATATTTCAATTCCATAAAGGTACGATTAGAACATCTCAATTTCAAGGCAGATACGTATGGTATTATTATATTTCAATTCCATAAAGGTACGATTAGAACCATTATGAAAAAAATTTGTCTATTCGTCAGACGAATTTCAATTCCATAAAGGTACGATTAGAACTCCTTCTCCTTCCGATTTTTATGATTCTATTCATCGATTTCAATTCCATAAAGGTACGATTAGAACCCATCTAAAGCCTACCACTCGAACTTTCTCGGTTATTTCAATTCCATAAAGGTACGATTAGAACGTAGTTCCTACGTTGCTGGATATTTTAATCAGCAATTTCAATTCCATAAAGGTACGATTAGAACAGAAAGGTCCACTATGAAGGGCTTGCGTTTGACAGATTTCAATTCCATAAAGGTACGATTAGAACCTGAGCTTAAGACTAGTTATGACCGTTTTGACGGATTTCAATTCCATAAAGGTACGATTAGAACGGTAATGTTTTTGGTGTTGATGATGCCATTCTTATATTTCAATTCCATAAAGGTACGATTAGAACACGACACAATACCTTACTTCGCAGCTTCTCCCGAATTTCAATTCCATAAAGGTACGATTAGAACACACGCTCGACGAAGTTAAAAGTTACTACTTCAAGATTTCAATTCCATAAAGGTACGATTAGAACCTACAGTTGTCAAACGGAAATCCTGAATACGCAAATTTCAATTCCATAAAGGTACGATTAGAACAGATGAACGCTATATCCTACGAAGAGTATTGTTTGATTTCAATTCCATAAAGGTACGATTAGAACCCATTAGAACGAAGATTTAATTGTCTTTGTACACAATGGGATTTCGGGTGCAAAGATACAAAAAATACTCCTAAAATATGTCGATGCCTAATGATATTTTTTCTGCGGTCTTACGACAACCTGCCTATTTATGGTGGTTTCAATAAGCCAAAGAGCACTTTTTGGAGGTTTTGCCGAACCAAAAACGACAAAATAGAACCACATCGACAACTCTCTATAAGAAATTGTCTGTAGACATTCTTTCTTTTCCAAGAATCTGCTTGTTCATGTTATACCCCATTTTATTGGTGAAAACAATGACACTATCCTCGGATTCATCAATGATAGCTTTCATTTTCATTTGCAATTCACGAAGTTTGGCTTCAGATAATTCTCCCTCCAAAACTGAGTTCTGAATCCAACACAAATACTGGCGACAAAGCTTCAACATTTTACCAACTCGCTTCTCACCTACATCATAAACAATAATCACATACATATCACCAATACATTTTGAAAGGTTTATAATCTTCAATTCCCAAAATATCTTTCAGTAGCTTATAGCATTCAAGTTTTATAAGATGCTTATAGCTTACATTACGTCCTAAAGAACGATGACGGAAAGTCTCATCATAACGCTCTTCCATAGCCTTTACAAAAATCTTCTTTCCCTTTTCGTTCAAAAGACATTTGTTGAGTTTCTTATCAAAATGACAGGTACTTAAAGCATGCTTATTGAGTACCTTGAAGATGACTCTATCCACGATAATAGGCTTGAAGATCTCGGATATATCAAGACATAATGAAAAACGCCTTTCACCTGGAGTATGCAGAAAGCTTATCGTTGGATTGAGCTGAGTTTGATGAACAGCTCGAAGAGTTTCGGTATAGCACATCATATTGCCAAAAGATATGAGAGCATTCACCTCATTCTCTGGCGGTTGCTTGGTTCTTGATCCCATGTTGAAATCATCGAGAATGATATCGAATGCAGCATAATATGCCTGTCTGATATTTCCCTCAATTCCCATTATCTCATCTACAGCCTTAGCATCAGGCAAAGTATTACTCAATCTCTTAATGGTATCGATAATATCCTGCAGGTCTTTTCCTCTACGATTATAATAGTTGAGGTTCATAACCATATTCCAAGCTGCTCCCTGAATGAATTTTCGCGCCAATTCTACCCTTTTCTTCTTATTTTGGTACGCAGATGTTTGTGCCAACAACGCCTTGCCAGAAAGAAGACTTTCCCTTGGCATGAAGCTTCCGGTATAGTTCTCATAATAGTCGAAGAAGTGGACAGGAATACCTTTCTGCCCCAGAAAGTTGAACAAAACACTATTTGCCCGCAGACTTCCAAAGGCATACAGTTCCGCAACATCCTCAATAGGAATGTATCGAGGTTGCTGCTTGATTTCTTCATTATCTTCATTCACGATAACAGGCGTGAATTTCAGCGTATTGTCCCTTCTCTCCATAATGCCTGGATTGAACAGATAAAAACTTCTTTTCATTCTTCTTCCTCCAACTCGTTTATATAACAAAAATCGAAATAACTACAATTCTTACAGATGCCTTTCTTGACTTTAGTCGGACAAACATCTTGAGAGATTATCTTAATAATGTCTTTAGATATAACCTGAATGTCATCTCTATCGACATCAGTCAAGATTACTTCTTTTGTCTTACGTAAAAGAGGATATTCCAAGATGCCCTTCACGCCATCAATTCCATGTTGCTCGAAAACATACATGTAATATTTCAGTTGCCATTCATGAGCTTTATCCACCTTATTAGATTTCTTTATCTCGTGGATAACCTTGTTCTTGGCATCATAGTAATCTACTTTGATACCATCAACCTTCACTTCCTCATACTTTGATGTACGTTGCGGATAACTTGATTCATGCACCAGCTTTCCTTCATAGACCAAGTCTGATTCTTGTTCCATGTTGATACCATTGGCAAACAGCCATAGTTTGCGATGGCAAAGCTGGTAATAGTTGAAATGAGTACCTGTTACTATCATAAGAAATTGTCCTCCTCATTGTTGGTTAAATCAATACCTACGTCAAATGTATAAAAACCCTCACGTATAACATTTATAAAGATTGATTCGTTAGACCCGATAGTAATTTTGCAATTTGAATCAATCCGATGTTCTTTCCGTCCTTTATCCAGTAAATACACAGGTAAACTGATGGAATAGGACAGTACAAACTCCGCATATTCGGAATAATTGTAAAAATGCATACACTTAGGCTTTATTACAAAAGCTGTTCCTTGTGGTCCTATATCCCGGCTTTTCCAAGTGTTGGAGTGAGTATCATCATCATTCCATTTTTCAACTGGATTTATTAGCCAATTATTGATAAACATTTGTTCCAATGCCTTTACGTTAGTTTGGGCCTTTATGCTGAAATTTGTTTCTTCTGCATACACCTTGTTTAGAATATTAACTAAATCTTGTGCTGAATATATACCACGTTTAAGTATGTCCATAGTAGCCAATAAAGCTTTACATGGAATCCATGACTTATCGCTTTGAGAATATGAGCCATATGGAGCTGGGTATAGAGTGTTGTCTTTGTATGGTATCAATATATACATTTCTCCAACTGAATTATCAAAGCGACATAATCTTCCTGCTCTCTGCATAAGTCTGTCTATTGGACATACTTCACTAATCATTAGTTCGGAACTAATATTTATACTGATTTCTCCTATTTGTGTAAGAATAGCTATTCCTTTAGCGGTACCATTGTTCCATGCCTTTCTCCCCAAATTATCAAGCAACATATTTTCCTTACGTTGTTTGTCTTTTTCTGTAAACCTACTATGATACAGGATAACAGGGATGTTTTTGCCGCTTTTCAATACAAGATCTTTTACTTCCTTGTATACTTTTATGGCTTTATCCACTGTGTTAAGGTAGATAATAGCATTACCTCTATCTACACTGTATTCCAACAGATAGTTTATATCCTGTATATTGTCATACTCTATCTGTTTTCTTATATTGAAACTTTTTTTATATCTATCGCTATCTTTGTCTTCCAATATACTTTCAATGTTGAATCCTGCTTTTCTATATAGTTGTAAAGCTGATTTTGGCAAAGATGCACTCATTATCATAACCGGAACATTCCATTTGTGAAGCACTTTTAATAGGAAGAGTATATTGGCAAGGGTAAAATCATCATAGAAATCTGCTTCGTCTATAACTACACAAGAGTTGGCGAGATTGCTGCAAATCAGATGATGGTTTTCTTGAGTAAAGGTCAAAGACATCAACAAGTGATCAATGGTACATACTGTAATTGGTGTTGCAAGAAGTTTTGCCATTTTTTGTTGAGCCAATGCTTCCGTCATATTCATTTCTCCATTTTGCACTTTCGAATACTTTGAGTACCAAGCACTGGAATGATACAAACCTGTATCAGACAAGGTAGATGCTACGTTTACAGAGAGAGCATTTGCCGTAAATCGAGTTGGCATAGCTATTACAAGACGATCAGCTTTGTGAGCGGATATCTGGCGAGAGGCCCATAATAGAGAAGCGTCTGTTTTTCCAGCTCCTGTTGGAGCGCGTACAAGTAGAATCTCATTATTCCAATTATCCTCTACAAGTTTTTGAATTCCCCGTTTGTCATCAAAGGGAAAATGATAATCAAAGAACGATAATTGGGGTACAAATTCTCCGTCTTCTTTTGCACTTGCTCTATGGTCAGCAAACCTAAGCAACCCTCTAATAGTGTCAAATTCTAATAATTTGTCACATACTAAAGGCAAATTCTCTTTTTCTGATATATCATTGGATGTCTTGCGAAATACATTCCAGAATTGCTTAAAAGAAGGATTGCTCATCCATTTGTCCTCAAAGCCAAGTCCTAATTTTCCATGATGCGCTGCTATAGCCGCCAATATGGAAATAGGCATATTGGTGGTAACAGCTTTATCTAATGAATAGAATTCATGTCGTATACCGACATTTTTAAGATGGCATCCGGCTTCGTTACGTTTTTCAGAACTGTATTCTTTAAAAGAATGATCAGGGTGATTTTGTTTCCACAATAGATAATTATGGAAATCCTTCCTGCATGCTTCTTGCCATGTTTTGCATGCTTTGCCGTTATCATGCCATTTCGCAGAGACAGACAAACGCATTGCCAGATCTTTACCCGTCAACTTTTTGTATTTCTCGCAAGTGCCAATAAAAATCTGGCAAATATCGGACATTTCTGACATAACATCAGAACTATGCTGTTCTAATGTTATGCCTGAAGGTTTAGCCAATATATAGCTACGTTTATCTTTCTTCATTAGACAGAGATTTTTATAGTTGTTATGCGTATTAGTCAAATAGAGAAGGAGAATCGTCTGTCTTCTTTTCTTGCTTCTTTGACTTGGATGGTTTTACGTCATTTTGGTCGTTAACATACACATCACAGAAACTTCTAACTTCGCTGTCATCAGAATCGCATGTGTATAGTTCATTTGACTTCAAAAACTCGAGAGCTTCATTATAAGCTTTCAATACACTATTTTTTGTAGTGTCATCGCCAATAAAGTATTGAGCTTTTCTTTCATCCAATTCTTTCAGTATGTTAGCACGTTCAATTTCTCCAGCCTCAAAATAGCGAGCCGCTTTTCTGCTAAGAATAGTATCAAAAACGATTATCACCTGCTGAGGCTCACCACATACAGCATTACGTGCCTGATTTGCATAATCATTCATCAGGCGAGTTGCGTTAAGGTAAAGTTCTGCTCTACGCTTTCTTTCTGCCTCTGTTGCATGCTTATAATATACTGTAGCCACATTAAATGAATTCTCGTAGCGGTAGGCTTTAGATATACTAAGAGATGTAATATCAAGAAAGAAATTCATACGCATAATATCTCCTTGACTAAATTCACGTGTTGCAATAGCTTGCTCGTTAGCATTTTCTCCTTCTGTGTTAACTCGTAATCGCATAAGAAGGTCTCGTCCTACTTCGCTTTCTTTCATCGCTACTGCTGGAGTTACTGACAATGGAGCTGTTCGTCTGCCTGAATAATCACCTTTAGAAGGATGCATAAATCCTCCCATGTCTGCTCTTAAATCTGATTCTATCTTATCTGTTATGCCATCACCGTTTGAAACAAATGTGTCTCCTTTTGCCTCGTCAGCATTATTCAAACGGTCTATTGCAGAAAACAACACATGGCGTTGCATCTGACCAGAGATATAAACACGTCCATCAGGGCGACGCTTAATGGAAGAGGCGTTTCCCAATAATTTTTCACCTCCATTAGCTATATGATCCTCGAAAGGAGCCAATAGCGATACTAAAATTCCTTTAATTTCCATAATACTATTTTTATATGTTACTATAATCTTCTGTCATTTCTTCATTTTCATTCTCAATAGATTGATTGTCGTTTGAATATGCTTTGTCTGCTTCCTCTTTTTTCGACTTCAATCTTGAAAACGCAATGATTAAATTCTTTGCCTGTTCCAATGGAAGTTCTCCACTTGCAGCCTTTTCCATAAACAAAGAGGCTTCTGCAGGTGCATCAAATCCAGAAAGTCGACCAGCTCTTGTTATTGTGTAAGCAATAAGAGCATCACCCGATTTGGTTGAGAATACAGAACTTTCCAGTTCTACTAATACCTTAGCCTTGGCTTTTATTAAATCGTCCAATTTTGACGAAGTTCCTACCTCTTTTTTGGCAGAGCGATAAGCTACATAATTAAGCCATTTACCAAGTTCTTTGGCTGAGATTACAATTTCTTTATCTATTTTTTCCATATCACAAAAATATGTATTTAACAATAATTCTATATCATATGGATATTCTGCCCTGAAGGCGAGAAAATCCTTAAACGTAGGGCGATTGAACATCTGTAGGAAACGACTTGCAAACAAATCGAACTTTTGATATTCAAATGCATTATTTGTTGTTCTCCTGCCTTCCTTGTATAACACTACATAATATAGGCTATCAACAATTCTTCTCAATTTGCCTCTTTCTGCCAATCTTATTATGGAATGATTAAATGAGAACACACTGGCATCACCATATTTTATGGCGTAGAAATTACAATCCTTAAGACTTTCAAGAACCTTCTTAGCAACTTCTGAAACATCTATCTCTTTTGTCATCTCTCCAATAGATCCAAGAAGTGCAACACTCCCTAAAGCACAACTATGAGGAGCATTAGGAAAATTACCATTGAATATATTCGGTCTTTTGGGTATATATTTAAGGGCCTTTCCTTTTACACAATTTACTCTACCTACCATCAACGAACTGTCTAACTTTTGAATACGAATCCGTTTAAAGAGTCTGATAAAATCACGTAAATCCGAGATGTCTAAGTCTGGAATAAGGCAAGTGTTGTCTATCGACAATTTCCCTATCCCAGATTTATATTGTAAACAAGGTTTCAAAGCCGTTGTTGATGTTATTAAAGCTAAGCATTGATCGAATACTGTTGCAGAAGGCTTTCCACGACCTATGTTCCCATTATCGGAAAAGGCGTTGAATTCTCCTGATGTAGGCACTTCAGATTGTGATATTTTATATGGTTTAAGCAAATCAATATTTTCTTCAGAACAAGTTTTACAAACGGCATTATACAAATTAGAGGCTTTCATCTCTGATGCTATTGTGTTTGGAGCTAAAAAGATGTATTTTTTCGCATCATTCTTTTCCTTAGTAAACCCATATTGTACTTTAGTTTGTCCACAATAATCATCTATCGGCTTAACACTAAAAGTATTAAGTCCTTTCTCTAATTCCTCTTTAATCTCTTTGAATGTGATTTCTTGCTCTGTCTGCAAACCATATTCTTCCATCAAGAGAGCTAAAGCATACTTTAGATAAACATGTGTTGTCATTTCTCTACATATTTGATTTTAATGTTGACCCATCCTTCACTATTACCCAAATAACATATATTGGATATCTTCGCTTCTGCCAAAAGCAATTCTGCAAAATTCACATCTACCATTAAAGGTATTTCCATCACAGCATCCAAGCAGATATACTCACGAGGTGTTGGCGATGTGTAAAAACATGGGATTTTACCGATATTGTTTTTAAACCATTCGTCTTTCTTTGACTCTGATTCTTTACTTGGTAAATCTTTCCAATTAGTAAATAGATTATATCTTTCTGCTACTAATGATACATCTATATTTCTGCAACCATTCATGTGTTTATTTGAATCAGAACGTCTATACCCCTTGTTCCACAAGTCACTAAAATTAAACATACTTTTGAATTTCTTCAAGGAAATATTTCCTGAAATATCAAAGTAGTCAATCAATAAGGGCAAGTAGGTAGATCCTTGCATAAATTGTTCCTTTTTCAAATCAATCTTTTGCTTCTTGCGGGCCTTAACCATATCTTTGAATATCTTAAGTCGCAATTTGTTATCAAAATGCCATCCTAACATATTCTCAAATAATCCACAAAGCATCTTCTTACTAGGATATTTCATGGTCTTATAAAAAGAGCCAGGCAATTCGCTCACCATAGATAAAGGTGCTAAAGGTCTAATTTCCAAAACTGCTTGTGTTTGCAGCTCTGGCAACTTTTTCAAAATTGATAAGTCTATATTTTTTTCCATTTTAATCCTTCATTTTTATAAATCCAAAACCCTGTGAACATTGTTCTCCTACTCCTCCTTCACAAGCAATCTTCATCAACTCTAAAGGTGCTTTCATGCGAAAGGAACAGAGATATCCACGCACTCTTGATTCGTATGGAGTATTGGCTTTTATCGTTATCAACTTCGACTTGACCTTTTTATCTGTCAATTCGAATAAAAACTCCTTATTTTCTATATCAAATGACTGACCATGAATGCTCTCATATCTCGCCATCAATCCCTTTAATATACCCTCAGCAAACATGGGATTGTCAGGAGACAGATATTGAGTCTTGTTGTCTACATGCAGTTTGACACAAATAGGAGATACGGCTTGGAAAGTCATTTCTTCAGATAATTGCGGCATAGGTATAGCCTCTACTCCAACAACATCAAATGCGAGCCGATGTTCCTTATTGCCAATAGTGAAACTTTGATGAGCAAATATTCCTTGAATAAACTCTAGAGTGCTCTTTTCTGGTATAAAGCTAATGTACCAAACTGCTCTTTCTCCGATGATTTTCAAACAACCAGCTTCAGGCAAAGGCCTTACTTTTTCAAAGATAAAAGGCGAATAACAAAACAGTTTAAACCTCTTGCAGCCATTTACATCATAGCCATTTTCATGAAGCCATGACGAATATTGCGTATCAGCTTGCGCCAATATGCGATAAATGACTGCAGACTGCTCATACTGATAATTAAAGGGCAGCAAGTCACCATATTGTCTGTTTACTTGCAATGTTATTTTGAACTTCATGATTTTAAATTGTTTAGTTCTGCAAAGATAATGAAAAAATTATAGAGAGAAACTTTTCCATAGATTTTTTTTATGATTTATTAAATTCAGACAAGAGAAAGATTTAATGAGTAAGAAAATATACAGTTTTTTCCTCTTACAGGACGCCTTGCTGACTGCAAGTGCCCTCCCATGGCGCTGCCCTGGGAGGACACAGAAAGAGCCTCAATTTTAAGGACTAAAACGGAAAAATGTTACGATTTATAACTTCTCTTTCTATAAATCGCCTTAATAAGGCTGATGAAGGCTGTTTCGTTGGCATCGAAATAGGAAACCCGTTTTGCCCAAACTTTATCCAAACCTTTGGGCACTTTTACCCGAAGCACTGGGCAAGTTTCCTCACAGGTATGAGCAACTTTGCTCATCGTTATGGGCAAAAATGCTCATCGTTATGGGCTGAAAAGCTCATCGTTATGGCTAAAAATGCTCAACGTTAAGTCTATTGACCCGATAAGGTTTCAAGATTCGCATGATTGCTGTGGCATTTGCACGATGATTTGCATCCTGGTTTTCTTCAGAAATTAGTAATCGAGCTCCTCTGTATAACGGTCGAACATCATGTTCTCGTATCCTTGATCTTTACACCACTGCAAGATGTATTGTTGCTGTTCAGGATTGATACGAGTCTGCCCCAGTTTGTAGCGATAATACGAAGTTCGGCTTCCGAAATAGGAAATCATACTGCTTTTGAACACTTTCACATCCTTCTTTCTCAGTTCGTCGAGCATTTTTTCCAGACCGTATGCCATCTTGACAAGATGTATTTGCATGAAGTGTTCGCACTTGCCATTTTTGTATGCGTCAGGAAAAACGGCATAACCATCCGTCTTGTCAGCATTCTTGTAGACGACAGATAAATGACGTGCACATTCATTGGCAAGAGGACATTGTTCATTGAAACAATATTTCCAGGAGAATCCCTCATCGCCTTTTGCGAAAAGTAGTCTTACTAAATCAGCTTGTGTCATATTGTTGTTGATTATAAGTTAAAAGGTTTCGGTTTCAAATGGGTCTTTTTACTTCATTATGGAATCGGCAAGACTTTTTCTTGCTTCTGCAAAGTTAGCAAAAAAATAGGATTACATGCCACCTTTATCTCATTTTTTTGTTTTTTCTTCTTGTTTTTGGTGTTTTTCTCCATTAAAAGCCACAGGGGGGGGAAACGTGGTAACAGTATGGCATTTTGTGGCAACAACACCAAGTGTATTGCCACGCACAGGCCACTGTCATTCAAGCTATTACACTCAATGTGGCAATTGTGGCAATAAGATGGTGCTTAAAACAAATCATCAAGCACCACTTCGTTCTGGGCAATGCCCGAATACATGTTGCGCTGAAGACCATAACTGCTGATAAACGTCAGCTGTATGGACTTCCGAGTTTTCGTTTCTTCCATAAAACGGGCAATTTTGTTTCTCAAAATCTTATCATAATCCTTATTGATGGCAAACTCTCCTTCCGAGAATTTCATTTCGCATAGATTGATGGTGTTGTCGCCACGCTCTATCACCATATCTATCTGAGCGGCCCGCTCATCAGCCTCCCCACTACTCTTGCTCCGCCATGAATATAAATTGGTGGATACACCAGCTATACCCAACCGCTGCTTGACCTGAGAGATATGATTCATCGCCAATATCTCGAATGAAATTCCTGCCCAGGCATAGAAACGTGGTGTGCGCTGCAACTTGCTCCAATACAGAAGATTCCGGAACGAACTTTCTCGCAAGAAACGAAAATAAAACAAGGTGAAGAAATCCACCAACTGATAAAGAGATTTTCGGGTAGAACATCCGAAGTTGACATATTTTCTGATAAATCCGCACGATTCCAGATTGTCAAGAATCGTGGTCAATGTCTTGCCTGATTTCATCTGGGCTGCATTAGCTATTTCTGTGCGAGTCATTCCATATCCACGCTCGTTCAGACACTCTACCACCTTGACATATGCCTCAGAATCCTTGAACAGGGAGCGATAGAGTATCGAAAACTCATTATACAACTGACCGTTGGGATTGAACAGCATACGGTCTATATTCTGCGCTAAACTTAACCGCTCGTCCAAAAGATTAAGATAGTATGGGATGCCTCCCAATATCATGTAAAGCTCTGCCATCTCGTATCTTGACAGCATCATCCCCTTGGTCTTCAGAAACGCTTCCGATTCTCCAAGAGAAAAAGGTTGCAGGAATAGACGATGGGTAAGACGACCATAAAGTCCACCATGATTATTGATGAGTTTGTCCATCATCCAGGAAGTGGCAGAGCCACAGACTATCAGAACGATGTCGTGACGTGCCGAAGCCCATCCATTCCAGAAGTGCTCCAAGGCAGAGATAAAGTCAGAGCCCACAGTATCCATCCAAGGCAGTTCGTCGAGAAAAACCACCTTGCGTTCTACTTGGGACAGTGAATCGAGATAAGAAATCAGCATCTCAAAGGCATCGAGCCAATCATGGGGCACAGATGACACTTTCCTGTCATAACGACGAAGTGTATAAAAGAAGTTTTTCAACTGTTCCTGAGTGTTTCCTCCTGCCAGTCCGGATGCCTGAAAAACCATTTCCTGCTCAAAATATTCACGCACGAGAAACGTTTTCCCCACTCTGCGGCGTCCGCATATAGCCACAAATTCAGACTGCCTTGACTCATATATGCGAGCCAGTGTATCTTGTTCACTCTTTCTGCCTATTATATTGTTCTTCATTTCCTTTTCTCCTGCTTTAATTTCTTATCGCTTACAAAGATAGCAAGAAAAAGCAATTATTGGCTATATCTTACACAGTTTTAAGCCAATAATACATATTTTTAAACATTATTGGCTAAATTCTACATTCCTTTCAGCCAATAATGCATATTTTCCTGAAAGAGCAAAAGCATTAAAAGAATACCTTTCCAAACAAAAATTGAGGGGTGAAGGGTTTTGTCGGATACCCCAGTTCGGGATAAGGTATCAACTTTCACACATCCCATCAGAACAGCTGTGTCTTGATGCCTAACGACAAGCCGAAGACATCCCAGAAACCGGCAGAACCATTGCGATAGAAACGCATGAAATAAATATCGTTGGTGCTCAGCTCGTAGAAGAAGGTGACACTCTTCACAAACTTGCGGCGGTTCTCGGGCACATCCACCGTGAAACGCTCTCCCACAAAGATGTTGGGGCGGATGCGTGTGGAGAAAGGATAATAGCCACTGCCATACTTTGACGGCTGCTTCGTCCAGAAATCTGAGCCTAAGACGGTGTTGAAATACAAGCCACACTCCAAAGGCTCGAAGGCCCAGCCATGACCCATCGTCACCGACCAGGGTATATAATTTTGCTTCAGGGTTATCGTCATCTTGGCACTGTTGGAGTCATATTTCGGTATGTAGCCGAAGAGCAACTGCGTCTCCCACTGTTGATGCTTGCCATAATCCCAGCCCACTCCGAAGGAGAACAGTCCCATGTTGCCACAAGTCTGCAGGACGGTTTGCGTAGGGATGAGTGCTCCCCAATAGCGGCGATAACGGTGAATGCGGTTGTCATAGCGACTATGTTTCACCACCGTGTCGCGAGCAGCCAACGTTGTATCTGCCACGGCGTTCTGTTGCGCCTGAACACATGCAGGCATCAGAAACGAAAGAAGAAATATCCTAAAAATCAATAATCTCATAGCTGTAATCGTCGGGAGTAATGGTAAATATATAATACTTTCGCTCCTTGGCACTCGCTGTCATATAGAAGATAGTACCGTCATCATAGAGGTCCTGTATGCGAATGTGATGGCCATGACCGTCGAGACAGAACATCAGCTGGGGCAGCTTGTGGATGTAATCATTGAAGGGTTCTGCCACGTTATTGTTGAACTGCTCGGAGAAAGGAGGAGCATGCATACAAACGACTGAGCGGTCGAACTCATCTGCCCGATTGGTCCACTCGGCCTTGATAAAGTCGAAATTGGGAACTGGTTGCGAATAATCGTACTCGATGGCATTGGTATTGAGGCACACAAACTTCACTCTGCCTGCAATAAAAGCAAAGTCGGGATTGCCAAAAGTCACCTGGTAAGCCTTTGTCCCTGTACCGAGACAGTCATGATTGCCCAAGAGTGCCACAAAGGGTTTGTTGAGTTTCTTGAGCCGGTCGCGAGTCCAGAGAAATTCCTTTGTGCCACCAAAGTCGGTCATGTCGCCACCATGAATCACAAAGTCGATATCTGGCCTGCGGTTGATGTCGCTCACCTCGTCACTCAGGTCATTGAGCCACTGATGTGAGTCGCTGATAAAGGCGAAACGAAAGGTGGTTTTGTCCTTCGTCGCCTCCTCTATCTTCACTATCTGCTTGGCGTTGACATTCTTCTCTCCCTTGATATTCACATCATAAGGATGCACGTCGAACACCTTGTCACAACTGACGAGCGACAGCCCCAACAAGCCAACCATCGCCCAGAAAAATCTCATCTTTCTTTTTTTCATACGGCTGCAAAGATAATCAAAAAATCTGAATTACGAAATAGTTTTGCATTCGAAAAAAAATCAAAGAGTACATATATTCCTTATTTCGTGACATTTAGAACAGTCGTTCACCAGATTCAGCCCCCTTAAAAAATGATAAGCCCTGAGAGAGAAAAAACGGAACTCTTGGGGGGACGCACAAACAGCTGAAGGTTCGCAAGTTTTTGCCCCACACGCCCTGAAGGGGCAGAAGCTCTTAGCCCAGGGCAGCGCCCTGGGTTATCATGTTCGCAAACTTGTCGCCCTGTAAGGGCAAAAGCCTTATAAATTGTTAGGAGTTTTAAAGCTTTTGCCCTTACAGGGCGCATTGCCGATTGCCATTATACCCAGGGCGTTGCCCTGGGCTAAGAGCTTCTGCCCTTTCAGGGCGTGCTGCTTGTAATCGGCACAATATGTTGACTATGGAAAGATGAAACAGGTGGACGAGAACAATGTACAGATGGGCGAGTTCTCTGCCAAAGACATTGCTGTGGCTGGCTATCCATTGCTCTGGGCTAAGAGTTTTTGGGCCTTCAGCCCGTATTGCGAAACTTGAGCAAACAGTATGTTCGCTGGGCTCCTCAGAAAGCTATCCCTCCCAAATCTCAAAAGAGAACGGAAAAGCAAGGGCATCCGCCTGCATCTGAGAAGCATCCGCATTCCATACTGCCGAGGCGCAGCCCACCTTCAAGAAATGAACACGGGCGGAGAGCGCCTTGCGGAACACACGATAACTCTTGAGACTACGGTCGGCATCGGCTTGCTGGATGAAGAAAACATATCTGTTGAGAGGATGGGCAGCCATGACGGAAGCGATGCGTGTAGCCAACTTCTCGGCTGACTGGGGACCGATTTTCGCAAAGATGTACGAGAAATGGAAGAAGATGACCGTAGGAACACTGGACAAAGCATTCCAATCATCGTCATTCAACTCCTCAAAATGGCTCAGTTTGTGATAAACCACCCGGTCGGCGTAAGCGGCATGAAGCATCCGCTCGCCCATCTGATGCATGCTCTCCGAGATGTCGACTGCCTCGTACTCCAAACATCCTATCTTGTCGCCGAAAACCTGCATGAAAGCCAGGGCATTGGTGGCAGGTCCGCAACCCAGATGCACCGAGATGGTGCGCAGGGAGGTGGAGGAGAGCCTCTCCTCCACCCACTCCCGAACCGAGCCGTACATCAGCTTGGCGCAGGCATAGTGGGCAGGCATCATGTTGTGACAGTAAACGAGCACCTGATCGGCGGGCGTGAAGGTGCGCATCCGGTTTCTGTCCGAGGTGTCCTTGAGGTCGGTCTGAATGATTTTGGATTGCACGAAATGGCTCCTGCCATAGTCGATAAGCGCCTGGTTGGTGGCAAACTCGTTGCCCAGAACATACTGGGGCCAACGGGTCATCGCATCGCCCTTGACGGGCTCTTCGACGACCGTACGAAACGTACGGTCAAAGGTTTCATCAGAAGATAATTCCCCGACCGGGAAACCCGCATTTCTCTGTCCATCACAAGAATCGAGCGAGCCGAGCGAATCGAGCGACCCTGCTTCCCCAACGACAAAGTTTCCGCTCACATAGTCGCTGGGCGAGATGTCGAAATAGCTCTGCCTGTTACGGGCAAACTCCATGAGCTTGAAGAAGATGACATTCTCGCGCAGGAGTCTGGCGTTGCCGATCATGATGAGATGTTTCATGGCACGGGTCATCGCCACGTTGAGCTTGCGGTCGATGATTTCGCCCGACGCACGGTCCACATACTGGTTGCCGGTGAGGAATGCCAACTGATAGTATTTCCTGATGGTGAAGCCGTAGATGATGTTCTCGCACTGGCTTCCCTGATAGCGCTCCACGGTGTCGATCATGATGTCGTGGAGCGGTTCGATGTGGTAGCAGTCTATCTCGTTGCGTATGGTGGAGATCTGATTGCGATAGGGCACGATGATGCCCACCGTGCGGTCTTTGTCGAAGCCCTCTGGATCCATGAGGTAGATGCGATGCACCGTGGCGGCGATCATCCTGGCCTCGATGAGATTCACCTTGTCGGAGGTCTCCTGCTGCCATGGGTCGAGTCCTGTCTGTCGTGGCTCGGGATAGGTGACGAAGGCGATGCGGCGGGTGGTGAGCAATGCCTCCAGCCCGTCGTGGCTCTCAGAGATGAGCGGCGTGGGCTCCTCCTGATAAGGCAGGGGCACGGGGATGAGCTTGTTCTGATAGAAGGCATAGTTGGGGAAGATGGCTATCTCGCGGTGCATACGTCCCTGGCGGGTGAGCATGTAGCTGTACTCGTTGTTGACACCCTCGGAGCGATAAGCCTTGATGAGGCGCTCGAAGAGCGAGAGCCGGCAGTCGGTGAGGTGGATGGCCCGCAGGTTGGGTTCCTGCACCATGGATTCCGACTCCTGTTGCTGCACGACGGCTGGCAACTGTTTCTCGTCGCCTATGAGCACAAACTTGGCGATGGCGTGCTCGCCCGTGCGTGCATTCTTCGCCGAGAGCAGACCTACGATCTGGGGCTCGAGTATCTGGGAGGCCTCGTCGACAATAGCCAGGTCGAAATGCTTGATCGACAGGAGGGCTATCTGACTGTTGAAGGCTGTGGTGGTGCCGCAGAACACACGGCAACGCTCTATCATCTGCCTGATCTCATGGCCGTCGCGACACGCCTCTGACCGCTTGCCGAGCAGGTGGGAGCGGTAAGCCTCATGACAGCCCAGTTCGCTGCCCAAGCGCACGAAATCGATGCCCTCGCCTACCAGTTTGCTGCACATCTCGTCCACAGCCCTGTTGGTGAACGAGAGCAGC
Source organism: Segatella intestinalis (assembly GCF_029348455.1). Classification (NCBI taxonomy): domain Bacteria; kingdom Pseudomonadati; phylum Bacteroidota; class Bacteroidia; order Bacteroidales; family Prevotellaceae; genus Segatella; species Segatella intestinalis. The sequence continues at coordinate 93,977 of NZ_JARJVV010000006.1, forward strand.
AGTACCGACGTGCCTTCCTCCATGAGCTGTTCCTTCAGCACGTTGACCATGCCGAAGGAGGTCTTACCCGTGCCGGGAGGTCCGATGATGAGGAAGAGGTCCCGGGCCTGCTTCACGCGCAGCACCAGGTCGTTGAACTCCGTGTTGCCCTGGCTGGCGTAGTCGCCCTGGAGTGTGAGCGTGGTGTCGACCCTCGGCTTGCGCTGCAACAGGAGCAAGTCCTTGCGTTCCTGACGGGCTTCGAGGAAGAGTTGAAGGCCCTGATAAAGAGCACGGTACGACGATTCCATAAAGTCATGCTCTATCGCCCACACCTCGCCATCGAACACCTCGCGCTGGGTCTGCGGATTGCAGAGCGACACCTCTACCCTCGTCTCATGAATGTCGACGATCGACCCACGGAACACATAGTGGCGCGTGGCGTTGGGCTCGCCCTCAAGGGTGGGATTGTAGGCATAGAAGAAGACGATATCGCCCTTGCGGAAGTTGGACACGTCCTTGTCCTGTCCGTCGGCAAAGGCGAACTCCACCCGCTCGATGGGCATTCCCTTGACCTGTCGGAGGGGCATCATGCGCAGGTCGCAATAGATGTTGCCGGCGTTGCGTCGCTCGTCGAGTGTGGAGTTCCATACCGAGGCGAATCCCGACTCCTCCTTGGTTCGGTTGCCCACCTTGGAGAGCATCTGCTCGTTCTCCACAAAGGTGAGGAAGCGGTAGTAATAGTCTTTCTCCAAGGGTGTGGCCGTGCGCACCCGGTCGAGCAGCGCCTGCAGCTGTGGCCGCTTGTAGCGTTCCCACAACGTTCCGCTCTCGCCCGGACATACGAGCTCGGGGGTGAGCGACTCGAGAATACGGAATCCGCCACGCGTGAGGAGCAGTTCGAGCCAGGCCACCTGGTTGCGCAACCTGAGCGCCTTGAAGAGCAGGTCGGGCGCCGAGGCGATGTCGAGCAGGCTGTTGGCGTACTTCGAGTAGAGCATGTAGGAATGGAAGTCCTTGTAGGCCACGCCGTAGTTATATCTGAAGATGGCACGATAGAGCAGCGCCTGCACATAGTGGTCGGGGCGAATGCGGGGTGTCTCGGGGCTCGACTTATAGGACGCCTTGCCCGATTTCTGCTCCACCATGAGCGTGAGGTCTTTCTGAATGAAGTCCATACGGGCCTGCAGTCCGAGTGTGGGCGAGAAGAAGGAAGGCTCCAGGATGGTGTTCTTGCCGTCGCGCCTGAAGGCTACCGACGAGGCCTCGGCCAAGGCTCCCTGCACGGCACGGCGAATGTGCTGGCGCTGCAGTTCGGCATCGGCACGGAAATGGTCTGAGAGGGGCGTCACGGCGAGGCTCACGGCATTGCGGGCGCAGAAGTCGGCCATGCTCTTCTCGTAGGGGCGGTCTACGTGGTAAACCTCCTCGTCGAGCAACTGTCCGGCAAAGTTACCCAGCATGATGGCCTCGTTGCTGAAGGCGGGCGCCAGCTTCCTGAGCATGTAGGCGTAGGGGGTGGCGGTCTCCTGCTCGGAGAAGCATCCTGCCAGCGAGGTGACGTCTATCAGATAGTCGGGGTTGTAGATGATGATGGCGGGATAGATGATGCCAGCCTCCTCGCGGGGCAGGATGAGGTTGAGCTGTTCGCCCTTGAGCAGGATGTCGGCCAGATAGGCTCGGTCGCCCAGCGCATACGGGTTGTCGGCCTTGCGATAGTAGATGCGGCACGACTCGCCCGTCTCGCTGTCGGTGGCTGTGATGAGGGTGTCGTCCCAGGTGTCGATGATGACCCGCATCTCGCTGCCCTTGCGATAAAGCGGACGGTAATAGGAAGCCACGACATAGGGGAAACGATGGTCGAGACTGGCGGGCACGGGAATGTCGTAAACGAGAGCGATAAACTTGCACAGGGCGGCTGTGTCGTGGGCGACAGACTGGCGCAGCTCTTCATCGGTCAGTACGGCTTCGGTTTCATCCTGAGCCCGTCTGGGCGCATTCTGAAGACGGCGCAAACGGATGCGGAAGGCGTTGACCGAAGCCGAGAGAGAGGCGTCGCGCATCTTGTCGCGGTTCTCGGTGAGCAGATAGTCCACCTTGGCGAAGAAGCCGGCAAACTTGGTCTTCGACTGTTGCAACTTTCCCTCCACGGCCTGATGGAAAACCTCGCTGAGCAGACGGTAGCGCAGACGGATGTCAATGTCGGCGGGTATCTGGTCGACCTGTTCGAAGAGGTCGGTCGCCACACTCTCCACGTGCAGCCCTGCCAGCCCCTCGCCTGCCGTCTGCACATCGTAGGCCTCTATCCTGAGTCGTCGGGGAATGTCGCGCATCTGCTCGGCCGTAAAGATCTGTGCACCTTGACTTCTGCTGCTGAGGGTTGAGCCCTGACTTCTGCTGCTTAGGACAGCTCCCAGGTGGCGGTTGTCGCACACGGAGAGCCACTTCCCTACACTCTCCGAGAGGCCCGAGGCGTCGATCTCCGCATCCCGGCTGAACACGACCACCACTCCCACTTCGAGGCGCTCACAGCCGAGATATTTGCGCAGTCCTGCGGCTGTTCGGCTTCGGTTGAGCCGTGCCTGTGCGAAGGGACTTTTGCCGTAGGCTCCACCTGCTATCGTCCTGCCGTCGCTGGTCCAGGGGCCGTTCTCGCCTGCCACGATGCTGCCGCCCCAGTTCTTGAACTCTATCACCAATGCCGCCTGCGGTGTGAAGAGCAGCGCATCGAGCTCCACGCCCTCGATGTTGTAGTTGCCCACGAGCACGTACTCCCCACCCGTCTGCGCCTCCAACTCGCCCAGGATTCGGCAAAGTGCATCAAACTGCCTGATCTCGGCCGCATGCTCATACTCAGAAATCTTGTATATTCTCACCCCCATGTGTCGTTTTTATTTTGCTCACAAAATTACAAAATATTTTCGATACCACCAAATTTTTGCCTGCGTCAACAGGCGAAAATGGACAGAAGCGCTGACACTGACAGTCCAAAATTCCGCAACTCCCCCCTTGAGGGAAAAGGGTGAAAGAGAAAGTTTATATTTATATATATATAAATATAAAAATATATTATTAACATTTCTTTACTTTTCCGTTCTCATTTCATCAAAGACAGGGTTCGGAAAATCGGACTGTCAGTGTCAGTGTCAGCAGAGGGATGGGTTGAAAGATAATTTTTGACAATGCGCTGACACTGACACTGACAGTCCAAAATTATGTCCCCTACAGGAGAAAACTTAGTTTTGATACACGCGAAACTAAGTTTATGCATGGCAAAACTTGAGTGAGGGTAAACTACTGAGGTACGAAACGTACCCTCAGTAGTTGCTAACCCTCGAAAAGTCATTAGAAATGATATTTCGAACCCACGCTGAGACGCAGTTCCACCTCGGCAGGATTGCACCAGTGGGGAGCCTCCAGGTTCTTGGTAGAAAGCGTGGCGGAAGGTTCAAGATACAGTTCCACACGAGGCGACACGCGCAGGCCAGCCTGCATGGCAGCATGAAGACCCGGAGCATAGTTGGGCGTGCGGTGCTCCTTGGTGCTTACTGCCACCTGGGCACCCAGCAGACCCGTGATCTGCACCAGTTCGTCGTCGGAAGGCTCGCCCGTAACGGCACTCTTCAGGTTCATCATGTAGTCGGCACGAAGGGCTGTGAGCGTCTTGCTGCCCAGGTTGGGCGAAGGCACGAGGGTGTTGCCCAAAGCCACCTGGATGCCGCTCAGAGAGCTGAACCAATGGCCGTAACCGATGTCGGTGGGAAGAGTGAGACGGCGACCGATGCTTCCTCCGTCGCCCATGTTGCCTGTATAGACACCCGTTCCGGCACTCAGGAAGACGTAATTTCTGCGGGATGGAGCCTCGTCGAGGTCCTTGTTGCGGGAGCTGCGCTGCACGTTGTACTCCACACCCAACTGCACCTGGGGCTGCAGACGATGCGAACGATAGCCCTTGTAGCGCGAGGTGAACTCATAGCCCAACTGGGCCTCGCCCAGCAGGTTGACGTGCGACGAGAGGCGCAGGGCAAGCTGTCCGCCGGCATGAAGGTCGGAGTTGAGACGGGTGTACTCGGAGTGGTCGGCACCAAGATTGAAGCCCAGCACGGAGCGCAGGGAGAGCACACGCGAGTTGTCGCAACCATAGCTGACGGCCGTGAGGTCGGTCATCCAGTCGAAACCGCCCGTTGCCGCACCGTAGTAGCGCTCGTTGATGGGGCGTCCGAACATGCCCTGGAAACTGTAGCGGAAGCCTGCCATCGGAGCCGACCAGTGGGTGTAGCTGATGCGTGCCACAGGCATGTAGCGCTTCCACTCGTCGTACTGAAAGAGGCGCACCGCCATACCTCCCGTGAGGGCGAAGCTGTTGCGTCGCATCTTCATGTTGTCCTCTGCCTGATGGGCCTTACGCGACATTTCCTCGTGATAGGTGTAGACGAATCCTGCCATGAGCGAGCTGGTCACATCGAGCTTGTCGACCGTATAGGCATTGGGCGCCCAACGGCTGTTGTAGAGGTCGAAACGTGGCTCGAGCACGAAGTCGATGTCGCGCGAGAGGCGGACATTGGCCTGCAGACCGGCTCCTACGTTCAGACTGTAGCGCGACTCGGTGTACCAGTCGCGCGAGTAGTTGAAGCCGATTCCCGCCAGGGCGTTGACCCAGAAGCGTCGCTCGGGCTTGAGTCCGCCGAAGGCATTGTGCAGGTTGAGCATATAGTCGAGACGGGCACCTATGGCACGCATACGAGTCGCGTCGTTCTGCATGAAGGTGGTGGTGTTGAGGTTCAGACGAAGTGCATTGCAGGGGTCGATCCACTTGCCGAGCGACACAGCCACGCTCATGCCCGTGTTGTCGTGCCAGTCGCTGACGTGGGCGCTGCCCATGAACAGGGGTCCTGCCTGCACGCCGGCAAAGAGTCCGTCGGCAAAGCTGTGGGGCGTGGAGAAATAGGAACGCATGTTGCCCCTGCGCACGTCGGGCATACGGACGCCCAGACCCATGGTGAGACTTGCCATAGGGCGAAGATTGCGCCAGGTCTGCACCTGCGACACGTTGTCCTGCGTCACGCCCACACGTGTCTCTGCATAGACGTAGGTGATGGGCGAGAAAGCATACTGTCCGCGCAGACCCATGTGAGCGCCGAAGCCGTGGTCGTTGTGCTTGTTCTCACGCGAATACGACAGGTCGATGCCGGCAATGCCGTACACCTCGAAGGGATGCTGGCTGTAGTGAGTGCCGGGCTGGGCGATGGCGGTGATGTTGAGCAGATAGTCGAGGCCCACAGAGGCGTATTTCGTCTCCTTGCCGCTGATCTTGTAGGCTCCGCCATAGAAGTTGAGCCTTACTCCGTGTTCGGGCGAGATCCAGTCGCCCAAGCCCATCTCGGCGATGGGACCCAGCTTGACGTTGTGGCGGCCCATGAGATTGCCTCCGAAACCGAAATCCATGAACAGATGGTCCATGAACTTCTTGTCCTTGTACGACTTGGTGACCTGTGGGCGCTGCAACATATAGTCGAGAGCGCTCTTCGAGAGCTGCGCCTTACCGGTGAGGGGTGCGCCCGCCATGATGAGGGCGCTTATGAGGATGAAATCTTTTCTTTTCATGATGATCTGTGTGTGTGTTTATTGTTGTTTATCCGTAGACAGAAGGTCGGTCACGTCGCCGTCGCTCTTGGCGATTTCCTTGAGCGAGGGGTCCATGGCGAAGGCTCGTTTTAGCTCCTCGTAGGCCTCGGTGGGGTCGTTGGTACGGTTCAGACAGATGGCACGGAGATAGTGGCTCACAGCCTCGTTGTCGGGCAGCTGACGGCTCATGCGCAGGGCTGCATCGTCGAGCTTCATGGCAAGGAGCATCACCACCTCGTTGCGCTTGCCGGTCTTGGCGATGGTGGCATAGTTTTTGGCATCGTAACGGCTGTTGAGAACGGCGTTGACGGCCAGTATGGTGTGGGTCGACTCGTTGTCGTTGACGAAATGGGCCACGGAGTCGGCAGAGGCATAAAGGCCCTCGTTGAGCAGGGTGATGAGCTGGTTGACGTTGACTTCCTGAGGGGCACCCGCTCCGGCGAAGGGGCGCAACAGGGAGGCGTCGTACTGACGATGGTTGATGAGCTGCACAGAGAGGTCGTTGGCTGCTGCCATGAACGAGGGGTACACCTCGAGTGCCTGGCGCATCATGGCGACGCGCTTCGCTGTGTCGGCCTCGGCACGGTAGAGCTTGAAGAACTCATACTTCGACAGCTGGCTGTAGTCCTGGGCGTAGAGCTGAGCAATCTCGTCGATGGTAAGGGTGCGGTAAACGTTGTAGTGCAGGGTGTAGTCCACACGGCGCAACTGGGGCAGACAGCGGGTGGCGATGATCTTGTGATAGAAAGGCAGGTGCTGGATGGCTCTGCCCTGAGCCTCGATATTGCCAGGATGAGCAGCCAGGATGGCCTCTACCCTGTCGGCCTCGCTGGCAAGGGTGTCCTTGCGGAGTATCTCGGCCACACGCGACCAGGGAGCCACCGTGGCGTCGGACGTGAAGGTCATTCCCTGGGTCATGTCGGCAGGAAGGGTGCGCTTCAGGAAGCCGAGGGCGTAGTCCATACGCATCTTGGCCAGACTCATGTTGCTAGAATAGCGTCCCTCAGGCGACGACTGACCTCGGAGCTCGAGCGAGCTGAGCGAGGCGCCCTTCGACTGGGAAATGGTCTCTATCTGCTGACGGAGCTTGTCGATCTCGGAGGCGTTCTGCGGGTCGTTGCTGTCGAAGACGGCCTTGCCCACGGGGAAACGGAGGTTCACCTTGCCCTGACTGTCGCGAAGCTGCACCTCCTTCTTGGGGAAGTAGGCTGAGTCGGTAAGTTCGTGGGCGGCAAAGCTGTAGTCGAGGAAGCGCAGGGGGTTGACGGTTCCACGGGCAATGATGGTGGTGTCGCGGTAGAGGATGCGGTTGTAGTTCTCGATGGCCATATAGACGTCGCAGGAGAAGTCGTCCTTCACGTGCTCCACGTAGATGGAGTCGTTGTAGCCTATGATGTCGTTGGGGCGGCCTTTCTCACGTGTCTGCTCGCTCTTCACGGTGATGTAGCGTGCCAGAGGGTCGCCGGCAAGCGAGTCGTTGAGGTCGAAGTTGTAGAGTCGGTCCTGCGTCTCGTTATACTCGCGTGCGTCGTACACCATCGGTTTCATGAGGGTCACCTGCTTGCGGGTGGCGTTGTTGAGCACGGGCTGAACCACGAGTCGGGTGTTGTGCGAGAACATCTCGCGGGGCACACGCACACGGGTCTTCACATGGAAATAGTTGCCTCTGACCTCGATGTCGGTTGGCTCGGGCAGAATCTTGTCGGTAATGCGCTTCTGCGAGATGGTCACCTCCTTGAGCGAGACACTCTCCTCTTCGAGCACCACGCGCAGTCGCGACTTGCCCTTCACGTCCACTTCCTTGGTCTTCATACCCACCATGGAGAAACGCAGACGGGCATTGGAACGCACGTTGACGGCAAAGGTTCCGTCGACATCGGTCATGGCAAGCACACGGCGTGTGGAGGCGTCGGAAACGTTGACACCGATACAGGGTGAGCCATCCGACTTGACAACTACCGTACCCAGCACTCGCATCACCTCCTGTGCGGAGACGTCCGACACGGTGAGCAAGAAGATGGCGACAAGAAAAGTAATGGAGCGAAGAGGCTTCATGAATAATAAGTTATGAGTAGTCATAAATTGCATTCTTATCTTATTTTTTGTATGTATATATAAGTATGTTCATGCATACGTTTTGCAAATACGTTTTTGTGAAATCTTATGCTGATAAAAAAGAGAACTATACACGTGAAAAGCCTTCGTATGTGTATGGCTTCCAGGGAATTGTGCTTTTTACTTGATCAGATACACGAAGGTTACACCAGCCTTGATGGGGATAGGTCGCCACCCTTTCACATTGGCCTCGCCGGGCTCATACTCGTCCTTGTCCCAACTCATCTCCTGTACGTGAGCCATTCCCACTCCAAGGGTCGTCTCAAGACTCCATCGTCGCGACAGCACGAAACTGTAACCGTAGGTAACGCCTCCACCATAGAGGTCGCCCTTATGGCAATTGCCCCCACGCACGTAGTTGTAGTGGCATCCTATGCCGGCAATTCCGACAAAATGACCTGTCTGAGGACGGGCGCTGAACCAGTAACGCACCTCTGGCGTGATCATGGCGCCACGGGTGTCGATGTTAAAGACCTTGATGCGGTTGTAAGCTGCCTCGAAATTGAAGGTGACGTGGCGATTGACCCTGAACTCTGCTCCGAGGTTGGGAGTAGAGGCCGCCCAGTAGAGGGCATTGGTCTTGACAGCCACTCGCTGGGCCTTCGTCTGCATGGGAGCCAGAAGGCTGGCTGAAAGGACAGCCAGCGTGCACCATGCTTTTGCTTTCTTTAAGTGATAAATAACCATATATATTTATAAATGTGATTCTTTTTTTAAGTTTTCTATAACTCCCCTACTTCTGCTTGTTGAGTCGCTTGATGACGGCGTAAGCATCGTAGAGTCCCAGCTCGCCAGCCTTGGAAAGATCCTGGATGGCGGCTTGCTTGTTGCCAGACTTCGAACGGGCAATGCCTCGGTTGTAGTAAGCCTCGGCAAGGTTGGAGTCAATGCGGATGGCAATGGAATAGTCGTCGATGGCCTTGGACAGCTCGTTGCGACCCGCATGCAGGTTGCCACGGTTGTAATACACATAGGCGTTGTTGCCGTTCTGACGGATGGCGTCGCTGAAGTCGGCCTCGGCAGAATGGAGATTGGTAATGCCCTTGCCCTCGGAGAGGTTGAACTCGTCGAGCTCGGTCTGACAGACGGCACGTTGCCAGTAGGCTATGGAGCTCTTGCCTCCACAACCCACGTACTCGGTAAAGTCGGCTATGGCCGCCTCGAAATCGCGCAACACGGAATGGGCCACGGCACGGAGCAACAGCAGGTGGGTTTTCTCGGCGTCGCTCTTTGCCACGCTGAGCTCGGCCGACAGGCGATCGATCATGGAGAAGAGCTCCATCGACTCAGCCTCGTTGAGCTGGTCCTTGCTGCACACGATGTAGAGCTTGTGCTTGGCTTTCTTGTCGAGGGTCATGTTGAAGGCGTCCACCTCCTTGTCGTAAGCCTGAATGGTGCTCAGACTCTTGTTGTTGGGGAAGTAAGACAGCTGATACATAGGCAGATAACCTGCCTCAACCACACGGTTCTGCACCTTTCCACGATACTCGCTCTTGTACTCATGCTCGTACTTGGGCGCATCTTCGACCACGAGCGAGGCGTACTTGTTGGGGTCTATCTCCGAACGCTTGCGCATGGCCTTCTTGGTCTTCGCGCTCCATCGGGGCTGAATGCCTAAGTGCTTGTTCATCTGAGCCTTGAAGATGCGGAACTCGTCGAGCTCGGCCTTGGCCGTCATTCCCAACCGACGGTAACAGCCTGCACGATACGACAGACCCGTCCAGAAGTTGGGGAACTGGTTGATGACCGTCGTGTAGTCGCGGATAGCCGCCTTCAGGTCGCCCACCTTATCGTGTAGCAAGGCTCGGTTGAAGATGGCCATGAAGTTCTTGGGCTCCATTTTGATGACGAAGTCGAAATCTTCGATGGCTCGGTTGTTGTCACCCAACTGCACGCGCATCAGTCCACGGTTGTAGTGGGCCAGGAAGTTGCTGGGGTCTATGTCGAGGGCGTTGTCGTAATCGCTCATCGCTCCTCGGAGGTTGTTGATGTTGATGCGTGCCAGGGCGCGGTTGATGTAACTGTTCACGTTGTTGGGCTTGAAGTGCAAAGACTTGGTAAGCGCCTCGTCGGCAGTCTTCCATTCCTTGCGCGCCAATGCCACATAGGCACGCGTAGTCCAGGCCTCGCCATCGTAAGGGTCGAGCACCAGACTCTTGTCGAGCCATTTCTCGGCGTTGAGCGTGTCCTTTTTCTGCAGATAGACCTCGGCTTTGAGCGAATAGGCCTTCGAGAACTTGTCCCATCGGGTGATGATGGAATCGAGCTGAGCAAGGGCGTCGTCATACTTGCCGTCCTCCATCTTGCAAAGGGCTCGGTTGAACCAATAGTTGCGGTTGCGGGGCTCTAAACGGATAGCTGCATCATAGTCGGAAATGGCCTCGTCGTAACGTCCCTGTCGGATGCGGGTAATCGCACGCAGGTCGTAAATATCATTAATGTAGGGATTGAGTTTCAAAGCCTCATTGGCGTCGCCCTCCGCCCCCACGAAATCGTCGAGGTTGAACTTCGCCACACTTCTGTAATACCAAGGCTCGTAGAGATAAGGTTTGGCGCCAATGGCAAGGTTGAAGTACTTGATGGAGAGTACATAGTCTTCATAATAAAGCGCACTTCGTCCGGCCGTAATGAGTCGGTCGACACGGTATTGTGCTGATGCCGTGCCAACAAAAAGCATAAAAACTAAACCAGTCAACAATCTCCTTATCATAAGAACGTCTGCCTATCTTGTATGTTTTGTACGATGAAAAATATGTACGATTAATGTAAGTTATTCAAGTTTCGCAAGTAAGTTAATTGAACTTTCAGGGCGTGTGGAGTGAGCTTGCGAAACTTGAATCTTAAGCTGCATTAATGTCTGATCTTTGTACGATAAGAGCAGCGGAACTTTCCCTTGAGGATGTTCTTCAGCTTGCCTGCAATCATGTTCTTGCGAAGAGGCGACAGGCGGTCGATAAACATGGTGCCCTCCAAGTGGTCGAACTCGTGCTGCATCACACGTGCCAGGTAACCTTCCACCCACTCGTCGTGCTCCTGCATCTCCTCGTCGAGATACTTCACATGGATGCGGGTAGGACGAGTCACCTTCTCAGAAATACCTGGGATGGAAAGACAACCCTCCTCTGAGGAAGCCTTCTCGCTCTCGTCGTCATACTCTAAGATATGTGCATTGATGAATGCCTTGCGGAAACCCTTGTACTCGGGGAATTCCTCGCTCAGCACGTCGAGGTCGATTACCACCACACGGATGGCTAAACCTATCTGAGGTGCTGCAAGACCTACACCATTGCTGGCATCGAGAGTCTCGAACATATTGGCAATAAGAGTCTTAAGCTCGGGATATTCTGGGGTGACATCTTCGGCAACCTTTCGTAAAACAGGCTGACCATAAATATAAATTGGTAAAATCATTTTCTTGACTGCAAATAATCTTGTAAAATAATGGTGGCGCTGATCTCGTCCACCAAACCTTTGTTCTCGCGCCTTGTCTTCTTCTTCACTCCGCCATCTATCATGGCACGATGGGCCAAGACCGACGTAAAGCGCTCGTCGTAATACTCTATGGGAATCTCAGGATGAGCCTTGCGCCAACGGTTGTAGAAATTCTCCACCCTTACCATGTTCTCGCTGGGCTGACCATTGGGCTGCATGGGCTTTCCTATCACGATGCGCTCCACCTGCTCACGCTGGATGTACGCCTCTATATACTCATAGAGCACAGAAGTCTCGACGGTACCCAACCCTCCAGCGATAATCTGAAGAGGGTCGGTTACCGCGAGCCCTGTGCGTTTTTTCCCGTAATCGATGGAAAGGATTCGCATTTATTTCTTGAAAAGCAACCAAGCATCTGGATACTTGCCAGCACGAAGCTCGTTGCGGCTCTTCACAGCGTTGGCCTTGTCGGCGAATGTGGTGGCAACAACACGGTACATATTGCGGTCACCCTGAACGATCTGAGCATCGTAACCTGCGCTCTTGAGGGTGTTGTACAAGCCCTCGGCATTGGCCTTGACACCGAAAGAGCCTACTACTACGCTGAAGTCCTGCAAACCAGAACCTGCAACCATAGAAACGCTCTCCTGGCGAACCACGGCATTATCTACGTCGGTAACTGTTGTCTGAGTGGCTGGAGCTGTCTCCAAAGGAGTTACGACAGGTTCGGTAGTGACAGGAGCCTGCTGTGCCTGCTGAGCCTCCTGAGCCTGCGCCTTCTCGAAAGCCTTGCGATAAGCGCTCTCCTTAGATGTTCCACAACTTGCGAGCGCCAAGGCTGCGCATAAGCCAACACTCATTATTGAAATTTTCTTCATGTGCTTTTGTTTATTTATGGTTTAACTTTTGAAATCATTTTTTTGTTCGGCGAAAATACAAAATATATCGCAAATAGGGAAAAAAGGGCGCATAAAGTTTGTTAAATCCATATAAAACAACATTTTTATGGAAAATTTAAGCCAAAAATACTTGTTTTGTCCCTAAAGTTTTGTATATTTGCAACATCAACTTTAGCAAGCGGAGAAATGAAAGAACAACAACTCCTCCACTTGACAAAGTGTAATTAATAACATGTTTAACATTTAATACATTAGAATTATGAAAGCATTAGGTTACATTGGCGCATTCCTCGGCGGTGCTCTTGCCGGCGGCGCTCTCGGTTTGATTTTTGCTCCTGAGAAAGGTGAAGATACTCGCAACAAGATTTCTGGCGCAATTGATGATTTCTGCAAGAAGCACGACATCAAGTTGAGCAAGAAAGATGTGGACGACCTGGTAGATGACATCAAGGATGCTGCTACTGAGGTTTAATTTCCCTGCCCTTTCATCTTTTAGCACATTTTCAACACAACCAGGATTGGTTGAACAATAAATTGAAGTTTCGCAAATGCGAAAGTTGAATTAATTCGAAAGTTAGTTTTATAATATGATGTTCTCTAACGATAAAAACGTTGAGACAATAGGACAACTCGTAGAAACTATCAAGCACTACATCGGGCTTCAGAAGGAATATTTGAAGCTCGATGTAGTTGACAAAGTTGTTCGCTTGCTCACAGCCTTCACCATCACTCTGGTGTTGCTCGGGCTCCTTACCATCGTCCTCATCTACCTGTCGTTTGCTGCGGCTTTCGCCCTGGGCAACTGGTTGGGAATGGTATGGGGATTTTGCATCGTGGCAGCTTTTTACATTCTCCTCTTGCTCTTATTCGTTGCCAACAGGCACCAATGGATCGAGAAACCTTTGGTCAGATTTCTTGCCAGCCTACTCCTGAAATAGCGCTTAGTTTAATGGTTAATTCTTAGTGTTTAATGTTTAATTGAGCTGGGTTCTGAACTTACTAATGTTTACTTGAACCAAGTTCAGTAAAATCATAACAAAAATGACAAAAAATAATCAAGAACAGGAATTAAGTTCGTTGGCAGAAATCATGTTGCGCAAGGAATTGGTGCAAAAGGATATTGATGCCGATGATGAAAAAATAAAAACTCTATGGAACTCGCTTTTCAAAAAGCCTGATGCCTTGTCGAAGTCGGCAAGCACAAGCAAACGAATAAGCAGTCTGATGTCCATGGGTGCTGGCGCACTCGATGGGGCTATCCTTGCATGGAAACTCTACCGCAAGTTCAAGAGAAAAAAGTAAACAAGACTAAGTTTGAAAAGTAAAAATAAAATTAAGTCGGAATAAGTCTAAAAGTAAAAATAATGGCAAAAAAAATGGGCCACCGCCGTGACCCCATGTTGTTAACCTTAAATCTAATACTATGAAAAACACATTGCAAATATAAAAATATAATATGTAATTTGCAAGTATCCATCCGTTTATTTAATTTCTTTTAACTATTTTCCTTGATTAAACGATCCAATTTTAACAACCCTTCAACGTCAAACTTTCAGAAGGTGGAGCGCTCTTTACCGAGCACCCCCTACCCTATAATGGTAAACTTGGCAAACTTGAGAAGAAGCTGCTTCGTCCCGGAATTGACAAACTGGACAGTGGCCTTGGCATTCTCGCCCGAGCCCTCCAGCTTAAGAACCGTTCCTACACCAAAACGCTGATGCTCTATCTTGGCTCCTTCTACCAGTCTGCCTGAACCTGCCGAAGAGGTAGAAGAACCAAAGGCTGAACCACCCGAAGAAGAGGAAGAACCCATTATACGACGTGCAGCTTCCAGTCCTCTTACCGACTTGAATCTACTGTCTAAACCGGAACCTGACCTACCCGATGTTCTGAAATCATCACGACTGGAACTTCTGAAATCATCACGACCAGAAGTCCGATAGCCACCCCTTCCGTTTGTTCTGAAATCATCCTCGCCGTCAGAATAATCCTTTCTGTCGGGCTTGAATTGCGAGGAGATGGAATGGTTGTCCCAGGGCATTCTTCCACCATAGCCGCCATTTCCATAACCGCCTCTTCCATAACCACTACTTCCGAAACCATTGTCGTCGTGAGGCATTTCAGAATCCTCCTGAATAAACGCAGAATCTATCTCCTTGATGAAACGGCTGGGATTGCCAAACTCCATCTTACCATAACGGAAACGGTTTTTCGCACTCGTGAGAACACAATGTTTCTCGGCTCGCGTAATGGCAACATAAAGCAGACGGCGCTCCTCCTCCAACTCACGGAGCGTGGAGACAATGGCACTTGGGAAGATGTTCTCCTCCAAACCTACCACAAAGACCGTAGGGAACTCAAGTCCCTTGGAGGCATGAACGGTCATGAGCGACACACGGGGCTCGTCGTCATCGCCCTTGCTGTCGAGATCGGTCAACAACGCAACGCCCTGCAGATAATCCGTAAGATAAGCCTCCTGCTCACGTCCCTCCTCGCGACATTCCTCCACAAAACTCTGCATTCCTCCCAACAGCTCTTCCAGGTTCTCCTGACGGGCCAAATCCTCAGGATCACGGCTTCCCGATTTATAAATATCGGCACTAATACCACTCTCCTTGACGATGGTGTCGCCCAGGTCGAAGGCATTCATGCTCGCCGACTTCTCCACAAAACCGCTGATCATCAACCGGAAACTCTCCAACTTGGCAAGCGTTCCCTTGTTGACTCCCAAACCATAATGCTCGGGCGAGGAAATAACCTGCCAGAAGCTCACATGATTGTCGAGCGCACAGGCAGCAATCTTTGCCACGGTCGTATTGCCAATTCCTCGTGAGGGATAGTTGATGATACGCTTGAAAGCCTCCTCGTCGTCGGGATTCGCCACGAGACGGAAGTAAGCAATGACATCCTTGATCTCCTTGCGCTGGAAGAAGCTGAGTCCACCATAGATGCGATAAGGAATGCCCTGTTTTCTGAACTCCTCCTCGAAGCTTCGGCTCTGGGCATTGGTACGGTAGAGGATGGCGAAATCGCTGTACTGGCAGTCGTCCTGACGCTTGATGCGCTTGATCTCGCGACACACGATCAGGGCCTCTTCCTTGTCGCTGTAGGCTGGTTTGTAGATCAGGCTCTCTCCCTTGTCGTTCTTGCTGTAAACATTCTTCGGAATCTGATTGCTGTTGTGCTTGATCAGGCTGTTTGCCGCCTCCACAATGCTCTGCGTGCTGCGATAGTTCTGCTCCAGCTTGAAGAGTCTGGCTTCCTTGAACCGGCTCTGAAAACTGAGAATATTGTCGATATTGGCGCCACGAAAACTATAGATGCTCTGCGAGTCGTCGCCCACGGCACAAACCCGCTCCTTCTCCTTGCACAACTGCATCACGATGCGCATCTGGGCGTGGTTGGTGTCCTGATACTCGTCAACCAAGAGGAAGTCGAACCTGTCGGCATATTTCTTCCTGATGTCCTCATGCTCCTGAAAGAGCTTGAAGGTAAGAGTCAGCAGATCGTCGAAATCCATGGCGTTGGCCTGTTGGCAACGCTGCACATAGGTAATGAAAATATCTCCCACACGTGGCATTTTGGCACGCTGGTCGGCTTGATACAATTCCTTGTCGCGGGCGTAGTTCTCCGCACTCATCAGGTTGTTCTTAGCCATAGAGATGCGGCTGTGGACGGAGGCAGGCTTGTAGACCTTCTCGTCGAGTCCCATCTCCTTGACGATGGTCTTGATGAGCGAGCGCGAGTCGCTCTCGTCGTAGATGGTAAAGTTGTTGGTGAAACCTATGTGCTGAGCCTCGGCTCTGAGAATGCGAGAGAAAATGCTGTGGAAAGTTCCCATATAGAGATGCTGCGCCAATTCCTGTCCCACGAGTTTGCCGATGCGTTCTTTCATCTCTCGTGCAGCCTTGTTGGTAAAGGTGAGCGCCATGATGCTCCAGGGTTTCACTCCCTGTTGCAAGAGGTAAGCGATCTTATAGGTAAGCACACGGGTCTTTCCCGAACCTGCACCGGCAATCACGAGCGAAGGTCCGTCAATATATTCCACAGCCTTGCGCTGCGATTCGTTCAGGTCGTTCAATAAATCCATTCTTTTAATGTTTACTACTCATTATTTATATCCTCCCACAGCAGTATTGGGGTCAAGGTCTTCTCCCTCCTTCGGAAAGGCGGGAATGAAGCGCATTTCGTGCTCTATCTGCCTCTGTCGCTTGCGCATGTAGCGGCTGGGATGCTCCGAGTTGAACTTGCGGGGATTGGGGAGAGTGGCGGCAATCAGGGCGCACTCACTACGGAAGAGGTCGTTCGCCTCCTTGTCGAAATGGTATTCAGCCACAGCGTCCACACCATAAATACCGTCGCCCATCTCGATGCTGTTGAGGTAAACCTCCATGATGCGCTGCTTGCTCCACATCATCTCTATGATGAAGGTGAAGTAAGCCTCGAATCCCTTTCGGGTCCACGAGCGACCGGGCCACAGGAAGACATTCTTTGCCGTCTGCTGACTGATGGTACTGGCTCCATGCACCTTTCCGCCACGGGCATTGTTGCGGGCTGCATTCTCTATGGCGTTGAAGTCGAAACCATGATGTTTCAGAAAACGGGAGTCCTCGCTTGCCATGACCGCCACGGGCATGTGGGGCGAAATCTTGTCCATCGAAACCCAATGATGATGCAGGGTAACACTCTCGCCCTCAGCCACTTGCTGAAAGCACCTTATCACCATCAGGGGCGTGATGTAGACCGGGATGAAACGATAGGCCACAACAGCAAGAATGGTGGTACTGAAAAACAGCACCACCACCCATTTCAATATTTTCTTTATTTTCTTTAGAATCATCGTAATGATTACTCATGTGGACCGGGGAGCACAAAGAATGCGTCCACGGCCCGTTGGATTCAGTTCATTAGTTCAAAGTACCGTTGTTGGCCTTGTCAACCATGGCCTGGCTTGCATAGAGGTAAACCTCCACACGGCGGTTGGCCTGCTGACCAGCCTTGGTGCTGTTGTCGCCTACAGGGTTGCTTGAGCCGTAACCAGCCACGTTCTTGAACTGGCTTGCCTTCACACCACAAGAGGTGAGATAATTGTAAACAGCCTTGGCACGGTTCTCACTCAGAGGCAGGTTGATTCCGTCGTTACCAGTTGAGTCAGTATAACCCTGGATGTCAACCTGGCAATCAGTATTGTTCTTCAATACCTGAGAGAACTTGGCAAGGTCGTTCTTGGCGTTGGCGTTGAGGTCGAACTTATTGATCTTGAAAAGGATTCCTGAATCAAAGGTCACCTTGACAGCAGCCAGTCCGTTGGCGTCGGTCACCTGCTCCACCTTGGCGTTCTCCACCTGCTTGGCCTGCTCAGCCACCTTGTCCATGTGTTTGCCAATCAGAGTTCCGGCTCCACCACCTACAGCAGCACCAATGGCAGCACCCACGAGGGCACCGGTTCCACGATGACTGTTGTTGAGCAGTCCACCAACGATAGCTCCCAGAGCCGCACCCGAACCAGCACCTATGGCTGCACCCGTGCCCGTCTTAGTCTGACAACTACCCAAAACCAGCAGCATAGAAAGGGCTGCTACCTGAAATTTCATCTTTTTCATACTCTTTTCTCCTATATATTTCGTTAATTTAAATGCAAAGATAACTCTTTTTTCTCCAACATGGAGTCTTTTCTAATATTTTTTTGTAATTTTGCATGCAAATTTAAGGCTATTTGCAAAAAGAGCCAAGGGAAAACTCCTACTATAGTGGGAGGGAATCCCTAAAACTCTTGTTTCTCGGGAGATTTTCTAAGGAGTTAAAGGAGTTAAGACAACAGCTTTTGTGGACTTGAAATTAAAACCTCATGGCATTTGTCTTAACTCCTCAGCGACCGAAGGGAGCGATAACTCTTTAACTCCCTTAACTCCTGAAAAAGATAACATTCGAAAATAAAATACATAAACTAAAAATAAATATGGCTAAAGAACTAAAGAATTTGACCAAGCGTGCTGAGAACTACAGCCAGTGGTATAACGACTTGGTAATGAAAGCCGACCTCGCTGAACTGTCTCCAGTACGCGGTTGTATGATCATCAAACCATACGGCTACGCCATCTGGGAGAAGATGCAGCAAGAGCTCGACAAGATGTTTAAGAAGACAGGTGTACAGAACGCATATTTCCCTATGCTCATCCCCAAGAGTTTCTTCTCGCGTGAGGCTGAGCACGTGGCAGGCTTCGCCAAGGAGTGCGCCGTGGTGACACACTATCGTCTCAAGGCTTCGGAAGACGGCAAGAGCGTTGACGTCGACCCAGCAGCCAAGCTCGACGAAGAGCTGATCATCCGTCCTACTTCCGAGACCATCATCTGGAACACCTACAAAAACTGGATCCATTCATGGCGCGACCTCCCTATCCTTTGCAACCAGTGGTGCAACGTGATGCGCTGGGAAATGCGTACCCGTCCTTTCCTCCGCACCTCAGAGTTCCTCTGGCAGGAAGGTCACACAGCCCACGCCACGAAGGAAGAGGCTGAGGCCAAGGCTCAGGAGATGCTGAAGGTCTACGCCGACTTCGCCGAGAACTACATGGGCGTCCCTGTTCTCCAGGGTGTGAAGAGCGAGACCGAGCGCTTCGCCGGTGCCCTCAACACTTACACCATCGAGGCAATGATGCAGGACGGCAAGGCCCTTCAGAGCGGTACTTCCCACTTCCTGGGTCAGAACTTCGCCAAGAGTTTCGACGTCACCTATCTTAATAAGGAGAACAAGCCCGAGTACGTATGGGCTACTTCATGGGGCGTCTCTACCCGTCTGATGGGTGCGCTCATCATGGTCCACAGCGACGACAACGGTCTCGTACTGCCTCCAAAGCTGGCTCCTGTACAGGTGGTCATCATTCCTATCAACAAGGGCGATGAGCAGTTGCAGCAGATCACAGCCAAGCTGCAGCCCGTCATCGACCAGCTGCGCGAGTTGGGCATCAGCGTGAAGTACGACGACTCCGACAACAAGCGTCCTGGCTTCAAGTTTGCCGACTACGAGCTCAAGGGTGTTCCTGTACGCCTCGTCATGGGTGGCCGCGACCTGGAGAACAACACCATCGAGATCATGCGTCGTGACACCTTGGAGAAAGAGTCTGTCAGCTTCGACGGTATCGTGGAGCGCGTGAAGGAAATGCTCGACGACATTCAGCACAACATCTTCGAGAAAGCACGCAGCTATCGCGACGCTCATGTCTACGAGTGCGACAACTACGAGGAGTTCAAGGAGCGTGTCAAGGACGGCGGCTTCTTCCTCTGCCATTGGGACGGTACTGCCGAGACCGAGGCTAAGATCAAGGAGGAGACTCAGGCCACTATCCGTTGCGTGCCTTTCGCCTACGAGCAGACTCCTGGTGTCGACATGGTAAGCGGCAAGCCTGCCGTGGCTCGTGTCATCATCGCTCGTAGCTACTAAACATAGTAGATTCGTAAAACGTTTTTTTAACCATACAGAAGTTAAAGAAGCTCTGCAATGCTTCTTTAACTTCTTTCATTTTTGTCAAGCTTATGAATATTGTTATCATGGATGGCTACGCCTCAAATCCAGGCGACCTCAACTGGGATGCACTCAAGCAACTGGGTGATGTGACTGTCTACCCCCGCACATCCGATGCCGAAAAGGTGGAACGTGCCAAAGACGCCGACATCATCCTCATCAACAAAGTACAGATGGATGCAGAGACCATCGCACAGTTGCCCCGACTCAAATACATCGGCGTACAGGCCACAGGCTTCAACGTGGTCGACATCCAGGCAGCCAAAGAACGCGGCATTGTCGTAACCAACATTCCTGCCTACAGCACCGACAGCGTGGCGCAGATGACCTTCGCCCTCATCCTCGCCATTACCAACCGTGTGGAACATTACACGCAGGAAAACCGCAACGACCGTTGGACCTACAACAAAGACTTCTGCTACTGGGACACTCCCCTCATGGAACTGGCAGGCAAGAAGATGGGCATCATGGGATTGGGCAACATTGGTATAAAGGTGGCCACCATCGCACGCGACATGGGAATGAACGTATGCGCCTGCACCAGCAAGAACGCCACCGACCTACCCGAATGGATTACCAAGGTAAGCCGTGACGGACTGCTGGCTACTTCCGACATTCTCTCGCTCCACTGCCCTCTCAACGACGACACTTATCATCTCATCAACGATGAGAGCATCAAGAAGATGAAGCCATCTGCCATCCTCATCAATACCGGCCGCGGTCCGCTGGTCGACGAGGAGGCTGTGGCAAAGGCGCTTCACGAGGGAAGGCTTGCCGCCTATGGTGCCGACGTGATGAGTCAGGAGCCACCCCGTCAGGACAATCCCCTGTTCCGTGAGCCCAACGCCTTCATCACTCCCCACATCGCATGGGCAACGCTCGAAGCCCGCACCCGTCTCAACAAGCAAGTGGCTGCCAACGTCAAGGCATTCATCGAAGGACACCCCATCAACGTGGTGAACAAATAAGACTCAGGAGGAATAGGCTTCAACTGCTTACGAAGCCGCTTTCATTGCTCTATGAAATAGGCTTCATTGACTATCGAAGCCGCTTTCATTTAGAGCCTTTACTATTCAAAGTTTTCAATAGGGTGCTGAGTAGTTATGGGAGTTAAGTTCAATATAAACAAAAAAAGTGGAACTGTCCTCACGGATAGCTCCACTTTTTTGTTTATACTGAGTCAGAAATGGAGTAGTCAGGGTATTCTAAAAGACAAATATTCTGTATGCTAAACAAAATATTTTGAATCTACAAAATCCTTATACAGCTTTAGTTCTATCCTTCAAAATCGCAACCATATTGTCGCTCGCCCATCCTATCAGATCATTCATGATAGGAATCAGAGATTCTGCTCGAGAGGTAAGTGAATACTCCACTCTTGGGGGAACCTCGGCATACACTTTTCTGTTTACATAGCCATCCGTCTCCAGGGCCTTCAAGGTGCTGGTGAGCATCTTTTGCGAAATATCGGGGATGAGCTTGCGGAGGGCGTTGAAGCGAAGCGGCTCCTCCTTGTGGACATTCAGCGTGTAAATAACGAGCAATGACCATTTGTCACTAATGCGAGCCAGTACATTGCGAATCGGACAATCCTGGAAGACCATTTCCTTTATCATTCTTGACATAATCTCTATTCTTACCTAATAATATACTTTTTCTTTTCAGTCGCAGTAACTACCTTATTATCTGCAATAGGCTACAAAAGTAACCAATATTCCAATAGTAACCAAATATCCAAAGTTAATCTGAGTTAACGCCTGATTTTTCTTCCTCCCATTCCATCGCAATAGTTACCTCCGGGTAACTATCCCACCCCAAAGTGCCTTCTTGCGGGAACGTTTTTTTTGTAGTACCTTTGCACCGCAATCCAAAAGTATGAACATTTAAATAATTGAACAAGATGAAAGAAACAAAGACTATTGCAAAGGCTGCCAACTTTACAGCCGTTGATTTTGGTAAAATGAGTGATATCAAGGATTACACCTTGCAGTTGGGTCCTGAGATTAAGATTCCCGGAAAGATATTCGGAGGTCAGAGCGTGAACGCTACTGGTGGCGAGTTCTCATTCCAAAGTTTTGCTCCTGGCACAGAGACTGGCTTCCTTCATACTCACAAGAACCACGAGGAACTGTATTTCTTCCTGAGTGGCAAGGGCGAGTTCCAGGTTGATGGCGAGGTATTCCCCATTCAGGAGGGAAGCGTGGTAAGAGTGGCTCCTGCCGGCAAGCGCTCTGTTCGCAACAATGACACAGAGCCGCTGCTGATGCTCTGCGTGCAGTATCGTGGCGAAACCTTTACTGCCGATGATACGATTGCTGCTGATGGCGTTATCCTGGACGAAAAGGTTGAGTGGTAATGAAGCGTCACGACAGATAACGCAATCTGTTAGTTCTTGAAAATCAATCGGTTAGGGAATCTCCCCGATGCTTTTAGGGAAAATCATACGATGGTTTATGGTTTTCCCCTTGCTTTTTTCTGCTATTCTATCTATCTTTGCACTACGTTAGAAGAAAGGCTGCACTCGACAATTTGAAAGCAAGTTTTCATTGTGCTCATTTGCACTTTCTTTGCATCATCAAAAAGTTGATAGCGGCTACAAGTAGCTTCTTCAATTAAAATAAATACAGTAATAACCCTTTAAAAAGAAGATAGTTATGAAACGAATCATGATGACAATCGTAGCGGCATGGATGATGATAACATCTATGAATGCTCAGAGACTGACGAACATTCAGGCAGAAGCTCGTTTTATCACAGACAAAATGGTGGTGGAACTGGGATTGAGCAAAGCCCAGCGCAACAATCTCCTGAACATCAACTTCACCTATCTGGACGGCATCCGAAGCTATCGCGACATCGATGCCTACGGCTGGCATTATCGCAACAAGCAGCTCAAGCGCATGATGACCGCCAGACAATGGAAGAGATTCAAGGACTCTTACTATTTCTATCGCCCTATCGGCTGGGAGAACCATGTGTATGTTCACCATATTTACACCAAGTATCCAAAGCATAACTGGGGACACGACAAGCGCCGCCATTGCCCTGAGTGCAACTACGGAAGACCGGGATGGCCAGGCGGAACCCATGAAACTTACGGACCAGGAAAGCCAGGCAAGCATCACAAGCATCACAAGCACGACAAGAAGAAGTGGAAGCACGACAAGAAGAAATGGAAGCACGACAGAGATTGGGATGATGATGATGACGATAATGACGATGATGATGATTGAGATAATGATTGAGATTTAGACAAACATTCGATGATAAAACAGAAGAAATCCAAGCTGGAGATGATTCTCCGGCTTGGATTTCTCGTTAAATAAAAACTAACTATGCCGACTAACTAATAACTAATCATTAATTACTGACAAAACGTCTTCCACAATCTGCTCATCGAGCAGGCGATTATCCGAAAGCAACTTCTTCACATCGTATCTGTCGTAGAGTCCCTTCCTGATGCCGCCCACCATCACCTTCATTTCTGAAGTGCCATAGTAAGAGGCGATGCGCTCTCCGAAGCCGCCATCCTTCGATCCATCCTCTAAGGTTACCACCAACTGATGGTTTGCCTTCAGGCTATCCAGCGTCTCGGCATCCACCTCATTTAGATAACGAGGATTGATGAGCGTTGCATCGATACCCTTATCAGCCAACAGGCGGACTACATTCTCGCCCTTCTGATAGAACGAACCGGCGGCGATGACTGCCACCTTCTCGCCCTGGTGCATCACCTTGTACTTTGCCTCGTAACCATACTCAGCATCAACGGTTTCAGAAGTATGAACCACGCCATTACTTGGCACGCGGATGGCGATAGGCTTCTTGTCCTGCAGAATGCTCCAGCGAAGCATGGCGAAATACTCCTCGCAGGTGGTTGGAGCCAGATAGATGAGCCCCGGAATGCTGCAGAGCATCGGAATATCGAAAAGGCAGATGTGGGTGATGTCGTTCATCGAGTTCACTCCGCCTCCTACCACGTTGATTACGGCAGGATTGGAATTGATGCAGAGGTCTTGCGCTATCTGGTCGTAGGTACGCTGGATAAAGGTGCTGTAAACGGTCCAAACCGGATGCAATCCGCCCTTCGCCATTCCCGAAATCATGGCTACTGCCTGCTCTTCGGCGATTCCCATATCGATGTGTTGCTTGCCAGCCAGTTGGCGCTTATCGGCAGTAAATCCGCCTGCGGCAGGAGTACCGGCGGTTACGGCGATGAGGGTCTTATCCTGCTTCATCTCGCCCAGCATCCAGTCAGAGAATAATGTACCGTAATCCTCTGTTGGAGCAACCTCCGGAAGAGTTCCATCGGCATTTCTTCTTGGTCGGCTGCCATCTTCCAGGTTGAAAGGCATTCCCCAATGCCAAGCCTCCTTGTTGGCTACGGCTGGCGCAAAACCATGCCCTTTCTCTGTATGAATGTGAACCACGGTAGGCTTATCCGTACCCTTCACGCTCTCGAAAACCTGGATGAGTTTTTCGATGTCGTTACCCTCTTCCAGGTACTTGTATTCAAAGCCCCACGCCTTGAACCAGTTGTGCTCGCAGGTGCCGTTACTCTGGCGCAAGGCACGCAGGTTCTTATAGATTCCGCCATGATTTTCGGCGATAGACATTTCGTTGTCGTTCACCACGATGATGATGCCCGTGCCGAGTTCCGAAGCCTCATCCAGTCCCTCAAAAGCCTCGCCGCCCGAAAGGGATCCGTCGCCGATAATGGCGATGATGTTCTCATCGGTTCCCTTGACGTCGCGCGCCTTCTGCAAACCGGTGGCAAGACTCACGGAAGTGGAAGTATGCCCCACCTCGAAATTGTCATACTCCGGACATTCGGCAGGAGAAGAATAGCCCGAAATGGCATTCATGTCATCCACATCGCCGAGGAATCCCGCAGCTCGTCCGGTGAGCACCTTATGCGGATAGCATTGGTGGCTTACGTCAAACACGAGCTTATCCTTTGGCGCATTAAAAACGTAGTGAAGCGCCACGGTAGCCTCCACGAATCCCAGGTTCGGCCCCACATGACCGCCATGCTTGCTCACACGGTTCAGCACAGCTTGTCTGGTTTCATCAGCCACCACCTGCAACTCCTTCAAATCCAGCTTCTTCAAGTCGGCTGGCGACTTTATTTTCTCAATATACATATTTTTTATACTTATTTTTTGTACTTATAGTTATGATTATATGATGATCATCATTTCCGAGTGCAAAGATACGAAGATTCCCGAAAACACGCATTACCCAAACTACAGAAAAAATGAATGATTTTCCCTATTATGAGGACAGGCTAGCAGAAATCAGAACCGTCATACAGGAATTTTATGCCCCAATCAAGGCAAATGATGAATACATCAGATTCGCCTTCATCACGGGTATCACCAAGTTCTCGCCCCACACCATCTTCGTCTTCGAGATAAAAATCAACAAGCCTGCCAAGGAAGTCCTCGCCCAGATAGACGAAAAAGGCTACATGGTTTCTTTCGAGGCTGACAACAGAAGACTCGTAAAGATAGGTATCAGTTTCAGTACCGAAACCAGAACGATTGAAGATTGGGAATACAGGGTTCTGGATAAAGTTCCTACACCCCAAACACCTAAAAAGCATATACATTAGAAGAAAAAAGAAAAGAACATGGAAACGCCTATCTCCCATGGGAAAAAGTAGCAGATGATATTCTGATAAACTTTTATAATGAAGGAAAAACTATAAAAGAAATAGCAGAAATCATGGAGCGTTCGAAAGGAGCGATTCAATCAAGACTAAAAAAATTAGGAATTATATATTAACAAGAAGACTCTGAATCAGCATTTCTTATTGCTAATTCAGAGTCTTCTTTTTCCTTTTTTCATCATTTGTTTATTCCTTCACTTCCATGATTTCCGGATGCTCCATCCGCACCTGTTTCTTGAGCTTCTTCACCACTTCGGAATAGCTGTGGCGAATCAATCCCAGGATGAAATCATCTTCCAGCGAACCATAGAGATTCACCTGGTTCCAATACTTCTTGTTCCAATGCCAGGCACCTTCTATCTCGGAATGCTCCTCCCGGAGTTCGACGGCGTAATCGGCATTACACTTCATCGTAACCCATTCCGGACGCTCCAAATCTACACAAGCAAAAATCTTATCGAAGATGCGAAACGCCAAGGTCCGCTCATCAAATGGGAAAGCCTCTGTTGCGAGGGGGAGTGAGAGGCAATACTCTCGAATTGATTCTATGTTCATACTACTTTTCTGATTTTTAACTGAAGTTTCGAATGTACGGAAGTTATAGAAGTAAAAAAAGTTATTACTCCATTCGGTCGTTAGAAGTTATTGCCAACAGCCTTTTTGGCTGTATACTGAGCCATAAAGCATTTGTCTTGACTCCTTTAAATTCTTAACTTCTTTAAATTCTTTAACTTCCCCATTTGCGAAAGAGTTTTTAATATTTATCAACATGCTGCCGCAAAGATAAACATTTTAGACAAGACTACTGCATACTGCACACAAAAAACAGCATGCGGCTCGCTAAAATTCCGTCATATTAAAATCACTCTCTTATCTTATCAGGCTGAGAAGAGGAAGATAATGCTGTGGTAGAGCTGGGCACCAATGACATAGATGAGCAGCAAACCGCCCATCTTGCCAACGCCCGAGACAAGAGCCTCGTAGACGGAGGCGACGCCCTTCATCCGGTCGCTCATCACACCGAAACTGACACTCATCACCATCAGGGAAAAACAACAGTAAGGCACGATACTGGCAGAGAAACTGCTGGGCAAGAGGCCCCCCATCACATTGAGCAGGATGGCGTGAGGAACCAGCACAAGCGCCAATATCAACAGCAAAAAGAAAATGCCCTCGAAGAGAGCCAAACGCATGGCGATGCGCTGGCGGTACTCGGAGGATCGGTAATGCAGAATGCCGCTGTGCTGCAGGGCTCCAAGCATGAAAGAGAAAAGCAGAAGCCACACCAGCAAGGGCGACTCCACATTGCCCACAAAGCGACCGAAAAACCAACGGATACCCTCGGCGCTAAGCAGGGAGCGCGGAAAACTCTCAGGCATCGCAGCTGTAAGAAGCCACGACGTCAGAATAAGCACCACCTGCCCCACTCCGAGCAGCAGCGCCACCCATGCCATCAACTTATTAATCCTCATCTGCCTTCAGATTGTCTACGTCCAGAATGTGAAGTTCCAAAGCCCTCACCACTAATCGGGTGGCATTAATGCCAATACCCTTGTTGCCGTCAGGGAAGAGTTTCTGAACCAACTCGTTCTGACGCTTCTCTAAGCTCTTCACGCCGAAAGGCATTCCGCGCAGACCCGTAATCTGCTCCTTGGTGTAGCCCAGCGCCAAATGGCGCAGGAAACGCTCGTCGTACTCGTCAATCTCGTAGTTGACCAAAGCCTCCTGGCGCATTAGCTGGCTGTTGACACTTCGCTTAAAGCGGTCTACTATCTTCTGAAGGATAGGCTGGTTGAACACCATTTTCTTGCCGCTCATGCAACTCGCCACATCGCCACGCGTCAGCAGCTCGCCACTCTTCAGGATAATACCGTCGCAACCTGCATCGAGCACATCGACCCACAGCTTCTCGTTCAGAATCTCGCCTGTGAAAATAAGCACCTTCAGGGCAGGATAAGTCTCCTTGGTCTGACGGCAGATCTCCACACCAATGGTGGTGGAACCGCCCAGTCCAAGATCGAGCAGCACAAGGTCGGGCACCTGCTGCTTGATGAGGCGCCAGTAACTGGTTTCGCTTTCAGCCGTTCCTATAATCTCAGCTTCAGGGATTTCGTTTTTGAAGATTCCCTCTGTGCCTTTCAGCTCCAAGGGTACATCTTCGACAATGATTACTTTAAATGGTTCCATATTATTATTGTTTTACTTTTTTATCTTTTTTGAGAAGTTTTCAATGGGGACAGGATTCAACTTCTAGGAAATAACTCCTGAAGATTCTCCTGAGCCATACTCTTGGGCAGCACGATTTCGATCATGAGCTTGCCTGCTGCACTCGACCTGGCTGAGATTCCGCAACCACGCAGATTGGTCACTTCGCCTATTTCGCGAACAATCTGCCGGCAAAGCAGGTACTTCATGTCGTGAGTCAGAGGAGTGAAGAGCCGATGGTGAAGCTGCTCATCGTAATCCACTTCCTGCATCTCTACCCGGCAGACAGCATAAGGCGAATCGGGCAAGTCCTCTACCCTGACTTCCACTTTTCCTGCTCCCGAGGTGAGAAGGTCGAAAAGATACTGGCGAAGGAACTTGTCGTTCTTCACATTCAGCTCCACCTGCTCCATCGCCTGGGCACTGAGCATGGTGTAGAGCGACTTATAATAGTCCACCAACTCATGAAGCGACTGCACATCGGAAGGATCGTTCTCTACGAGCTGACGGATGCGCGAAGGATAATACATCGTCTCATGCTTCAACGTGGAAAGGCAGTTGTCGAGCACAGAGCACGACACGTGCAGACGCCCATTCTCATACTCCGCTTTATGCAACTCGTCTTCTGTCATCTCCATGTCGTAGGTCTCGACTGCTGTACGCCGCATACTCTCCTGGAGCGCCTGCTCTATCTGGTCAACTACATCGCCCAACTGGGCATTCAGTCCATGAAGCCTCACTCCCCGCTTGTTCCACGTCTGCCTGATGCGCTGCAACTTCACCTCGTCGGTAGCGTCACTCAGCAGGATGCGGTTGATTTCATTCACCTTCTCCACGGCGAAACGGAAGGTCAGTACATGGCGATAATAGAGCAAATAGTAAGCCAAAGGCAACTGCAGCAGAAGGAGGATGAGCAGCACGATGGCCACCGTCTTCGAGTTCTCCGACAGCTGCATGGTGCGCACATAGGCTGGCAGCGTAGAGTCAGCTCCCATCTCGCGGTAGAGCTGGGTGTAGACCTTGTTATTGCTGCGATAGAGGTCCCACTTGTGTAGGGCAAGAGCAGCCACGGCGCTCTCATTACGCAGGTCGAGAATAACATAATAATTAGTGGGCAGACTGTCCTTGTACCACAACAATTCGGCTGGGAGAACGTCGCTCGGACTGGCTGTCATCAGCACCTTGCCGCCAGGATGAAGCGACAGGTAATGGCGGTTGAGGTAACTGCGGGCTGAGTCAGCATACTGGAGGGTGCGCTCGTACTCGCCGTTGATGTTGCAGAAATAAGCCGAATCGGCAAAGACGTCGGCACGCTGCAGATTGAGCGGGAGACGATGGTTGGCAGCATTGTCGCGCTGATGGCGGAGTGTATTTTGGGCAACAACCTGCTGCGGCAGGCACGTCATCGCCATCAAGCCCACCAGACCTACGAGTCCTACGGAAAGCGACTTCAACCGACCGCCTATTCCCCGGGGCAGGCGGAAGACAAAGCGGCTGCCCTTGCCCAACTCGCTCTCGGCAAAAATCGAACACACTGAGAAGATGCTGCTCACCTTCTTGTATTTCTCTATAATACCCTTGCAGTTGAGAAGTCCGAAACCATGACCACCTGTATAAGTGCGGTCGAAGACGTGCTCCAACTGCTTATCGTCCATGCCTACTCCCGTGTCTGTAATGCAGATTTCCACATAAGCATCAGCTATCGAGGCGCTCACCATCACACGGCCACCCTGAGGGGTGAACTTGCGGGCATTGTCGGCCATGGTGTTAATCATGAAAAGCGTCAGCGTACGGTCGGCCTTCACCACTGCCTCGGTGGGCTCTACAACCAGTTCCACGCCCTTCATGTCGAAATTCATCTTGCCCTTCAGCACAATGTCGAACAGGGGCTGCAACGCAAAACTCGTAATACGGAGATTAAGAGTTCCCTGCCGCATCTGGATCCACCGGGTAAGCACCTCGTTGTACTGGTTGATTTTGGCAGTCAGCTCTGAGATGTACTGGTACCTATCCTTCTTCACCGAGTCGGGTTCGTCGCGGTGTTTCAGGCAGTCCACCTCGTGAATCATGCGGTCGATGAAGGGCGTTATGCTGTTGACCAATGCCACCTTGGCACGTTGCTCCAAATGGCGTTTCTTGTTGTCCCTCACGTGGAAGAGCGTCATTTGCAGTTTCTCCTCTATATCCTCCTTCCTGTCGTTCAACTCACTGATGTGCTGAGCATTGCTATCCTTCCATTGCTGTAAGGGTTTAAGCAGTTTGGTGATAGAGCCACGGTGCACATTCCTGCGGCGCATCCTGTCGAAGAGATAGAGCAGGAACACCACAAGAACGATCATTCCTATCACGGATGCTATCATCCAGTTGAGCAGCACAGCATTGTTGTCGAGCACGGCTGCACGGGCTTCCAACTGCTTGTCCTGTCGGGTTCGCTCCTGCAGGTCGAGATACATGTTGCGGTAAAAATCGCTGTGTGGCTTGTCGTCGATGGCAGAATAGACCAGACAGAGGCGCTCAGCAATGGAGGCCACCAAGTCGGGTGCTGCCTTGATGCGCTTATTGTCGTTGAGCGCATGGTTGAGACAGTCTTCTGCCGAACGGTAGTCGTCTATGGCCCAGTAGCATTCTGCCAGTGTTCGGTAAGCTCCGGCTGTCTGATAAACATCGCCGTAAGACGAGAACAGATTGAGCGCCATCTGGGCCAGGTTGCCTGCCAATAAGCTGTCGGGCACCTGGTCAATATTAAGATACTTAATGGAAGGACTGTTGTTGCGAATCAGGTAACTGCGCAGACTGGGACTCTGCAGATGCTCGCTAAGGGCCTGCAAAGCATTAGCCTGCCAATAGGGATAAGGGGTTCCTGAACAGGCCAGCATAAAGCATCGCATCAGGTAGTCGAACTCGCCCTGTCCGATTTCCTCAGCTGTTCCGCTGACGATGGCTCCTCCAGCGCCAATATTGTATAAATAGTTGAGATACTGAGCCGTATCTGCCTCCAAGGCTTCAGCATCAATATCGTTTAGAGCCTGCAACATGGGTTCCTCCTGACCTACATAATAGAAATAGGTAGCGGCAACGATGTCTAACTCGGAATGGGCATAAAGGGCACGCTTACGTTCGCGCGGAGGCAGATTGTCGGCTTCCTCACCAATACGGCGGAGCAGGCGCATCGCTTTCTCACGATAAGCATAGAAATCCTTATTGCGCGACTCGCGCTGGCAAAGGCGCATGTTCTGTACGTGGGCAACAAGAATCTCTATCTGGTTGTCGCTGCGCTGTTCCACCTCTAGCAAATGTCGGCGAGCCTGCTCGTAATCCATCTTGGCTATGGCTACGAAAGCCAGGTTGTTGTGCGCCTCAGCGTAACCTGCAGGATAGTCATCGGCAAGCCTCAAAGCCCTATGTGCCAGAACCTTGGCAGAATCGAGATTACGGTAATGATAAGCATAAGAAAGAGAATTCAGCTCATCTACTTCGCCCTTATGCGACGGCGAACAAGCTGAAAAGAAAAACAGCGCTATCATCAGAAAGGTGATAGCGCTATTGTATAAACGATAATATGTGACTCTACGAATCTCCAATATTATACACGCATATTAAGCGCGAGCCTTTGCGATGTACCCCAAAGCCTCCTGGCACTTTGCTGTAATAGCAGCCCAGTCGCCAGCAGCTACGGTCTCCTTAGGGAAGAGCTTAGAACCCATACCTACACAGAGAACACCGGCCTTGATCCAGGGAGTAAGGTTCTCCTCGGTTGGCTCTACAGCACCTGTTACCATGATGTTGCTCCAGCGCAAAGGTGCCATCACGTTCTTAACGAATGAAGGACCACCTACGTTGCCTGCTGGGAATACCTTGGTTACGTCGCAACCTGCTGCCTGAGCATTGTTGATCTCGGTTACAGAACCACAACCAGGTGAATAAGGAACCAAGCGACGGTTGCAGACAGGAGCAATCTCTGGGTTGAAGTTAGGACCTACGATGAAGTTGGCACCCAACTGGAGGTACAAAGAAGCTGTACCTGCATCAACTACAGTACCAGCACCGAGAATCATCTCTGGGCACTCTTTGTCGGACCACTTCACCAATTCGCCAAAAATCTCGTGAGCGAAGTCACCACGGTTAGTAAACTCGAATACACGAACACCACCCTCGTAGCAAGCCTTGATGACGTTCTTACAAATCTCAATATCCTTGTTGAAGAATACAGGAACCATACCAGTCTCTTTCATGGCTGCCATGACCTGCATTTTGCTAAACTTTGCCATTATCTATATAATGTTTATTGTTTATTATTTAATGTTTAGTTGAACTTTAGCAAGTTCAGAAATTATCGCTGTACACGGCCATTGGCGTTACCACCAGCCAGACTCTCTACCTCGTCAGCAGAAACCAGGTTGAAATCGCCAGGGATAGTATGCTTCAAAGCAGAAGCTGCTACAGCAAACTCGAGAGCCTCAGCCTGATTTGGCTTGGTCAGCAAACCGTGAATCAAACCACCTGAGAATGAGTCACCACCACCTACACGGTCGATGATTGGGTTGATGTCGTAGTGCTTGCTCTGATAGAACTCCTTGCCGTTGTAGATAAGAGCCTTCCAGCCGTTGCGGGTAGCAGAGAGTGACTCACGCAATGTAGAAACTACATACTTGAAACCGAACTCCTTCATCATGCCCTGGAAAATACCATAGTAACCCTCGGCGTCGGTCTTACCGCCCTCTACGTCAGCATCTGGTTTAAAGCCAAGACAAAGCTGAGCATCCTCCTCGTTACCGATGCAAACGTCAACATACTGCATCAAAGGACGCATGACAGAGATGGCCTTCTCTGAAGTCCAGAGCTTCTTGCGGAAGTTGAGGTCTACAGATACTGTCACACCATGACGCTTGGCAGCCTCGCAAGCCAACTTGGTCAACTCGGCAGCCTTATCGCTGATGGCAGGAGTAATGCCGCTCCAGTGGAACCACTGAGCACCCTCCATGATTTTATCAAAATCGAAATCAGATGGATCAGCCTCGGCGATTGAACTGTGGGCACGGTCGTAGATAACCTTAGAAGGACGCATAGAAGCACCTGTCTCTGCATAGTAAAGACCAACACGCTCACCGCCACGGGCAATGAAGTCGGTATTTACGCCATAACGACGAAGAGCGTTCAGGGCGATCTGACCAATCTCGTGCTTTGGCAACTTAGATACGAAGTAAGCATCATGACCATAGTTGGCTACGCTGACAGCCACATTAGCCTCACCACCGCCAGGGATGATGCGGAATGACTCACTCTGAATGAAGCGATCGTTGCCTTCGGGTGACAAACGAAGCATAATCTCACCTAATGTTACAATTTTTGCCATTGTTGTTTGATAGTTTTTAATTTATTGTTTGTTATTACTTGAATTTATTTCGCCTATAAGGAATTTCTTGATTTCATTTCTTCTATGATGAAGTTTCTTGGGGCAAAAATAAGCCTTTTTTCTTGAATAAAGAAATAAAAACGACTTTTTTTTTGTTTTTATAGCAAAAAACACGCTGTGCATTCGCACAATTCGATTTTTTATTGTAAATTTGCCCCAAAAATAACTTGTTGTGGTCGCACACAACACAATATACGAATAAGAAGAACTATCCACATTGTGGCTTCGCACAATCCTACATAAATATATTAAGGTACGCGCGAGCCGCTAACAAAACAAACAAGAAGAAAGAGAATGGCCGAAAAAATCAGAATCAAAGACATTGCTGAAAAAGCTGGCGTTTCTGTAGGTACCGTAGACCGGGTCTTACATGATCGCCCCAATGTTTCGGAACCAGCCCGCAAGAAGGTAGAACAGGCTCTCAAGGAGATGAACTACCAGCCCAATATGTACGCCAGCGCACTGGCTTACAACAAGCAGTACACCTTCTACATGCTGCTGCCAAAGCACGAGTCGGAGGCTTACTGGGAGGAGATAGAAGAAGGGGCACGAAAATGCGAGGACACCAGGCGAGACTTCCACATCGACGTGGAAATCAGTTTCTTCGAACGCTCCAGCGATGAGTCGTTCCGTGAGAAAGCCAACGAGATCATACAGGCTAAGCCCGAAGGTGTCGTTGTCGTTCCATCTTCACTCGATGTCACACGAGAGTTCACCGACCAATTGCACGAGCAGAACATTCCCTTCATTCTTCTCGACTCCTACATGCCCGACCTCAAGCCCCTGTCGTTCTACGGACAGGACTCTTTCTGCAGCGGATATTTTGCAGCCAAGATGCTGATGATGATTGCCTGCAGGGAGACGGAAATCATGCTCATGCGACAGACGAAGGACGGACGCGTGATGAGTAAGCAGCAGGACAACCGAGAAGTGGGATTTCTGCACTACATGCACGACCACTACCCTAACGTGAAGGTTACCGACCTCGACCTGCCACTCAACGGAACTCGTGCCGAATACAATAAAATGCTGGAGAAGTTCTTCTCTTCCAACCCACAGGTACACCATTGCATCACCCTGACATCCAAGGCACACATCGTGGGCGACTTTCTGCTGAAGACCAACCGACGCAACATCCAGATCATGGGTTACGATATGGTAGAGAAGAACGCCCGCTGCCTGCGCGAGGGAAGCATATCTTTCCTCATCGCCCAGCATGCCTACATGCAAGGCTATGCGTGCATCGATACTCTCTTCCAGGCCATCGTGCTGAAAAAGAAAGTTACTCCGGTAAACTACATGCCCATCGAGCTTCTAATGAAGGAAAACGTGGACTTCTACCGCAGAACTCAACTCTAAGAACTCCCTCACATACGAAATAAAAAACAATATAAAAACAACCTACAAAAAAATGAAACAATCAAGCTTTATCAAGATCAACCCTGCCGACTCGGTAGTGGTTTGTCTCCGCCCATTCAAGCAGGGCGAGATCATCGAGGTTGACGGCAAGACCATCACCTTGTTACAAGACACCCCAGCAGGACACAAAGTCCTCATCGACAATGCTGCTGAAGGAACCAATATTCTGAAATACGGCTACCCTATCGGTCATGCAAAGAAAGACCTGAAGCAGGGAGAATGGGTCAACGAGAACAACCTCAAGACCAACCTTGCCGGAACTTTGGAATACACCTACAATCCTGTAGAGGAGATCCTGAACATCGAGAACGAGAACCGTACTTTCAAGGGCTATGTACGCAAGAATGGCGAGGTAGGTGTGCGCAATGAGATTTGGGTCGTTCCTACAGTAGGCTGTGTGAACGGTATTGCCGAGAAGCTCGTCGACCTGCTCAAGCAGGAAACCAAGTGCGAGGGCATCGACGCTATTCACGCATGGCACCACAACTTCGGCTGCTCTCAGCTTTCGGGCGACCACGAGAACACACGCAAAGTGCTTCGCGACATCTGTCTTCACCCTAACGCAGGCGCCGTACTCGTACTCTCCCTGGGTTGCGAGAACAACCAGCCAGACGAGTTCATGAAGATGCTGGGCGACTACGACAAAGACCGCATCAAGCTCTTGGTAACTCAGAAAGTGGAAGGCGACGAGCTCGAGGAAGGCATGAAACTGCTCCGCGAACTCTATGCTCAGGTCAAGGAAGACAAGCGACAGGAGGTTTCGGTCAGCAAACTGCGCGTAGGTTTGAAGTGCGGTGGATCAGATGGATTCAGCGGAATTACTGCCAACCCATTGGTAGGCGAGTTCTCCGACTGGCTCGTGGCACAGGGCGGAACTTCTATCCTCACCGAGGTGCCTGAGATGTTTGGCGCTGAGACCATCCTGATGAACCGTTGCGAGAACAAGGAACTCTTCGACAAGACAGTTCACCTCATCAACGACTTCAAGGAGTACTTCCTCTCTCATGGTGAGCCTGTAGGCGAGAATCCTTCTCCAGGCAACAAGGCGGGTGGTATTTCTACACTCGAGGACAAGGCTCTCGGTTGCACACAGAAGTGCGGTCGCGCTCCAGTCAGCGGTGTACTCCAGTATGGTGACCGTTTGGAGACAACGGGTCTGAACCTTCTCTCTGCACCAGGCAACGACCTCGTAGCTTCCACAGCCCTTGCTTCTGCCGGCTGTCAGCTGGTTCTCTTCACCACTGGTCGCGGTACGCCATTCGGCACCTTCGTACCAACCATGAAGATTTCCACCAACAGCAACCTCTACCGCAACAAGCCAAACTGGATTGACTTCAACGCAGGCGAACTGGTGGAAGGTACTGAAATGAAGGACTTGGTACGCAAGTTCATCGACAAGATTATCGCAGTAGCCAATGGCGAAGAAGCTCGCAACGAGTACAACGGCTATCGCGAAATCTCAATCTTCAAGAACGGCGTAACGCTGTAAATAAAGTGAATAAACAGACTAAAAAATGAGCAATAAGAAAGGATTACTGGCACTCTCGCCATTGTTTCTGTTAATACTGCTGATAGCTGTCTTTACCATCCATTCGGTAAGGAGCAACGGCTCGGGCGACAATCTGTCGCTTACGGTGGCTTTCATGATTTCCAGCATCTATGCTGTGGCAATATCAGGAGGACTGCCCATCAAGAAGCGCATCGACACCTACAGCCGTGGAGCCGGAGCCAGTAATCTGATGCTTATGCTCTGGATTTATGTGCTGGCAGGAGCATTTGCTGCATCTGCCAAGGCCATGGGAGCTGTCGATGCTACCGTCAACCTGGCTCTCAGCATCCTTCCTGCCAGCATGATTCTGCCAGGACTCTTCCTGGCGGCTTGTTTTATCTCTCTTTCCATCGGAACAAGTGTGGGCACAGTAGTAGCACTCGTTCCTATTGCTGCAGGACTGGCACTTTCGGTAGACGCCAACATAGGGCTTACCGTAGCTGTCATTGTGGGTGGAGCCTACTTTGGAGACAACCTCTCCTTCATCTCCGACACCACTGTGGTGGCCACGCAGACGCAGGAATGCCGCATGAGCGACAAGTTCCGCATCAACTCGCTCATTGTCGTTCCCGCTGCCATCATCATACTCATCGTCTACGCCATCATGGGAGCAGAAACCAAGGCTCCTACGCAGGTGGCAGAGGTAGAATACATCAAGGTGATTCCTTATCTCCTGGTTCTCGTCACAGCCATTGCCGGCATGAACGTGATGGCTGTTCTCACTAAGGGAACTCTTCTTTGCGGAGCCATAGGCATCATCGAAAACCTCATGGGAATCCCGAACTCATACGATTTCTTCGGTTGGTTCTCGGCCATGGGAAACGGAGTCATCAGCATGGGCGAACTCGTCATCATTGCCATGATGGCTGGTGGAATGCTCGAAACCATCAGGGAGAACGGAGGCATCAACTTTATCATCAGCAAGATAACTGCTCACGTCAAAAACAAGCGGGGAGCCGAGCTCTCGATTGCTGCCCTAGTGTCGTTCGTCAACCTCTGTACGGCCAACAATACCGTAGCGATTCTTACCGTGGGAAATATCTCCAAGAAGATAGGCGACAAGTTCGGAGTCGACAACCGAAAGGCCGCAAGCATCCTCGACACTTTCTCGTGCTGCGTGCAGGGACTCATCCCGTACGGCGTACAGATGCTCCTGGCAGCAGGACTGGCACACATCAGCCCCATCGACATTCTTCCCTATCTCTACTACCCCATGGCCATAGGCGTTGCGGCACTAATGGCCATTCTGTTCAGATATCCACGGCGTTACAGCTGATAAAGAAAAGAGGTTAGCTTAACTCTTTGATAACTTCTGAACTTGCAAAATTAAATAATTACCTACACCCCCTAAAAATATAGTAAAAGAATGGACTTTTTGCAGCGCAACCTTTTCGCCCAGTTACGTTCCGACAACTTCGGAGCCAAAGAAGAACTGGAGCCTATGACTGTCTTCAAAAAAAAGAAGATAGCCCAGATGATGAAGAATCTCAATGCCGTTCCTGCCGGAGCTGTATTGATGAACAATAGTTTCCTGAACAGACGACTCATCAAGATTCAAAAAGAGGAGCGCCACTCCATCGACACCTCCATTGAGACGCTCTATCTGTTGCGCTTACTGGTAAGCAACATCAACGGAATTCTCGCCAATGGAATCAGTATTAGAGGCATTATCCAGTTGGGACAATACCTCAGAACAAGAGGCGACAAGGTTGACTTCATCAAGTTAGAATCCTGGCTACGCAAACTCCACATCCAGCGCATGGCTCAACTGGAGGGCAGCGTGCTCATCACCTTCTTCGACTTCGAAAAAGACGAGATTCCCTTTGTAAGCAGAGTGGAAAAAGGCGCCTACAAACTCACCCTACGCTCCCTCTATTACAACACGCAGGAGGCAAAAGACATCGAGTTCGAACAGACTGCCACTGGCTTTGTACGTACAACAGGAGGCACCATGCGCAAGAGCCTCAGACGAAGCATACGCTACATAACTTATGCCCCCATTGAGACCATCAGCAACTTTACCCACAAGGTATTCCACTCGCTTTCTGAAATCGAAGAGTAAAATATATCTAAAAAATCACACTCTTCGGTGGCAGATAGCATGTTTTTTAGTAACTTTGCAGTTATGAAGAAAATCATCATAACTATTATCACCACCCTACTCACCCTCAGCACCCACGCACAGCTCGTACAGCTCGTACAGTGTGAGGATACTTGCCAGCATGTGCATGGCATCGACCTCAGCCACTATCAGGGAAATGTGTTCTGGGAAACCGTAGGCGACAACACCAAAATGGCGTATGTTTATCTCAAGGCTACAGAGGGAGGGACCAATGTAGACAGCAAATACAAACAGAATATAGACCTTGCCCACAGATACGGACTCAAGGTTGGTTCTTACCATTTTTACCGTGCTCGCATTCCACAGCAGACACAGCTCGAGAACTTCATGGCTCAATGCCGTCCAGGCGATCAGGACTTGCTGCCCATGATAGACGTCGAGACAAAGAGCGGAATGGACACAGAGCAATTCTGCGACTCCCTTTTCAAGTTTCTGTTGCTTGTAGAGAAAGCCTACAAGCAGAAGCCGCTCATTTATACCGGAGCCAACTTCTACGATCATTACCTTCTGGGCAAGCTCGACAGCTATAAACTCATGATTGCGCAGTACACCAAGCGCACACCTGTTCTTAAGGACGGACGCGACTTCGAGATGTGGCAGTACACGGGTAAAGGCAGACTCAATGGAGTCAACGGATATGTGGACAAGAGCCGGTTCATGGGCAACCACAGGCTCAGGGAAATCAGATTCCGGCACCGATAAACATTCACCTATCAATACAAGGACTCAACTTTCCAAGTATGTAAAATAAAAAAAGTAGTTAGAAAAGTTAAAACCAAATACATCTCAATACAGGATGTGTAAAGGTCTATGTTAAGTGCGGAGACAAATGCCTGGCATCCCCAGCAAAAAAGACAGTTGTCTTAACTCCCGGAAAATCTCATTTTAAGAATATACACTCAACTAAAAAACATAATAAAAATGGCGATTATAAAATGTCCAGAATGCGGACACCCCGTTAGCGACAAAGCACCCACATGTCCTACTTGTGGCGTAGAGATAGCTGGCAAGATTACCACTTGTACCAACTGCGGCACTGCATATTTCAGCAATCTGAATATGTGTCCCAACTGTCATTGTCCTAACCCAAGAAGCGTTGCCACTCCTTCTGTACCAACGACGCAGAAAGGAGCAACAACACCTCCAGTTCCTACAATTCAACCAGACACAATCATTCCTCCTATTCCGGAATCACCAGCTGCCAACGAGGACAAACAGGAGAAGAAGTCCAACCGCACCATCTTGATTTGCTCGTTCATCTTTGCACTCATTGTTTGTGGCACACTCTTTTATTTCTATCACAACGCCAACGAGCAACAGGAAGAGGAAGCCTACGAATACGCCATGCAGAGCAACGATCCGGACGTTCTTCAGAGCTATCTCGACACCTACAAGGATGCCGACCAGGCTCACATCGACTCCATCATGTCGCACCTCAACGCCCTCAAGACCATAGACAACGACTGGACCAACGCCATGGTGAGCGGTTCAAAAGAGGCAATAGAAGCCTACTTGCAGAAATACCCCAACTCGCCCCACAGACAGGAGGCGTGGAACAAAATCGACTCCATCGACTGGCAGGTAGCCAAGAAAGCAGACACGGCTGAAGCCTATCAGATTTACCTCGACCAGCACACCGACGGATCACATATCGAAGAGGCAGAGAACGCCATGAAGAAAGCCTTGAGCCGCGACCTGCAACCCGAAGAGAGCCAAATGGTCAGCAGTCTATTCCGCAAGTTCTTCCAGAGCATCAACTCGCGCAACGAGGACGGACTCACCTCTACCTGCGAAGATGTCCTATCTTCACTTTTAGGCAAGACTGCCGCCACCAAGAACGACGTGCTCACCT
Source organism: Segatella intestinalis (assembly GCF_029348455.1). Lineage (NCBI taxonomy): Bacteria > Pseudomonadati > Bacteroidota > Bacteroidia > Bacteroidales > Prevotellaceae > Segatella > Segatella intestinalis. Next base: position 133,780 of record NZ_JARJVV010000006.1, read on the forward strand.
TTATGCACAAGTTGTATAAAGAAGACGTCACCAATCTGAACTGGCGCCTTAACAACGATTATCAAATCAAGAAACGAGAGATTGGCGACGAGGAATACGAGTATCAGGTAGTGTTCACTGCCCGTGAGGATGTAAGCCGCACAGACGGCAGCACCCAGGAAGGCACATTCAAAATTACAGCCACCGTCTCACCCGACGGCAAAATCTCATCTTTCAACATGGCTAAGATTGACCTATAGTCATACTTTCTTCTGGGAGTAACAACGTGCATCTTTAAGGAGTAAGGAAGCTTATTCTTATCGGATGACAATGGCGTTCTAACCGGTGTTGACACCAAATAAAGTTAACTTCATGACCAGATTAAGTTAACTTCATGAATAGATTAAGTTAACTTCTTGTGCTCGTTGAACTAAGTTCTTGCGCCCGTTAAGATAGATGCGCCCTGAAGAACTAAGACACAATCTAAATCTTGTGCTTTAGCTCATCAGGGCGCAGCTTTTATTGAAGTAAAAAGAATGCAAAAGAAAGGGAAATGCTGGACAGAGAAAACTCTGCCATCATTTCCCTGCAGTAAAGGATGAAGCGCTTACTTCACCTTAGCACCCCAGTACTTCACGTACTTTATCTTTTTGCCCTGAGTGCCCGTGGGTTTATTCCACTTGCCACCCAGAATGAGGATAGTTGTCTTCTTACCAGCAGGCACAGCGTTAACAGCATCCTGAAGGGTCATGAAGTTGCCACGGCCTTCTGCTGACACCACATAATCGTAGTGACGGACATGCTTTCCGAGAGCAGGAACAGCCTTACCAATAGCATCTGCCAAGGCTCCAGCTATGATGCGCGCGCCATAAACATTATAGTGGGTATTGTCCATACGGCCCTTAGGAATACTGGGAACCTCGCCTGGCTTATACCACATATGCAGGCTGCGGCTCCCCTTAATACCGAGAGAAGTCTCTATGTCGTGCGTGATTTTTGTAGCATCAACAAAAGGAACATTCAACTCCTGAGCAACACGGCGTGGGGCTACGACATAGGCTCCGTGAGTGTCGATAAGGGTGTCGCTGTTGATTTTCTCTTCTCCATCGAACACAGTCTTGCGAAGCTTCTCATCGTCGTCATTCTTCAGGTTCTCAGCATACCAGCAACGACGAACCACAGAGTTGAACAATACAGGAATGCCGCCTTTCTGACGGGTTTCCTCAACGAAACGACGCAAATTGGCATCGAAAGTTGACCCCGGATCTGTATGACGATCGGGCTTAGGCTTTTCGTCGTTATGACCAAACTGGATGAACACATAGTCACCTGGCTTCAGTCTGTCGAGAACCTTCTGCCATCGTCCCTCATTGATGAAACTCTTGGAACTGCGACCATTCACAGCATGATTGTCAACCAATATCTTGTCATCGAAAAATCCCTGCAACACCATTCCCCAGCCTCGCTCGGGATTGTCCTTGAAGTTAGATTTCTCGGCTGCAGTAGAGTCGCCAATAACAAAGATAGTTGTAATCTTTGTGCTCGACGTCATGACAAACAGCGTCATTGCAAGACATAATAAAAGTGATAGTTTTTTCTTCATATTTTTTTGTTCTGTTATTAGTTTTATTAGAGTAAAAATCCATGACCTACTCACGCAGCCCATGGACATGAAATAGTTATGCCCTCACACCAGAGGGCTATGTAAAAAGTAATTTACTTATTGTTTTCAATGTAAAGGGCAATCGCCTCTCTCCTACTTCACGGTAGCAATCAGTTCCTCAGCTGTTACGAGGGTCTGCTCGCCACTTTCCATGTTCTTGAGAGTCACTTTGCCTGCAGCCATTTCATTCTCACCCGCAAGTACAACAAACGGAATGTTCTTGGCATTAGCGTAGCTCATCTGTTTCTTCATCTTTGCCTTGTCGGGGAAGATTTCTGAACGGATTCCTGCCTGGCGAAGCTTGCCCACGATGGGCAGACAGTATGCTGTCTCGGTCTCGCCAAAATTGATGAACAACACCTGAGTAGAATTGACAGCCTCCTTGGGATAGAGGTCGAGTGCATTCAGCACATCGTAGATACGGTCGGCACCAAAGCTGATACCTACACCACTGAGACCTGGGAGTCCGAAGATTCCTGTAAGGTTGTCGTAACGACCACCACCCGTGATGCTTCCCATAGGTGTGTCGAGCGCCTTCACCTCGAAGATAGCACCTGTATAATAGTTTAATCCTCGAGCCAAGGTAAGATCGAGCTCTATCTCGTTGTTCAAACCTACGGCCTTCAACGTATCAAGGATAAAGCGGGTCTCCTCTACGCCCTTCAGTCCTGTCTCTGAACCCGCGAGTACCTGCGAGATGACCTCCAGTTTTTCCTCATTAGAGCCAGAAAGTGAGATGATGGGCTGCAACTTCTCGATGGCTTCCTCTGAGATTCCGTCATTACGCAGTTCCTCGTTCACCTTCTCGAGTCCTATCTTGTCGAGCTTGTCTATGGCGACTGTGATGTCTACGATCTTCTCTGCCTCGCCTATCACCTCAGCAATGCCAGTAAGGATCTTGCGGTTGTTGATCTTGATGCACACACGTACACCGAACTTAGTGAATACGGTGTCAACAATCTGCATCAGTTCAACCTCGTTGAGCAAAGAGACGGAACCAACAACGTCGGCATCGCACTGATAGAACTCACGATAACGACCCTTCTGTGGACGGTCTGCTCGCCATACAGGCTGAATCTGATAGCGCTTGAAAGGCAACTGCAACTCCTCGCGATGCTGTACCACATAGCGTGCGAAAGGAACTGTAAGGTCGTAGCGTAACCCCTTCTCGCAGAGTTTGGCTGCCAACTTCAGTGAGTTGAGAGAATGAAGATCCTCGTCGCTCACCTTGTTCATATAGTCGCCAGAATTGAGAATCTTGAAGAGCAGCTTGTCCCCCTCTTCACCGTATTTACCCATCAGCGTCTGAAGTGTTTCCATCGCTGGGGTTTCTATTTGTTGAAATCCGTAAAGGGCATAGACTTCTTTGATGGTGTCGAAGATGTAGTTGCGCTTAGCCATCTCAACAGGTCCGAAGTCGCGTGTTCCCTTTGGAATACTTGGTTTCTGAGCCATTTAATTCTGTATGTTGTTTAAAGTTTAATGTTTAATGCCTAACGCAATGATTTACTCAGAAAGTAAACCATCAACACTAAACATTAAACACTATCAAATTATTTACGTATTATTTACGTACGATGGTCTGAGCACGGTCAGGACCGATAGAGATGATGCCGATACGTGTCTCGAGGAATTCCTCTACGAAGGCTATATAGTCCTTGAACTCCTGTGGGAACTCGTCCTCGGATGTAAACTGGGTCATGTCAGTGTTCCAGCCCTTGAACTCCTTATAAACAGGCTCTACATCATCAATTTCGTAAGGGAAATCGGTTGTCACAGTGCCATCCTTCAACTTATAAGCCACACAAGCCTTGATAGTCTCGAAGCTGTCGAGTACATCGCTCTTCATCATGATCAGTTCGGTAACACCATTCACCATGACAGAGTATTTCAGCTGTACCAAGTCGCACCAGCCACAACGGCGCTCACGACCTGTCACCGCACCATACTCATGCCCCAGGTCACGAATCTTGGCACCAGTCTCATCAAAGAGCTCTGTTGGGAAAGGACCAGCACCCACACGTGTGCAGTAAGCCTTCATGATACCATATACATTACCTATCTTGTTAGGACCGACGCCCAATCCGATGCAAGCTCCTGCGCAAATAGTGTTGGAAGAAGTGACAAAAGGATAAGAACCGAAGTCTACATCAAGCATGGTTCCCTGAGCACCTTCGCAAAGAATATCCTTGCCAGAACGCAACACCTTGTTGATTTCCACCTCGCTGTCTACCATACGGAACTGCTTCAGATATTCGATGCCTTCCATCCAGGTCTTCTCTACTTCTGTGATATCGAAATCAGTATAACCGAGCGAAGCTATCTGCTTGAGGTGCTTTGCCTTATGAGCCTCATACTTAGCCTCGAAGTTATCCAAAATATCGCCAACACGCAGACCAGTACGGCTCACCTTGTCGGTATAAGTAGGACCAATGCCCTTGCCTGTAGTTCCCACCTTGTTCTTACCCTTAGAGGCTTCGATGGCAGCATCGAGCACACGATGAGTAGGCATGATGAGATGTGCTTTCTTAGAGATATAGAGACGGCTCTTCAGGTCGTGACCGCTCTTCTCAAGATCCTTGGCCTCCTGCATGAAAAGGTCGGGAGCCAATACCACACCATTACCAATGATGTTTACCTTGCCACCCTGAAAAATACCTGATGGGATGGAGCGAAGCACATACTTCTGGCCTTCAAACTCCAAGGTATGACCGGCATTAGGACCACCCTGGAAACGTGCAATGACATCATACTTAGGGGTCAATACGTCAACCACCTTTCCCTTACCTTCGTCGCCCCACTGCAATCCGAGCAGGACATCAACTTTACCTGTGTTCATTTTTATATATTGTTATTATTCAAGTTTCTTTACCATGTTCACAGACCGGCAGCCTTGCCTTTCTGCTTGTTCTGGCAGGCAGCACAGAGTCCGTAGATATAGAGTGCAAACTCATCACACCTGAAATCGTGCAACTGCGTCTGTCCAATGGCCTGAGTCACTAAAGGTGCGTCAATATCGGTCACACCTCCGCAAACCGTACACACTTGGTGCACATGATTCTCGCGCCCTAAAGACGCTTCGTACTTAGTGCCTTGCGCCAATCCATGCCTTACGACAAGCTTCAACTCTACCAGGAGATGAATCGTATTGTAAAGCGTAGCACGGCTTACACGAAAGCCACTCTTTGATAAATACTCCCCCAATTCTTCCAGCGTGAAATGCTTGTCAATGCTGTACACAGCATCCAAAATAGCATAACGCTCAGGGGTTTTGCGGTGTTGACAGGCCTCAAGATAATCGTCCAAGACCTTCTTCACCCGAACCTTTACGTCGTCTGTCATAATACTCGTTAGTTACATAAAACGCACAAAGATACTTATTATTTACGACATAGAGGAAAATCTTATTTTAAAAAATCTAAATTACTCCAGTTAGGCTGCAAGAACATCCTGTTGCAACCACGAGATTCCGCTTCATTTCTTCAGTTCCTCCATCTTTCGGAGTTCCTCATAAATGCGCTGCACAGGCAGTCCCATCACATTGAAATAACTGCCCTTGAGACCCACACATCCCACGTAACCTATCCATTCCTGGATGCCGTAGGCACCAGCCTTGTCGAAGGGTTTGTAATGATTTACATAATAGTTGATCTCCTGCTCGTCAAGTTTTTTGAAACTCACCTCGGTCACTACGGAGAACTGACGTTGCAGCTCACGTGTAGTGAGACAAACGCCCGTCACCACATGATGGGTCTTTCCACTCAACATACGCAACATGCTGTAAGCCTCCTCTGCATCGTGAGGCTTACCTAAGATAACACCCTTGCATTCCTGGTCGTTCAGAAAACCATCAGATGGTGCTATCACCACCGTATCTGCAGTGAGAACCAACAAGTTATCATCACCTTCTTCAAGAAGTGATTGATAGGCATCAGCCTTCTTGCAAGCTATATACAGAGCCGTATCGTACGCATTCAGCGTATCGGGAAAACTCTCGTCTATACCCTGCATCACCCTTACCTCGAAAGGAAAGTCGAGTCCTGCTAAAAGTTCCTTACGGCGAGGCGAATTGCTCGCTAATATGATTTTATATTTCATTTATCTTATCTTCTTTAACCCAGAATTATGAACGTCCAAACATACTTATCAAACACCTTATCCCTCTACCATCCAAACGCCTTAGCATCGGCTAGCCATTTGTTCTGTGCCCGCAACACCTGTTCTATAATGTCGCGTCCCACACCTTCGCCTCCTTTGCGCGATGACACATAGGCGGAAATGCCCTTAATGTCGGGACAGGCATCGGCAGGACAGCAAGGACATCCGCAAAGGCGCATGATTTCGTAATCAGGAATATCGTCACCCACATAGATAACTTCCTCATCCTGCAGACCATAACGGGTCAGGAAATCCTTATAGGTAGTAACCTTGACAGCACACCCCATGTAAATATCCTCCACTCCGAGTCCGGCATAACGCTTACGTACGGCCTCGGTGGTGCCACCTGTTATGATGGCGATTCGGAGCCCCAATTTTTGAGCCAACTGGATGGAATAACCATCCTGTATGTTGACTGTACGCAGGGGTTCTCCCGCGGCAGAGAGGGTAATGGTCTGTCGTGAAAGTACGCCGTCGACATCAAATATCACGGTCTTTATCTTTGTCAAATCGTAATTGATCATAATCGTATTCTGTTTACTTCTCCTCACTCATTCTGTGGATGTTCATACTCATACGCTCGTAGATGTCCTTGAGCAAGGGATTGTCGCGCAAGAGCGAAGACTGTGCACGAATAACATTCTGGTCGTACCTGACAGCAGGTCCTGTCTGAGCCTCCTGAGGCGTAAGCACATGCACCTTACGGGCTGTCTCATCGATAAGCGGAAGCATCACATCAAAAGGAATACCATGCTTCTTTAGAATGTCATAACTAACTGCATAACAATGATTTACAAAGTTACAAGCGAAGACAGCCGAGAGATGCAGATACTTTCTATCCTCACTTGATAGCTGATAGATTTTAGTTGTCAACCCCTGAGCCAACTGCATCAGCACATCGCGGGCATAGTCGTCATTGGCCTCTACGAAACAGGGAATATCATGGAAAGAAACCGTCTTCTCTTTCGAGAACGACTGCATAGGATAGAAAACACCATAATGAAGCGCCATGCCTGCAAACACGTCCATGTTGACCGAACCTGCTGTATGAAGAAAGACCTTCGTACTCCTGCCCGAACAGAGCGCCTGCACAAGATCGGGCAACACACTGTCCTTCACTGAGATAATATACACATCAGCATCCTTGCGCACCTTTTCTATTTCGGTAACAGGAGCTCCACCAGCAAGCGTTGCCAAGGCGCTGGCCGACTCCATCGTGCGACTATAAACCTGCAGGATATCGTGTCCTGCCTCCAAGAGAGCCTTGCCCAAATTAGTGGCTAACCGGCCCGCTCCAATCAATATTACTTTCATAATAGTGCAAAAATACTAAAAAGATTGGATATGAGAGGCATCATACTTGCTTTTTTAGAAATAATTTATTATTTTTGCCATGTGAACGAATGTTGTATTGATATTTATACAAAATCGAAAGACTTGCCAACTCTTCTTGAAGGCAACTACTTTCACAGCCGTGAGTTGTTTATTATCTACGAACAGACTCCCGGCTGTACTCCCTATATGGTTGTAGTTTCCAACAAAGAGGGACAGACTTTGGCGCAGCTTCTTGTGGCAGTGAACAGAAAGGGAAATTGGTTTCCTCCTTTTATATATACACACGCGCACGCGCACGAGGAAGGAATCTATGCCAACGAAGCCTACAAGGAGGAGCTCTTCTGCAAAATGCTGCAGGCCATCACTCTGCGGCTCGACCGCCGACTGTGTCTGTACATTGAGTTCTCGGGCATCAGAAAGAAAATGTTTGGCTACCGCGCTTTCAGGCAGCATGGCTACTTCCCCGTTGTCTGGCAGGAGGTTCACAACTCGCTCCACAGCAAGGCGCCCGAGGAAAGGCTCTCAGAGAAAATACAGCAGCGCATCAAAAAGCTGAAAGACAAGGGTATCATTACCCAGACAGCAACCAATAGGGAAGACATCCACTCGTTCCATCAACTGCTGAAACGATACTACCGTTTCAAGCCTCGCCGACATATTCCCAACGAGCAATATTTCCAAGAAATGGCAAAGAGCCACAATGCCAAGATTTTCCTTACCACCTATGGAGGGAAAAACATAGGCGGCTGCGCCTGTGTCTACTCCGGAGGCAATGCCTACCTGTGCTTCTTAGCCGCCAAAAGAAAGACCTATTCCATGCTCCATCCTGACACCATGGTCGTATGGAACGCCATACAATATGCCTACGAGCACGATTATAACCACATCTACTTTATGGATGTAGGACTTCCCTGGCACAGGAATCCTTTCCGTGAATTCATTCTCAGCTTTGGCGGAAAACCTGTCTCCAAGTACAGATGGTTCCGTTTCTACAGCCACACCATCAACAAAATCCTGTCATGGCTGTACAAGGACAAATAATTCGATATTATTTCTACGACTTTCAAACTTGCTAAAAAACGAACAAAGTTTTTTAAGACAAAAACGTAAAAAAACAGCAGTAAGAAAAGGACACGAAAAAAGGGCTCCGCTATGCGTGCCCCATTCCTCTGTTAAGCAATTCGAGTCCCCGCTCCGTGCAGATTCCCCGAACGATGACCATAAAGAAATTGTCGAAGATGGTCTGCATGGAATACATGCGGTAAAGCTGAAGGTGCATAATCTCATTCATGGTGATGTACCCCACATTCGAGATAAAAGGATAGTCAATATCACTACGGAACAAGCCCTCCTTCACCCCACACTCATAGAAGCGCATTCTGTCCTCCACCTCATGTTCGTGAACAGACTTCATGTAAGCCACCACACGAGGCATGTGCTGTATCTCCTCATAAAACTTGACGCCCACCTGCTCACATAACTCCATCTGCACGCGATAGAAATAACAAATGATATCAATCACATTGTGATTATTCTCAGAAGCAAATTGATCAAGCATTCTTCTAAGTTCCTCATCCTGAGCTCTTATACCAGCCAACAGCAGTTCCTCCTTGTCGCCAAAAATCTCGTACACAGTACGCTTAGACACATGAAGCCCCCGAGAAATCTCATCCATTTTCACAGCTTTAATTCCCCTCTGACGAAACTCATTCATGGCGTATTCAATAATTTTGCTTTTCAGTTCACGCCTATAGTCATTTGTTATGTTCATTGCAGTATTCGAATGTTTTCTTTCTTGTTTCGACTTTTTTTCTTCGCAAAGTTACAAAAAAAATCAAAGAAACCTACCATTATTCATTAGTTTTTTATTACCTTTGCACAAAAAATATGAGATTGTGCACAAAAAGCATAATTTTTGTAAGAATATAAAACTTTAAACCGCTATATAATTATGGTAAAAATTTCTAAAGAGGCAGCTCTCGCCTATCACGAGAACAATCGACCTGGCAAAATCGAGGTAAAGCCAACCAAACCTTACCACACCCAAACCGACTTGAGTTTGGCTTACTCTCCTGGTGTAGCCTATCCATGTTTGGAAATCCAGCAAAACCCAGACTCAGTCTATAAGTACACAGACAAAGGCAACTTAGTGGCAGTTATCAGTAACGGAACAGCCGTACTGGGACTTGGCGACATTGGTGCCATGAGTGGCAAGCCTGTAATGGAAGGAAAGGGTCTGCTGTTTAAAATTTATGGTGGAATCGACGTGTTCGACATCGAGGTGGCAGAGAAAGACCCCGAGAAATTCTGCGAAGCTGTAGAGAAAATTGCTCCTACCTTCGGTGGAATCAATCTTGAGGACATCAAGGCTCCACAATGCTTCTATATAGAGGACAGACTCAAGCGCACCCTTGACATTCCTGTGATGCACGACGATCAGCATGGCACAGCCATCATCTCGGCTGCAGGTCTCAAGAATGCCCTTGAGGTAGCAGGCAAAAATATTGCTGACGTAAAGATCGTAGTCAACGGAGCCGGAGCTGCAGCCATCAGCTGTACCAAGCTCTATGTGGCTTTGGGTGCACAGGTAAAGAATATTGTGATGCTCGACTCCAAGGGCGTCATCACCAGCGACCGTGAGAACCTGACCGAGCAGAAGAAGCTCTTCGCTACCGACCGTCGTGATGTTCATACTCTCGAGGAAGCTGTGAAGGGTGCCGACGTATTCGTAGGACTCAGCAAGGGCAACGTCCTCTCTCAGGACATGATTCGCTCGATGGCGGACTCTCCTATCGTCTTCGCCCTCGCCAACCCCGTACCTGAAATTAGCTACGAGGATGCTATGGCAAGCCGTCCAGACGTATTGATGTCAACAGGCCGCAGCGATTATCCAAACCAGATCAACAACGTGATCGGATTCCCATACATCTTCCGTGGTGCGCTCGATGTTCACGCACGTGCCATCAACGAGGAGATGAAGATGGCTGCCGTACATGCCATCGCCGATTTGGCCAAGCAGCCTGTTCCAGATGTGGTGAACGATGTTTACCACGTCAACGACCTGACCTTCGGTCCTAAATACTTCATTCCAAAACCTGTAGACCCACGCCTTATCACAGAGGTGAGTGCAGCCGTAGCCAAGGCTGCTATGGAAAGCGGTGTAGCCCGCACACCTATCACCGACTGGGAAGGCTACAAGCAGCACCTGCGTGAGCTCTTAGGTCAGGAGACAAAACTCACCCGCAAGTTGCACGACACAGCCCGCCTGCATCCTCAGCGCGTGGTATTCGCCGAAGGCGGCAACCCCACCATGCTGAAAGCAGCCGTACAGGCCAAGGCCGAAGGTATTTGCCAGCCTATCTTGCTGGGCAACCCCGATCGTCTGAACCGTGTGGCTTCTCGTCTGAAGCTCGACTTGAGCGACATCGAGATTATCGATATGCGTGCAGACAATGAGCAGGGTCGTCGTGCCACATTTGCCAAGCACCTGGCAGAGAAGCGTGCCCGCGAGGGTTACACCTTCGAGGAGGCTTACGACAAGATGTATGAGCGCAACTACTTCGGTATGTCACTCGTAGAGCAAGGCGACGCTGATGCCTTCATCACCGGTCTTTACACCAAGTACTCCAACACGATCAAGGTGGCAAAGGAAGTCATCGGCATTCGTCCTGAGTTCAAGACTTTCGGCACCATGCACATTCTCAACACCCAGAAGGGAGTATTCTATATAGCTGATACATTGATCAACCGTCACCCCGACGAGGACGTGCTTACCGATATCGCCAAGTTGTCGGCTCACACCGTGAAGTTCTTCAATGAGGAACCTGTCATCGCCATGCTGAGCTACTCCAACTTCGGTACCGATGCTGCAGGTTCACCTGTCAAGGTTCACAAGGCTGTGGCAGAGATGCAGAAGGTTTACCCCGACCTTGCCATCGACGGCGAGATGCAGGTCAACTACGCACTCAACAAGCAATTGCGCGATGAAAAATATCCATTCTCTCGCCTCAAGGGCAAAGATGTCAACACATTGGTATTCCCTAACCTGAGCAGCGCCAACGCTTCTTACAAGCTCCTGCAGGCTCTCAACCCAGAAGCCGAGATCATTGGTCCTATCCAGATGGGTCTTAACAAGCCTATCCACTTCACCGACTCTGAGGGAAGCGTGCAAGACATCGTCAACATCACAGCCGTGGCTGTCATCGACGCCTACGTGGAGAAGATCAAGAACAACAAGCAGTAAGAGGCTTTTCAGGAGATTTTCTCTGGAGTTGAAGAAGTTAAGGAGTTAAGACAAATGCTTTAGTGGAATAGAAATTAAACATTTCCTCCAAAGTTGTTGGCTTTAACTTCTAACAATCGAAGGGAGTGGTAACTTCTCACAAAAGACAACTTCTCTTAACTTGCGTACACCTGCAAAAAGTTGAGGAAGTAAAAATAAAGTGCAAGAGTCGTGAACAACGGCTTTTGCACTTTTTTTATTTTCTTTTTCATAACACTTATCAACTTAAAACTCGCTAACTTAAAATTATCAAAAAGGAGCCTAATGTAAACGATTGCACAATTTTTCAAGTTAAATTCTGTTAATAAAGCGAATTGTGCGCCCACACAGCAAAAACATCAAAAAATAAACAAGAAAAAGTTTGGCTGTATCAAAAAAAGGTCGTATCTTTGCCATCGTTATCCTGAAAACAATCTTTTTACCTTAAAAGGAACTAATACCTATTGAAGATTTGGAGCGGTAGCCTGTGAAGGTCATCGCTTTTTTTTGTCTTTCGCAATTGTTTTTTAGCATCAACCATATTCTTTGACGCTGTTTTTTTTCCATTTCGCAAAAATATCGTATCTTTGCATTCTGATTATTCTAATAATCCCATTGTAGAATCGCATCATATGAGAAAAGAAATCATCCATCGCATCAATCAATTAGGCAAGGAAGGCAAGCCCTTTCTCTTTGTCATCGACTATCTGGGCAACCAAGCTTTCATAGAGCCACTGGCTGACATCAATCCAGAAATATGCCTTTATGATTTCGAAGGAATGAACAATCTCACAGATAATCCATCTCAAGAGATAGCTTCTCCACTATCCAGTCCCATTACCTGGCGGATGACGCCGCCCCGCTTCGAGGATTACAAGCACAGCTTCGATATCGTAAAGCGCAACATCATGCAGGGAAACAGCTATCTCACCAATCTCACCTGTAAGGTACCCGTGAGCTGCAATCTCTCGCTCCACGACATTTTCCTCCACGCCCGGGGAAAATACAAACTGCTATGGAGAGGAATGACTTCAACAAAAAGGGAACCGTCGGGAACTGAAAGAATGAAAACAGCGAGCACTTCCATCCCGTGCCGAGAAGATCAGTTTGTCTGTTTCTCTCCAGAGACGTTTGTCAAAATCAGGAACGGAAGGATTTACTCTTATCCCATGAAGGGAACACTCGAAGCCTCCACACCCAATGCAGCAGAGATACTGATGGCAGACAAGAAAGAGGCAGCAGAACATGCCACAATCGTTGACTTGATACGCAACGACCTGAGCCGAGTGGCAGATGACGTCAAAGTGGACCGCTACCGCTACATCGACATACTGCACACCAATAAGGGTGACATACTGCAGACAAGTTCAGAAATAAGCGGTCGACTTCCCGCCAACTACATGAAGCATCTTGGTGACATTTTGGAATCCCAGTTGCCCGCAGGCTCTATCACGGGTGCTCCTAAGGACAAGACCATGCAGATTATCCATGAGGCTGAGGGTTACGAACGAGGATTCTACACAGGTATCATGGGCATCTGTCAGAATGGCGAGCTCAACTCGGCTGTGATGATCAGATTCTTAGAACAAGGTACTGATGGAATGTACTTCAAGGCTGGTGGAGGAATCACTTCAAAGAGCGACTGCCGAAAAGAGTTCCTGGAGGTGTTACAGAAAATATATATTCCGATAGGAGAGTTCTCTGGAGTTAAGGAGTTAAGCAACAGCCTTATTGGATAAAAGGTAGGACTATTAAACATTGAGCATTAAACATTGAAAATTGAACATTAAACATATGAACCAATTCGTAGAAACCATTAAGATAAAGAAAGGCGAAGTCATGGCCCTTCCCTATCACCAGGCAAGAATGGAGCGAACCATCCGTCACTTTTTTCCTTCCCTAAGTGCCATGCCCAGCCTCGCCCAACTCATCGCACCACGGGCCGACATGCAGCTTTCCAAGTGTCGGGTAGTCTACAGCGAACAGGGTGTAGAAGCAGTAGAGTACGCTCCCTATGCCATGCGCACGATACAGACATTAATGGTTATCGAGGCTGACAACATCGACTATAGCTACAAAAGTACAGACCGTTCTGAGATCAATCGACTGACAACCCTGAAAGGTGATTGCGATGACATCGTCATCGTAAAGAACGGACTCATCACAGATACCTCGTTCACGAATCTCGCCATCTTCGACGGACATCAATGGCTCACACCCTCCCACCCCTTGCTTGCTGGCACCAAGCGTGAATTTCTCTTAGCCCAAGGCGCCATCACCGAGAAAGACCTTACTCCCGAAGACCTGAAAAATTCAGAAAAGACAAGACTCTTCAATGCTATGATCGACTTCGGAGAAATAGAAATCATAAACACGAAACTCGACTTCCGACGATTTTTAGAGTTATAGAAGTTTAAAAAACACACTCTTGGGGCAAGCCCCAACACCCTAACCAAGAGACACAAAAAAAAGAGACTGATACAAGTTTCTAAGCCAGAAGAATAAATACAATAAAATACAAAAACATTAAGAATGAAGAGAATTTATTTGATTATTTTAGGATGTATAGCCACCAGTATGCTGCAGGCACAGGAACTGAGCGGACAATATACTACAGAATGGCAATGGGACATGAACAAGAACACCAACTGGGTCAACCAGTTGCGCCTTGACCTGAGTGTTCCTTTAGGAAGCGACAGAAACACCATAGAGGCAGCCACGCTCCACCTCGCCAAGACCGGCGAAAGCGTCATTGGTGACTGGCAGGGATTCTCCAACATCGATGCCGACAACATGCTGGCGGCCATTGCCGTCTTAGGCTTCATGCACCAGTGGAACTCGGGCCATCTGTTTATAGGTGTGAGGAATGTGAACGAAGACTTCTTCACATCCCCCATCACGGCGCTCTTTACCAACAGCTCCTGTGGCATCTTTCCCACGGTGGCTGCCAGCTATCCCATAGCCAACTATCCCTTTTCAGGACTCACCCTTTACTTCGACATCACCAAAAAGGGATGGACGTTCCGCAACAGCCTTTACAACGGCACAGGCTACAATGGCTGGACAGCCCACGACAATCCGTTCCTGATAAAACCCAAGACGGACGGCATCTTCAATATTTCGCAGATAGAGTACACCCATCGCCGCGGAGAATATTATGCCGGCATAGCTGTTCACACCCGACAGCAGCCCTTCGTCACGGAAGACGAAACAGCCTCGACAATGACTCAAACAAATGGAACTTCAGTAAATGGAACTACGACAGATGAGAATACGCCGAACAAAACCTCGACGGATGAGAATTCATTGGCGCGAACCACCTTTGCCTGGTGGCTCTATGGAGAGCAGAAGTTGTGGACATCGGGCGAAAAGAATATCTTGTGCATGGTGCAATATTCAGAGAATTCAAGCCGCAAGAACGCCTGCTACCGCTATGCAGAGATAGGCGGCGCCTATCTGGACACGAAGAACGAGTGCGGCGTGTCGGGACAATACGCCCAATTCCAGCAAGGCGATGAATACTCGCTGGAACTCACCTGGAAACGACAACTCACCAAGGCCATAGCCGTGCAGCCTTCCTTCCAGTTCATTCACAACGACGACGGCAACTTCACCGCGCTCAGCGCCCGCCTCTATCTCAATTTCTGACGGGTTCCATTCCTGCCTATCCACTTGGGCAACACCAGTGTGCCCATCACCAAGAAGGGATAATAAAAGACAGCCCTCCAGAGCATGGCGGCAAGGATGGCAACCGATGCTTCGGGCAGATAGTCGGAGTAATACAGGCGGAACATCAGCTCAGCCACACCACTTCCTCCCGGCGTAGGACTCAGGATGGAAATCATCCACATCACCCACTGTCGGCACCAGGCCAGGAGCATGTTTCCATGGCATTGAAAAGCCAGCAGGATAGCCACGACGATGGCAAATCGTGCCAACCAAGCCAATGAAGTATACCCCATCAGCAGCAGCCAGAATCGCCATCCTTCCTGTCGGGCTTCTTCCGAAGCCAGAGTCATGTCGACAGAGAATTTCTCCACCTTGGGCAGGAATCGGCGCAGCACAGAAATCTTGCAACAAGCCTTCAGCACCCATCCCAAACTCTGTGGACGATGCAGGAGCAGCACATACAGAATGACTGTCCATACGGCTACAATAAGCGTGCTCACGATGAAGACCACCTGCACGCCGCCCTTGATCCATTCGTTGACAACATCGGCCGATACGCCCACGCCGTCAACCATACTGAAGAGCAGATGCGAGGGCACGAGGAAATACAGCAGACTGCAGCTCACGGCCAGAAAAGCCTCGTCGGCCAGTAGAGCAGCAAACATGGTGAAGATGCTTCTTCCCATCGTCACGCCCTCGCGGTTCAGATACACGAAAGCCAGTCCGCTACCGCCTACAGCCGAGGGAGTGACAGCCGAGGTGAACTCGCAAAGCACGTTGACCCGAAAGCTCTGCATGAGCGACAGCCTGCGATGGCAGAGATGCTGAAACCGCAGACTGAGCATCAGGTTCTGCAAGGCGAAAAGTCCCACAGCCATTCCTACTCCGAGAAAGAATTCCGGAGACAAGTCGATACTGCTCAATGCATCCACATCGAACTCTCTGATCATCATTCCAGCGATAACCACCAGTCCTATGGATGCCGCCAACCACAAATGCCATTTCTTCATATCTGTTCCTTCTTTTTTCACCGTCACTAAGGAGTTAAGAAAAACATTTTTGTCAAGAATTAGAGAATTTGAGAATCTCTTGCTGATATGGAATTAATGAGATATTAGAGAATTGGGCGACTAAAGCCACCATTTAGCTGCTGAAAACTTGCTTGATATTCGAATCATAAGCAGCACGTTGTCGGTTGATTATCAAACGCAATGCTTCCTGTAATTGCTTTACCCTTCAGCCAGCGACCGTTGGTTCTCATTAAATCAAATGCGCAGATATGAATTCTCTAATTCTTGAAAAAAGACATTTGTCTTAACTCCTTAACAAAACATTGTCCTCAAAAGCTTTCGTCTTAACTCCTTAACTTCTGGAAAAACTCCTAAATTCCTAAGAAATCTCCTGAGATGAATCTTTTGAATAACTCCTCTATTCTATAATAACGCTTAAATGACCCATCTATTTTGTTGTCGGTCAATTAAATGTTAATATCGGTAAGGCCGGCGTCCCGGCACAGAAACCGAATGGTACTGTAAGACCTGATAAGGCAACTGAGCCTCGTCGATACCAGGCATTTCCGGTGTAATTACAGTCACGTCTTTCCCCTGCTGATACAGGCAGCGTGCCAGGTTGCTTACTGTGAGCGACACTCCGTCCATGACGGGTGGAAAACATTCATTGAATAATTCAATCATATTATTTTTTACTTCAGAATCTTGAGAATAGGCTCAGGCTTTTTTTTCTGCCTGTCTGCCATGAACGGAACATTCAGAATTTTGGCGACTGTAGGCGCTACTTGGCTGGTGTAGACAATGCGTCCGCCCTCCATTTCGCCCAGATGCTGTATGCTCTTTCCGAAAGCCACCAACCAGGTCTGGTTGCTTCCCTCTATCTTCTTGCCATGCTCTGTCCACGACGCCTGTGGGTCCACCTCGCCACAGTTGACATGAGTGCCCAGACTCGTTCCCCTGCCGTGGTCGCAGGTAATGATAAAGGTGGTGTTGCCTCGATAGAACTCGTCTCCCTGGCAGTATTGCCACAGTTCTCTGATATACTGGTCGTTCCTGTGGGCTGCTTCGAGATACTCTTTCCACTTGCCATGATGCGCATAGTAGTCGGTCTCGCAGAACTCCACAAAGAGTAGTTTTGGATGCTTGTCGCCCAGTGTCTTCTGAGCGCGGTGCAGGGTTACGATGTCTCGCCTCACCTGTGCACTCACCCTATGTTTCGAGCGGAAGTCAACGGACAATTCACTTCGGCGTATGTTCAGGATGTAAGGCATTACGTCCCAGCTTGCCACGGCACTCACCCTGTTCCTGTAGTCGGGCGATGCGGCAGCCATTTCCAGCACCGACCGATGGGGGTTGTATTGTTTTCTGTTGTCGAAGATGTGCTCGTCGTCGGTCACACCACATAGCATCTCGCTGTATCCGGCATACGATTTCCAGATACCGTTTTCCACCTCCATCCTCGACTTTCTGTTGCGGTTGCCCATCATGCAGCCCTTTTCCTCCCCCATCTTCCACAGGAAAGGCATCAGACTGTCGCGGCGTGCACCCTCAAAAACTTCCTGCCATCTCAGTCCGTCAATGGCTATCAACACCACCCTTGGCTCCTCTTTTCTGCTATCCTGCCCATGCACTGCGAGAAGGAAAAGCAGCGGCAGAAGCAGCAACAAGAGAATCATCCTTTTCCTCTTCATAAGCTCTGTTCTCCTTTCTATGATAATATGCTTCGTAAGTGTTTTCTATGGCTGCCATGATACGGCTGTCGGCGTGGTTTTCCCACATTCTGAACTCCACATCCTCCTCATAGTCGTGGGCGAAGGCCTTCAGCTTGTCGATGTCGAAATCGTTGCTCATCACTCCCGCCATCTCCCTCTCGGCGTCTACGGCGTTGCATTTCTGCTCCACATGAGCCGGAATCAGCATGCAGGGTTTGCCCATATAGAGCGCCTCACAGACACTCTCAAATCCTGCCGTGGTGGCGTAAGCTCTGCAGCCAGCCATCATTTTCAGAAACTTCACGTCGTCGAGCCGATGCAAAGTCAGTGTGTCGTCCACCTTCAGCTCCTCGGGAGCGTCGGTCTTGTCCCAGAAGAAGTGCAGATGAGTGTGGGGGTGTTTCGCGTGCCACGCCCTCACATCCTCTGCGAATCCCGTGTTGAGCATATAGCCCATGATATAGTCGCCATGATGGCGGATCGTGGTTTTCACCTCCTTGCGGAGCAATGGCGGCACCACTTTGATGGCCTGCTTCTCGTCGTCATCATACTGACGTATGGACAGGGCCAACTTGGCAGTAGCACCTACGCAGGTGATGCGGGTGGAGAGCTTCAACATGCTCTCGGGCAGGAGCGCCCTGCCAGGCATCTCGAAGTCGGGATGCAGAAAGAGATACTGGTGAGCCACGCAGACCATGGGAATGCCCATACGAAAGAGCTTGCAGGTAATGCCGCAGAGCACTTCATAAAAGTTGATGATAAGGTCGGCTCCGCTCTCCTTGATGACCCTGTGCATCATGCTGATGCTCGCCACATACGAAGGCACCAGGGCGACATTATAGGCTATGGAGCGCAGCAGATTGAACCTGCGGTTGTCCTTCGACGGACGGAAGTTGGGACTGTAGAACTGCTCAATCCCGCAACCTATCTGATTCTGAAAAAACGCAGGAATCACCCTGTTCTTGCTCTTTCCTACCAAAACCTTCACTACCTCGTGACCTTCGTGTCGAAGCATCTGTCCGAGTGCCAGCGCCTGGGTGAGATGTCCTCTTCCCTCGCCTTGTATCACAAAAATTACCTTCATTTTATCTTTCTTACATCATTTTTTAAAAACATCTTGTGGAACCACGACAGCTTTTCTTCCTGTCATTTTCCGAGTGCAAAGTTATAAGCTTTATATTTCAAAGATATGATAGAAAAGTGAAGATAGAGTTAAAAAGATTTTTCAGGAGAGTTCATAGAAGATTTCTCTCCGAGATCCTCAAATTATCACATTCGTCACACCACCGAAACACCATTGCAACACATTTTAAGTACCTTTGCATCGAGAAATCAAACACATAGAAAGATGAAAAGAATCAAAATTATGAGCATCATCGCCATGATGCTCCTCACAGGCAGCAGGATGGCTGCACAAACCCACACGCCGGTCACAACCCTACAGCGTCCCAAGCTCGTGGTGGGCATCGTCGTCGACCAGATGAGGTGGGACTATCTCTACCGCTATCAGAAACGCTACACAGAGGGTGGATTCAGGCGAATGCTCAGCGAGGGCTACACCTGCGAGAACATCGCCCTGCCCTACGTCCCATCCGTCACCGCCATCGGCCACACCTGCATCTATACCGGCAGCGTGCCCTCCATACACGGCATTGCCGGCAACAACTTTGTGAAAGACGGGCAGAAAGTCTATTGTACTGACGACAAGACCGTTAAGCCCGTCGGTTCGACCAGCGATGCAGGCCTCATGTCACCCCAAAACCTCTGGACAACCACCATTGGCGACGAGATGCGAATAGCTTCCAATGGCAGAGCCAAGGTGGTGGGCGTGTCGCTCAAGGACCGCGCCTCTATCCTCCCGGCAGGCCACAACCCCAACGGCGCCTACTGGTTTGACGATGCCACAGGCCGCTTCATCACCAGCACCTACTATATGGACAAGCTGCCGCAATGGGTACGGGCGTTCAACGACAAGCACTTGCCCGAACGGTACCTCTCAGCCGACTGGAACACCCTCTACCCCAAGGCTACATACGCCGAGAGCACAGCCGACGACACCCCATACGAAAACGGCATCCGTGAAGGTGTGAAACCCATGCTGCCCCTCCCCCTGCCGGCACTCTACCGCAAATACGGTTACGGCATCATCCGCAACACCCCCTTCGGCAACACCCTGACACTCGACCTTGCACGTGCAGCCATAGAGGGCGAACAGCTGGGCAGCGACGAAGAGACCGATCTCCTGGCCATCAGCTGCTCATGCACCGACTACATAGGCCATCAGACAGGCACCCACGCCATCGAGACCGAAGACACCTATCTCAGACTCGACCAGGCACTTGCCGACTTCCTCGCCTACCTCGACCAGAAAGTAGGCAGGGGCAACTATCTCGTGTTCCTAACAGCCGATCACGGCGCCATGAACAACGCCCGTTTCCTGCAAGACCGCCGCATCCCTGCCGACAGCTGGGATTCCAAGGCTGCAGCCCGTAAACTGCGCGAGGCATTGGCGAAGGACTATCCACAGACAGCCGACCTCATCAAGACCGTGATGAACTATCAGGTGTTCCTCAACGTTGACGCCATCCGCTCAGCCCGTCTCAACGCATCCAAGGTCAAGGAGCGAGTAGTAAGCCTCCTGCAGCAGGATCCCGACGTGCTGTATGCCTGCGACATGGAGAAGGTTGCCACAGCGAGCATCCCCGACGAAGTGAAATACCGCATTATCAACGGCTACAACCGTGAGCGAAGCGGAAGCGTAGCCATCGTGCTGAAGCCAAACCACTACGACCACGGCATGAAAGGAACCGACCATGGCACCTGGAATCCCTACGACACCCACATACCCTTGGTCTTCATGGGATGGGGCATCCAGCATGGTTCCACCACCCGTCCCACCTACATGACCGACATCGCCCCCACTATTGCAGCCCTGCTTCATGTTCAGGCACCCAACGGCAACATCGGTCGCCCGATATTCGGCGCAGAACAATAAGGACTCAACTTTCACAAATGTGGAAGTTTAATAACTTTGATCAAAATAACACAGAAACAGAGGGTGTCAAAAGTCAAATCCCTTTTTAGAAGTCATCCACACCCAACAAACGCTCGTGGAATGGTAGCTGAAGAGATAAACTGGCCTCGGAGAGAAAAGGGACACGGGGGCTGAAAAGTTGTTTCAGTTTCAGTTGTTTCAGTTATTTTTAAGAGGGGTTCTACTTCTGTTTTTGTTCTTTTTTCTATACTTTATTATTATATAACTATTTAATATATATATAGTTATAATATATATATAATATAATAAAAATTGAAAAAATGGAAAATCGCAACCATCAAAAAATTAATTGAAACAACTGAAACAGAAACAGCAGACCACTTGACTCCCTCTCTAAAAGGCTAATAATCAATCATTTAACAAGAAACAAATAGATCAATATGAAGTATAATATCTCAAAAAAGACCGCTCCGAAGATGCCAAAACTGGGAAAAGGAACGGAAATTGTGTCGCTTTTGCTCTCACAGGCATCAAATGACATGCACGAACCTATCGTTCCGATGATTTTCCCTGTTCTCGGAGCACACGTCAGTGGAGCCTAATTCATGTATCCCGACCTCATTTGGAAGGAATTATTCGGTATGATGAAAAACCTCGTGGCTGATTCATGCCGTAATAAAGGACAGTTTACGAATATTTGATTATGATCCCAAAAGACATCTTCAATCACTTCCCTAACTGGAGAAAAAAAATTCCCCAGTTGGGAAAATAAAAAAAAACTATTTGCTTCGTCATCTTCAAAATCAAACACTAACCTTTTTAAGTTCAGAAGTTATAGAAGTTAAAGAAGTTATCACTCCCTTCGGTCGTTCGGGAAGTTAAGAGACAACAGCCCTTTTGGAAAGGGAGTTTGGGGCATGTCCACAAAGGCATTAGTCCCTTAACTTCTCATAACTTCCCTCTAACTTCCCTTAACTCCTTGGGGAAAATATTCCTTCAAGACATATGGCTTTCACTTCGCGTTTTCGTTTTTCAAGTTATTAGTGTTAAAAATGTTCATTTTCTTTGTGGAATAAGAAAAAAGTATTACTTTTGCAATTGTTTTTTAAAGAAAAGGAAGATTGGCAGAGTGACCGAATGCGCTGGACTCGAAATCCGGTATACCCTTTTCCGGGTATCGGGGGTTTGAATCCCTCATCTTCCGCAAACCTAAGGTGAAACCATCATGAAAAAATTAATCATTTCCATACTCTTATTTTTGCCCTTGATGTCTGTTCAAGCGCAAAGTGTCCTCACACCCCAACAGCAGTTGGAGGAGGCTCAGAAAAAGCTTGAGGAAGCCAAAAAGGCGGTAGAGGAAGCCAAGCAGAAGGCGGAAGCGGAAGCTGCCAAACAAAAGGCTGCTGCCGAAGCTGCCAAGAAAAAAGCAGAGGAAGAGGCTAAGAGAAAGGCGGCTGAGGAGGCAAAAGCCAAGGCCGAAAAGATACAGCAACAGATAAAGGAAGCTGAGGCTGAGACTGCAAGACTGAAGGCAGAGGCGGCAAGACTGAACGCAGAAGCCAATGGTGCTGCGGCAACAACAGCTGCTCCTGAGGCAACCACTGCGACTCCAGCTCCTGCCACCACAGCATCGCAGGGATCGGGATGGGTAATCCCTACGGCAACAAAGAAGGAGACACCTAAACCTGCAGCTCAGGTTAACGGCGCGAAACTGAAGGAAGACCCCAAATACCTGGAAGGCGCCATCACCTTCGACGAACAGGGCAAAATCGTGTTTGACACAGAGATAGAAGCCCCCGGCAAGAGCGCAGCCCAGCTTTACGACCTGGTGTTCGACTACATGAGCGGCCTGACTCAGGACAAAGAGAGCAAGGCAAGCCGAATGGCGCTGGTGAACAAAGACGAAGACATCATCGTAAACACGATGGACGAATGGCTCGTGTTCAGTAACTCCTTCATCTCGCTCGACAGAACAGAATGCAAATATAACCTCATCGCCAAGATAACAGATGGAAAGGTGAGCCTGTCGATCAACCACATTAATTATATTTATGAGGAGGGAAGACAGACCGGATTCAAACTGCCAGCCGAAGAGGTGATCATCGACAAGGTGGCGCTGACCAAGAAAAAGAACGACCTGGCACGCATCTTCGGTAAGTTCCGCAAGAAGACCATCGACAGAAAGGACCAGATTTTCAACGAAATAGCAGCTCTTGTGAAATAAATTTCGAGGGAATAGAACAGTAACAAACGCAATATGACAACAGAACAAAATAACAACAATGCTGCCGAAAACAATGAGCAGCGACAGCAAGAGGCTCAGGAGAAGACAACCTACGCCGTGAGACCTCACCACCACTATAAACGACTGGACTACAGCGACCCGACCAACCTGAAAGTGCGCAACAAGCTGAACACGGCTTTCATCCTATTGGTCATCGTGGGTATCACGCTGTGGTACACAATGGACACACACACACCTGCCTACGTAGTTCTGCTCGTAGGAGTAGTGGTGAAAATCGCCGAAGTATGTATTCGACTATTCAGAAAATGATGAAGAAAAGTAAAGTAATCCTTACGATAACTCTGTTTTGTGCTGCGACATCGCCTGTCGTGGCACAAACCGATTTTAGCAACAACGAGGACTCGATGTTTGCACCCGTCAACAACAGGAACGTCAGAACCGACTCATTAGGGTCGGACAAGGAAATACCCAAGGGACTGAAGGTGTGGACCATAGACGAGCGATTCGGCGACCGACAGGAGGCACAGGTGGACACCCTGCAGCACATGTACATGAACACCCCATTCACCTCGGGACTGAGGGGAGAATACAACTCGCTGGGCAATCTGGGTTCGCCCCGCATCAACCGTATCTTTATCGATCGACGGCTGGACCAGGGGCAGTTTATCTTCGCACAGCCCTTCGACTGCATCAGCACGCCCGTCAGCGAATTCCACTTCACCAACACCTACTCGCCCATCACCAACGTGACGCTCAACAGCTGTGGAAACCGTACCAACGGCGAGGACGACTTCAAGGCGATGTTTGCCGTCAACGCGGGAAAACGACTGGGCATGGGATTCAGATTCGACTATAAGTACGGACGTGGCTACTACGACAGCCAGAGCACCTCGCACTTCAAGTACACCATGTGGGGATCGTACATAGGCGACAGATACCAGGCGCACCTGCTCTTCTCTACCCTGCACCAGAAGGCGACAGAGAACGGCGGAATCACCAACGACGACTACATCAAGCACCCAGAACTCTTCGAAGACACCTATGCCGAGAACGAGATTCCTACCGTGCTGCAGCAGAACTGGAACAGAAACAACAGCATACACGTGTTCTTCAACCACAGGTACAATGTGGGATTCAACAGAAAGGTGCGCATGACCGACGAGGAGATCAAGGCGAAGAAGTTTGCCATGGCCTCGAAGAAGGAGAATGCCGCCGAGGACGCCAAGGAGGAGGCAAGGAAAAAGGCTCGCCAGGAGGGCAAGAAGTTCGACGAGGATGCCTTCGGCAAGACACCTAAGTTTTCCGGACGACCCGACGACGCAAAGATAGCGGGCGACGAGCCTGCTGCCGACAAGAAGGATGCCAAGCCGACAGAGCGCATCGCCGTGAACGGTAAGAGCGCCGCCGACAGCATCATGGCACAGGAGAAGAAGGCGGCTCAGGACACGGCCTGGATGAAAAACGAATACGTGCCGGTGACAAGCTTTATACACACCTTGAAGTTCGACAACTACAGCCGTACTTATATCGCCTATCAGACACCTGCCGACTACTATCTGAACGAATACTACACGGCGGGAAAATACGAGGGCGACTCCATCTACGACAACACCAAGCACTGGGAGATGAAGAACACCCTGGCGCTGGCTACGCTGGAGGGATTCAGCAAGTGGGCTAAAGCGGGACTGAAGGCTTTCGTGAGCTACGACCTGCGCCACTTCGAGTTGCCTGACACCGAGGGCGGCGTGATGAAATACAACGAGCACTCGGTGAGTGTGGGCGGACAGTTGAGCAAGCGACAGGGCAAGCTGCTGCATTATAATGCCGTGGCCGAAATCGGTGTGGCCGGCGAGGATGCAGGAACACTGGCGGTCGACGGCGACGTGGACGTGAACATCCCCTTCCTCGGCGACACATTGTCGGTCATCGGTAGTGGTTTCTTCCACAGAATCACTCCTTCGTTCTACTTCCGCAACTATCACGGTCGTCACTTCTGGTGGGAGAACGACCTCGACAAGATTATCCACACACGCATCATGGGAACGCTGAAGTTTGCCAAGACAAAGACGATGCTCAGAGTGGCTGTGGACGAGATAAAGAACTATGCCTACCTGAGCCAGAGCTACAACGTGACGGACAACAACCAGGCGGCACGTACGGGAGTAACGGTGCAGGCCAAGCAGAGCGGAAGCCCCGTCAACCTGCTGACAGCCCAGCTGTTCCAGGACGTGAGATGGGGAATACTGAACTGGGAGAACGTCATTACCTATCAGCACTCGAGCAAGACGGACGTCATTCCCGTGCCTGCGCTCAACGTGTACAGCAACCTGTATCTGAAATTCCCTGTGGTGAAGGTGCTCAACATCGACCTGGGTGCCGACGTGAGATACTTCACAAGCTATGAGGCACCCGACTATTCGCCTGCGCTGAGTCAGTACACAGTACAGGACAATGGCGACAAGAATGTGAAAGTGGGCAACTACCCCATCGTCAACGTCTATGCCAACGTGCACATCAAGCATACACGTTTCTTCGTAATGATGACACACGTCAACAAGGGTTCGGGCGACAAGAACTATTTCTTCGTGCCCCACTATCCGCTCAATGGCAGCGTGTTCCGATTCGGTGTTAGCTGGAACTTCTTCAATTGATGATTGCAACAAATTCGATAAAGGCCTGGTTTTTGGCAGCGCGCCCCAAAACGCTGTCGGCTGCGGCTGTACCCGTACTGATAGCCATCGCACTCGCTATGCGCGACTGCTATCTGATGGAAACAGTTGGCGATGCTGCACAGCCTCACATCCTGCACATACCAGCCCTACTGTGTCTGCTCTTCGCATGGGTGATGCAGATAGACTCCAACTTCGTGAACGACTACTTCGACTTTAAACGGGGAAATGACGACGAGACACGATTAGGCCCCAAGAGGGCCTGCGCCGAAGGATGGATCACCGAACGCGCCATGAAGACGGGCATCATCGTGACCACACTCCTTGGATGCGCCATCGGTCTGCCACTCGTCATCTACGGAGGAATGGCCATGATTTGGGTGGGAGTGGCCTGCGTAGCGTTCTGCTTCCTCTACACCACAACCTTCAGCTACCACGGCATGGGCGACATACTGGTGCTGCTGTTCTTTGGCATCGTACCGGTGTGCTGCACCTATTATGTCATCATGCCCGAGGGCTACAAGACAGTAAGTACTGAGGTGGTGATGGCCGCTATCGCCTGCGGACTGGTGGTGGACACACTCTTGGTGGTGAACAACTTCCGCGACAGAGACAACGACCGCGAGGCTGGCAAACGCACACTCATCGTCAAGTTAATCGACAGATGGGACGAGAAGAGTGCACTCTGGCTCTATCTGCTCTTGGGGTATGTGCCCCTCGCCATCATGATGGGCATGGGAATCCACGATGCCGTAGTGCGCGACACCTCTACCTTCGCCCTCCCCCTCTACGCCGTCTACGCCGGCATGCACCATACTACCTACCGGCAGCTGAAAGCCATCAACCACGGCAGGGAACTCAACAGGGTGTTGGGAAGTACGGCACGCAATATTTTCATCTATGGACAAATCGTTTTCCTGACCATCGTCCTGGGATTCGCATTGGAAATATAATGAGGAGAAAAAGCAATGATACAACAAGTAAGTATGGAAATCATGGAGTTTGTGGAAACACAGATTCTGCCAAAATATACAGAGTTCGGTGAAAGCCACGGACTCAGACACGTCAACAGGGTGATCAAGAATTCTCTGGAGTTGGCACGCATCACGGGTGCCGACATCAACATGGTGTATGTCGTGGCTGCCTACCACGACCTGGGAATGAGCGGACCGAGAGCTATCCACCACATCACGAGCGGAAAGATTCTCATGGCAGATGCCCGGCTGAAGCGATGGTTCTCCCAAGACCAGATAAAGATCATGAAAGAGGCGGTGGAAGACCACAGGGCCTCGTCAAGCCGTCAGCCCAGAAGCATCTACGGCAAAATCGTGGCTGAAGCCGACCGCGACATCGACACCCACGAGATCTTCCTCCGTGCCATCCTCTATGCCAAGGAAAACAATCCCGGTAAAGACAAGGAACAAATATGGGAACTCTTCGCCCACCACATGGACGAGAAGTACTCAGTACATGGATACATCAAACTCTGGATTCCCAACTCGCCCAACGAGAAGGAACTGAAAATGCTGCGCGACATCATCGAGGACAAAGCGCTGCTAAGACAGGAATTCGACAAGATTTACGAGAGCATTCTCTGAAGTCAAGGAGAATTCAATGGAGTTAAAATAAAGGCTATCCTAACTCAAGAATTATTCTGAATGAGATATTTGATTCGAGCCAATAATTTTTAAGTCAAGAATTTGAGAAGCATTCCTGACAAAAATAAAATATTCCAGCCTCTTCTTCCCCTTTATCTTCATAACAAAAAATCGCCCTAAATGGTTACTATTTCAATTAAAATTAGTAACTTTGCACTCAAATATAAAAAAGATAAAGATTAGGATGAAAAAAATGTTATTTACGCTGCAATTACTGCTGTTCGCAGTTATTGCACAGGCACAACTGCTTAGCCCTGTAAAATTCACCAGTCAGTTGAAAACTAACGGGACAGCAGTTGCAGAGATTGTATTCAGCGGAAAGATTCAACCAGGATGGCACGTCTACTCTACAGGTTTGGGAAGCGACGGACCTATCTCGGCAACCTTCAACGTCAACAAAATGGAAGGCGTAGAACTCGTCGGCAAACTGCAGGCACGAGGCAACGAGGTGTCGAAATACGACAATATGTTCGGCATGAAGCTGCGTTTCTTCGAAGGAAGCGCCACTTTCGTGCAGAAGGTAAAATTCACTGCTGCTCAGTATGTTATCGACGCATACCTGGAATACGGAGCCTGCAACGACCAGAGTTGTCTGCCTCCTTCAGAGGTCAACTTCAAGCACACAGGCAAGGCGCCTGCCATAGACAGCAAGGCTGCTCTGGAAGCCAAGACCGACAACAAGCAGGACGCTGCAATGGCAGCCAAGGCCAAAGCCGACTCTATCGCCATGATGCAGGCTGCCTTGACCGACACCGCACAGCAGAACACCTTGGACAGCGCAGCCCTGGCTCAAGCTGCCGAACAGCTCGACACCAAGACGCTGTGGCAGCCCGTAGTGAAAGAGCTGCAGGCGTTCGGAGGCACCAACGACATAGCCAACCACTCACTCATCTATATCTTCCTGATGGGACTGGTGGGCGGACTCCTCGCGCTGGTGATGCCTTGCATCTGGCCTATCATTCCCATGACGGTGAGTTTCTTCCTGAAACGTGCCAAGAACGACAAGAAGAAGGGCGTTCGCGATGCCTGCACTTACGGACTCAGCATCGTGGTTATCTATCTAACTCTGGGTCTCGCCGTCACAGCCATCGCAGGTCCAAGCACACTCAACGCCCTGTCTACAAGTGCCGTATTCAACATCATTCTCTTCGTACTCTTGGCTGTGTTCGCCTTCTCATTCTTCGGATGGTTTGAAATCAAACTGCCCGACCGCTGGGGCAACGCCGTAGACAACAAGGCATCGAGCACCACTGGACTGATATCCATCTTCCTCATGGCCTTCACGCTCGTACTGGTGTCTTTCTCGTGCACTGCACCTATCATCGGACTGCTGTTGGTTCAGACGGTGACATCGGGCGACTGGCTGGCTCCTACCGTGGGCATGCTGGGATTCGCCCTGGCACTCGCCCTGCCCTTCACCCTCTTCGCACTCTTCCCATCATGGCTTAAGTCGGCTCCAAAGTCTGGCTCATGGATGGAAACCATCAAGATCGTACTGGGATTCGTCGAACTGGCGTTCTCGCTGAAGTTCCTCTCTGTAGCCGACCTGGCTTACGGCTGGCACATCTTGGACCGCGAGGTGTTCCTGTCGCTCTGGATAGTCATCTTCGGAGCCCTGGGTCTCTACCTCATCGGTAAGTTGAAGTTCCAGGTGGACGCCATCGGAGGCGAGATAGACAAGCCTATGCCTGTGCCCTGCATCATGCTGGGTCTGTGCTCGCTGGCCTTCGCCGTGTATATGGTTCCAGGACTCTGGGGCGCTCCCTGCAAGGCGGTAAGTGCCTTCGCTCCTCCTATCAACACACAGGACTTCAATCTGAACACTAAGACCGTAGAGCCTGCCTACAAGGACTACGAGATGGGAATGGCTGCTGCCAAGGCTCAGGGCAAACCCGTGCTGATAGACTTCACAGGATTCGGCTGCGTGAACTGCCGCAAGATGGAAGCTTCGGTATGGACCGATGCCAACGTGGCTGACAAACTGACCAAAGACTACGTGCTCATCTCGCTCTATGTGGACGACAAGACACCTTTGCCACAGCCTATGGAAGTGACTTTCAACGGCAAGAAACGCACCTTGCGAACCATCGGCGACAAGTGGAGCTATCTGCAGGCAAGCAAGTTTGGTGCCAACGCTCAGCCCTTCTACGTGGCTGTCGACAACGACGGCAATCCGCTCACCGCAGCTTTCAGCTTCAAGGAAGACGTAAACGCATATCTTGAGTTCCTGAATAAGGGACTCGACAACTACAGAAAGTAAAACTCGAGTAAAATAAATAAAACTATGAACAGTAGAAAAGAAATTCCAGTCCTGTTGCTTACAGGTTATTTAGGCAGTGGAAAGACAACACTACTCAACAAGATTTTGGCTAACCAGAAAGGCATCAAGTTTGCAGTCATCGTCAACGATATCGGCGAGGTGAACATCGATGCTGCCCTCATAGAACAAGGAGGCGTGGTAGGAAAGAAAGACGACTCGCTCGTGGCTCTGCAAAACGGATGCATCTGCTGTACGCTGAAGATGGACCTCGTGGAACAGCTCAAGGAAATCGTCGACATGCAGAAGTTCGACTACATCGTCATTGAGGCAAGCGGCATCTGCGAGCCTGCGCCTATTGCACAGACCATCTGCTCGATTCCTACACTCGGACCACAATACGTCAAGAACGGAGTGCTGAGACTCGACAGCATCGTTACCGTTGTGGATGCTCTGAGAATGAAAGACGAGTTTGCAGGCGGCGACGACCTGATGAAGGACAACATCGACGAGGAAGATCTGGCGTCGCTCGTCATCCAGCAGATAGAGTTCTGCAACATCATCCTGCTCAACAAGGCTGCTGAGGTGGAACCCAAAGACCTCGACAAACTGAAGCACATCATCAAAGCCATACAGCCAAAGGCTGAAATCTTCGAGTGCAACTACGGCGACGTAGACCTCGACAAGATTGTCAACACACGTAAGTTTGACTGGGAAACCGTGGCCACATCGGCTGGATGGATCCAGGAGATTGAGGCAGAACGCAACGAAGATCATCACGATCACGACGATCACGATGATGACGATGAGCACGAGCATCATCATCACGACCACGACGATGAGCACGAGCATGAAGAACACGAGCATCATCATCACGACCACGACCATCACCATCATCACCACGACGATGAGGGAGAGGCTGAGGAATACGGCATCGGCACCTTCGTGTACTACAGCCGCAAGCCTTTCGACCTGGGACTCTTCGACGACTTCGTGGCACGCAAATGGCCACGCGACGTGGTAAGAGCCAAGGGAATCTGCTACTTTGCCGACGAGAGAGACATGTGCTACGTGTTCGAACAGGCCGGAAGACAGAAGACCGTGAAGCAGGCTGGACAATGGATAGCCACCATGCCTAAAGACCAACTCGACGAGCTGCTGGCACGTGAGGAACAGCTCAGAAAGGAATGGGACGACAAGGTGGGCGACAGAATGATCAAGATTGTATTCATCGGTCAGCATCTGCAGAAAGAGGCCATCTGCAAGGAATTGGACAAATGCCTCGTGGATTAAGTCGACACACAGCAGAAAAATTACATAAATACGCAACTGAACTTCAGCAAGTTCGGAAGTTAAACACAACATAATACGCAACAAAAAGAAACAGCATGAAGATTGATTTTAGACCAGCTTTCATGAAAGACTTTGACGGTTGCTGGACGGTCATCAACGAAGCCAGAGAACAGATGATCAAGTCGGGACGTCACCAGTGGACAGAGCAATATCCTGCCTACAAGGACATCCTGGCAGACATCAACAACGGCAATGCCTATGTGCTCACCGTGAACGACCAGATAGCCGTTTACGGAGCGGTGGTGCTGAACGGAGAACCTGCCTACGAGTTTCTCGAAGGAAAATGGCTCACCAACAGCAACTATTACGTCATACACCGGTTCGCAACCCTGCCCAAACTGCAGAGAGAGGGATACGCACGCATTTTCATCAACAAGGTGTGTAGCCTGTGCGAAGTGGAGCACGTGCCCAGCATCAAGGTGGACACCAACTACGACAACCTGCCCATGGTGAGCCTGCTCTCGTCTATGGGATTCTGCCTTTGTGGAAAGGTGAGCTATGGTGAGAGAGGGCTGAGATTCGCCTTTGAAAAAATCACCATGCGGCCCAAAGGATAAAAAGAAGAAACTCCCAAAAATTCAGGAGAAAGAAATACAACGATGATCAGCAAGAACAAGATAAAATATATCAAGTCGCTCGAACTGAAGAAAAACCGCAACAAGGAAGGTAAGTTCGTGGCTGAAGGACACAAGGTGGTGGACGACCTCTTAGTACTGCAGCCTGCATCGCTTATTGTGGCTACCGAAGAATGGCTCAAAGACAAAAGCATTGACCCAAGGACGGAAGTGGTCACGGTAAGCGAGGAGGAACTCAGAAAGGTGAGCTTCCTGCAGCATCCGCAACAGGTGCTCGCCGTCTTTGACCAAAGGGACAACAGAGACTTCGCTTCTGCCAACGTCGACTTCAACTGTCTGAACCTCGCCCTCGACGGAGTGCAGGACCCGGGCAACCTGGGAACCATCATCCGCATCGCCGACTGGTTTGGCATAGAGAACATTTACTGTTCGCCCGAAACTGCCGATGTGTATAATCCCAAGGTGGTGCAAGCCACGATGGGAAGCATCGCCAGAGTGAAGGTCCTGTATGGCGACCTGATGGCGCTGTTCGCCTCGCTGCCTGCCGACGTGCCTGTCTACGGTACCCTGCTCGACGGTGAGGACATCTATGCACAACAGCTCGACAACCGTGGATTCATCGTCATGGGAAACGAGGGAAAAGGCATCTCGCCCGAACTCACCCAGAGGGTGAACCGCAGGCTGCTCATCCCCAACTTCCCTCCAGAAAGACCTACTGCCGACAGTCTGAACGTAGCAATAGCCACGGCCATCACCTGCTCGGAATTCAGAAGACAAGGAAGGAGATGAAACTAATGTTTAGTGTTTAATGTGCAGAAAGGTTGTTATCCCACAATTAAACACTAAACATTAAACATTAAACACTAAGCATTCAATGAAACTATGAAGATAAATGATTTGATAAAGCATCGCAGTGTAACTGCCTGCATGAAAGAAGCTTACAGTCTGATGACTGGCAATGTGAAGAACCTGCTGAAAAGTACATGGTGGGCTTTTATGATCTATGCATTCATGGTGGCATTCATGGTTTACCTGCGCACACCCAACAAGATGCTTCACGACTGGGGCGAGGAAAACATGATGCTGTCGTTCTGCCTGCAGACGGTCGTTTACTTGGGTGTCATCGTGGCGGCTTTCCTCATGGGAGCAGCAGCATGGCGCTGGCTGACCGACAAGCCTTTTGGCAGAATGATGAAGCGGTTTACTACGATTTATCTCGTTTCGGCTGTCGTCAGTTTCGTCGTCACATTCGCCGCAACGTTTGCCCTAACTTGCTTTTACCTTACGGCATTTCTCACAGCCTCAGGCTCGGCTGCTACGGCAGATTCGGCAGCAGGCTCGCCCTCGCTCCTCATCATCGTGCTCTTTGCACTCGCCATCGTCGCTGCCACCGCCCTCTGCATGGCGGTGAGTCTGCCTTTCGCCTATCTCACTCCCAAATACATGTTGCAGGAAAAGGGTGAAAAATTACGCCCCTGGAAATCATTCAAGTGCGGATTCCGCCACATGGGTTCCATCTTCAAGATGGGTTTCCTGGGCAGTCTTGTCATCCTGGTGGCAGGTATCCTGATCTACATTCCTCTCGCCATCCTGATAGGCGCACAGGTATCGGCACAGATGGGCACTCTCGAAGGCGACCCGGTAGGAACGCCCTCCTACTTCACCTTCCTCTTCATCATCGTGACAGCTCTCCTGCTGTTCATCTTCGCATACATCCTGCACTGGTTGTTTATCTCGTACGTCTTTCTCTATGGCAGTATAGAGAACGACGAAATGAAGAAAACTGAAATGCTAAATGCTAAATGCTAAAAATCATTCAACATAAAAAAGACATAGACATGAAACAAACCAGACTGCTATTCATCGACCGCGACGGAACCTTGATTCAGGAGCCGGAAGATGAACAGATTGACAGCTTCGAGAAGCTTGTCTTCACCAAGGGCGTGATGAGAAACCTCAGTTTCATTGCCCAACACACAGACTATCAGCTCGTCATGGTGAGCAACCAGGACGGATTAGGCACCGACTCCTTCCCGGAAAACACTTTCTGGCCTGTGCACAACTTCATCATCCAGACACTGGAAAGTGAGGGAATCCACTTCGAGGAGCAGCTGATAGACCGCCATTTCCCCGAGGACAACTCGCCCATGAGAAAGCCTGGAACCGGCATGCTGACCCACTATATTGACAATCCAGAATACGACTTGGCCAACAGCTATGTCATCGGCGACCGTGAAACCGACGCTCAACTGGCCGAGAACCTGGGATGCAAGAGTCTGATACTGGGCAAAGACGGCATGGACTGGGACAAGATAGCCGAAATTCTCTTTGCCGGCGACCGCGTCGCCGAGGTAAAACGCACCACCAAGGAGACTGACATATATATAAAGGTGAACCTCGACGGTTCGGGCCACTGCGACATCTCCACAGGACTGGGCTTCTTCGACCACATGTTGGAGCAGATAGGAAAGCACGGAATGATGGACCTCACCATCCACACCAAGGGTGACCTCTACGTGGATGAGCACCACACAATCGAAGATACAGGCATCGCACTGGGCGAATGTCTGCTTCAGGCATTGGGCAACAAGAGAGGCATCGAGAGATATGGCTACAGCCTGCCTATGGACGACTGCCTGTGCCAGGTGGCTCTCGACTTTGGTGGACGCCCCTGGCTCGTTTGGGACGCTGAGTTCCATCGCGAGAAAGTAGGCGAAATGCCCACCGAGATGTTCAAGCACTTCTTCAAGAGTCTGAGCGATGCTGCCAAGATGAACCTCAACATCAAGGCAGAAGGCGAGAACGAACACCACAAGATAGAAGGTATCTTCAAGGCACTCGCACGATCACTCAAGATGGCAGTGAAGCGAGATATCTATCACTTCGAACTGCCTTCATCGAAGGGAATGCTGTAAAAAAAAGAAGAACAAGCAGAAAGAATGCTGTAAAAAAATGCCAAAAAATTTGGCTGCATCAGAAGAAAGCAGTATCTTTGCAAATACATAAGGGTCGTTTCGGTTAGATTGGGATACTCATCACATTACAAATTATGAAACCGAGAAGACTTCTCTTGCCTATGGCGGGCCACAATAAGCCGGACTTCGTTCGGTGAAGCTGCAAAGCCGGTGGATTACAAAAGCGGGGGGCTCTCAAACTTATTGCTAAGTTCGGAGTTTCATCACATCATCGGGCGACCCTTTTCTTTTTATTCTTAGAACTTTGTCATTGAATACTCTCATCATTCTTTGAACAATATTCTACATCATAGAAAACATTCATCAACATTTTAAATTCATACGAATATCACATCATGTTTAGCGGAATCATAGAAAACATGGCTACTGTCGTGGCTGTGAAAAGGGACAAGGAGAATATCGACCTTACACTGGAATGCCCGTTTGCTGGCGAGTTGAGTATCGACCAGAGTGTGGCGCACAATGGAGTATGCCTCACGGTCGTGGCTTTAGAAGGCAACACCTATACAGTTACTGCCATGAAGGAAACACTCGACCGTTCCAACCTCGGACTGCTGAAAGAGGGAGACAAGGTGAATGTGGAACGTTCTATGATGCTCAACGGCAGGCTCGACGGACACATCGTACAGGGACACGTAGACCAGACTGCCACCTGTATTGACAAACGTGATGCTGATGGTTCCACCTACTATACTTTCGAATACAGACTCGACCGCGAGATGGCTCGCAAGGGCTACTTCACTGTCGACAAGGGTTCGGTCACTGTCAATGGTGTGTCGCTCACAGTCTGTGAGCCTACCGACAACACCTTCACCGTGGCTATCATTCCCTATACTCACGACCACACCAACTTCTGCAACATAGAAGTGGGAACCATTGTCAACATCGAGTTCGACATCCTGGGCAAATACATCGCACGCCTGCAGGCTGTATCGAAAGACTGATAAATCTCTCTATCCTCACTCTGCTTAAAAGGCAAGACAAACAAAAAGGGATATAAAAACAAAAGGATATAAAAACAAAATGAAGTTAGCTTCACTCGTCATGGAAGCTAACTTCATTTTTTTATTCCAGATACTCGGTCTTATCCTCGATGCCGGCTTCGGCAAGAGCCTCCTTGCGCTCTACACACGTACCGCACTTTCCGCAATGCTTCTCGCCACCCTTATAGCAACTCCAGGTCTCAGTGTAGTCTATTCCCAATCGCTTGCCTATACGGGCAATGTCCGACTTGGTGATGTTGGTATAAGGAGCTGACACGTGCACATCGACAAAGGTTCCTGCCTGGGCAGCCCGGTCAATAGCAGAGATAAACTCCGGACGGCAGTCGGGATAAATAGTGTGGTCGCCTCCATGATTGGCTATCAACACCTTCTTCAGGTTGTTGCTCTCAGCTATGCCGATGGCAATGCTCAGCATGATGCCGTTGCGGAAAGGCACCACCGTCGACTTCATGTTCTCGTCGGCATAATGTCCTTCTGGAATAGCATCGGCGCCTTCTAAGAGCGAGCTCTTGAAATACTGATGCATGAACCCCAAGTCGATGGTGATGTGCTTGATGCCCAAACGCTCACAGTGCATCTTGGCATAAGGAATCTCACGCTCGTTATGGTTGCTGCCATAGTTGAAACTGATACCCAAGGCAATCTCGTCTTTTTTATCGTAGAGCAGCGTGATACTGTCCATACCGCCGCTCACAATGATTACAGAATCCTTCATTTTGTATTTGAATTATTATTTATAAAATCATATTGCAATCCAATATTAGCAAAATCTGCGTACTCCACGAAATCTGCGTGCACACTTATCCGAACAGACAGCGGAGCGCCTCTTCCACCTTCCTCACAGGATGGATGGTGATGCTGTACTTCGACCTGTCGAGCGAATGATAGTTGTAACGGGGAATGATGATGTCATGAAAGCCCAACTTCTCGGCTTCGGCGATGCGCTGCTCGATGCGGCTCACCGGACGAACCTCACCACTCAAACCTACTTCGCCAGCCATACACCAGCCAGCCTCGATAGGCGTGTCCACATTACTGCTCAATACGGCGGCTATCACACTGAGATCCATCGCCAGGTCTGTGACACGCAGTCCGCCTGCTATGTTCAGGAACACGTCCTTCTGCATCAGTTTGAAGCCTACCCTCTTCTCGAGCACAGCCAAGAGCATGTTGAGCCGACGCTGGTCGAAGCCCGTAGCCGAGCGCTGTGGTGTGCCATAGGCTGCGGTAGATACAAGCGCCTGTGTCTCGACCAGGAAAGGACGGACGCCCTCGATGGCACTGCTGATTGCCACTCCCGACAAACCGTCATGATCGTCGGTAAGCAAGAGCTCCGAAGGATTGCTCACCTGTCGGAGTCCACCCTGCTGCATCTCGTAGATACCTAACTCTGAGGTACTTCCGAATCGGTTTTTGATACTTCGCAGGATGCGATACATATAATGCTGGTCGCCCTCAAACTGAACCACCGTGTCGACAATATGTTCCAGTATCTTCGGTCCGGCCAAGGTTCCCTCCTTATTTATATGTCCGATAAGGATGACAGGAATGCCGCTGGTCTTGGCAAACCTCAACAAGGCAGCTGCGCACTCACGCACCTGTGAGATACTGCCTGGCGAGCTCTCCACCTCGTCGGTGGCAATCGTCTGTATGGAGTCTATTACCACCAGTCCGGGAGCCTGTTCCTGTATATGCGTGAAGATTTTCTCCAACGATGTCTCGCAAAGAATAGACACATTGTCGAGCGAGGCCCTGCCATCAGCACTCTCATCGCCCACCGATGCAGAAGCCAGTCGGTCAGCACGCAGTTTAATCTGATGGGCACTCTCCTCGCCGCTCACATACATCACTTTCATGTCGGGCAGATGAAGAATGGTCTGAAGTGTGAGTGTACTCTTTCCGATGCCCGGCTCACCGCCCAGGAGCGTGATACTGCCAGGAACCAGTCCTCCACCCAGCACACGGTTCAGCTCACCATCGTGCATATCAATGCGCGGCTCATCATGAGCAGAAATATCGCGCAGACGTACAGGCCTTGCTCCCCCATCGCTGTGATTGCCGCCAAACATCGTGGCAGCACCTCCATGCCGCATGCTCATGCCAGCGTTGCGGGCAGCCTGGGAGCCCGTATCATTGGCTATACGAATCTCCTTGAACGTATTCCATTGTCCACAACTCGGGCACTTTCCTATCCATTTCGACGACTCCTGACCACAGTTGCTGCAAACATAAGCTATCTTGTCTTTTGCCATATTCTGATGAGTATTAAAATCAAGGACAAAGGTACATTATTTTTTCACTTTCGCCAAATATTCGCCACACTTTCACATCAAAAGGTTACATTTTGCAAAGCCGATATTACATTACCAGCCTCTTTGATAAAAAAAATCCTTAAAAGAACACCAAAATTTGCAACATTCAGTTATTTTTCATACCTTTGCCTACAGTTTCAGCAGAGCCGACTGCAAATGAGTAAAACGCCTAAAAGGCAACACCCACGACAGTTGGCACAAAGTCTAAAACACAAGTCCTGTTCATCATTGTCATGGAGAACAATAAACAGACAGAACGAACGAGACAGATTACAACAAAGAACATTCTATTCATAATATAGAGAGAAATTAAATAACTAATAATAAAAACGTTAGGTAAAATGAAAATCGAAGATTTTAACTTTGCCGGTCACAAGGCAATCGTACGCGTTGATTTCAACGTGCCATTGGATGAAAATGGTAATGTAACAGACGACACTCGTATCCGCGGTGCCCTTCCTACATTGAAGAAGGTGCTGGCCGATGGTGGTGCTCTTATCATGATGAGCCATATGGGTAAGCCAAAGGGCAAAGTTAAGCCAGAGCTTTCTCTTTCACAGATTGTAAAGAACGTATCCGACGCTCTCGGCGTTGAGGTGAAGTTTGCTAAAGATTGCGGCAATGCTGATGCAGAGGCTGCTGCGCTGAAGCCAGGTGAGGCTCTCCTGCTCGAGAACCTTCGCTTCTATCCTGAAGAGGAAGGCAAGCCAGTAGGCGTTGAGAAGGGTACTCCTGAGTACGATGCTGCCAAGGCTGAGATGAAGGAACGTCAGAAGAAGTTCGCTGCCAAGTTGGCTTCTTATGCTGATGTATATGTAATGGATGCCTTCGGTACTGCTCACCGCAAGCACGCTTCTACTGCTGTCATCGCCGACAGCTTCGACAAGGACCACAAGATGCTCGGT
This sequence comes from Segatella intestinalis, assembly GCF_029348455.1. Taxonomy (NCBI): domain Bacteria; kingdom Pseudomonadati; phylum Bacteroidota; class Bacteroidia; order Bacteroidales; family Prevotellaceae; genus Segatella; species Segatella intestinalis. Next base: position 172,515 of record NZ_JARJVV010000006.1, read on the forward strand.
TTCTTGATGGAGAAAGAGGTAAAGGCTGTTGACGCTGTACTCGGCAACATTAAGCGCCCATTCACTGCTATCATGGGTGGTTCTAAGGTTTCTACCAAGATCGGTATCATCGAGAACCTCTTGACAAAGGTTGACAACCTGATCCTCTGTGGTGGTATGACATACACATTCTCTAAGGCTCTCGGCGGCAAGATTGGTTTGTCAATCTGCGAGGACGATAAGCTCGATGTAGCTCTCGACGTAATCAAGAAGGCTAAGGAGAACGGTGTAAACCTCGTACTCGGCACTGACTCTATCTGCGGTGATGCTTTCAAGAACGACTGCAACACACAGGTTTGCCCATCTAACAATATCCCTGACGGCTGGGAGGGTATGGACGCTGGTCCTGACACTCGCAAGGCTTTCGCTGCTGCCATCAAGGGTGCTAAGACTATCCTCTGGAACGGTCCTGCCGGTGTATTCGAGTTCGACAACTTCGCTGGTGGTTCTAAGGCAATCGCTGAGGCAATCGCTGAAGCTACTAAGGAGGGTGCATTCTCACTCATCGGTGGTGGTGACTCTGTAGCTTGTATCAACAAGTTCGGTTTGGCTGACCAGGTTTCTTACATCTCTACAGGTGGTGGCGCTCTGCTCGAGGCTATCGAGGGCAAGGTATTGCCAGGCGTAGCTGCTATCGAGAAGTAATTCATCAGAATGGAGATTCGTACACATACAATTCTTGATGGATGAACAAAGAAATATCTATCTTGTTTTGTTGTGACGAAGTATTGATTTATTGGATTCAATAGGTTACAATATATCAAACACTTTCAAGTCGGGGACACCCTTTATACGTGTCCCCGATTTTTCCATTTTTATTCACCCCTACTAAAAACCCAAAAATAAACATATTTTCATTTAGAAGACAGATTAATGGATTGGATTATCAACCTTTTTTCGAACACCGAATCAGTGGCTCACATCGCCCTGCTCTATGCCATTGTCATAGCAGTGGGCGTGTATCTGGGCAAGATTAAGATTGGTGGCATTTCACTTGGCGTTACCTTCGTGCTCTTTGCCGGCATCCTGGCAGGACATGTAGGCTTCACTGCTCCCAAGGACATTCTGACCTTCATACAAGACTTCGGACTCATTCTCTTTGTCTTTATGATCGGTTTGCAGGTAGGTCCGGGCTTCTTCGAAAGCTTCAAGAAAGGCGGTGTGACGCTCAACCTGTTGTCGACGGCTGCGATATTCCTCAATGTCTGTGTGATGTTCGCATGCTATTATCTCTTCTTCGACACCAGCAACCCCAACAACTTGCCAATGATGGTGGGTACACTCTATGGAGCCGTCACCAATACGCCAGGTCTGGGTGCCGCCAACGAGGCGCTGCTCAGCGTCTTCCCCAATGGTGCCCCAAGCATTGCCAACGGTTATGCCTGCGCTTATCCACTCGGTGTGGTAGGCATCATCGGTGCCACCATTCTCATCAAGTACATCTGCAAGGTGAACACCGCGGATGAGGAGGAGAAACTAAACGAAGAAGACGCAGCCAACCCACATGCCAAGGCGCACAACATGCACCTTCGTGTGGAGAATACCTATATCGCAGGACGCACTCTCCGACAGGTTTCCGAGTTCCTGAACCGCGACATCGTATGCTCACGACTGCTCCACAATGGCGAGGTGAGCATTCCTAACAGCCAGACTACCTTCGAGGTGGGCGACGAGCTGCTCGTTGTATGCGCCGAGGCTGACGCCGAAGCCATCAAGGCCTTCATCGGTCCTGAGATAGAGGCCGAATGGGATCGCGAGAAAGATGAGGTTCAGCACTTCGTGTCGCGCCGCATTGTCGTTACACGTCCTGAGATGAACGGTAAGACTCTGGGCAAGATGCACTTCTCGAGTGTGTATGGCGTCAACGTCACCCGTATCTCACGCCAGGGAATGGACATCTTTGCCGGTCGCAACCACCACTTCCACGTGGGCGACAAGATTCTCGTTGTAGGTCCCGAGGAGAATGTAAACCGTGTGGCTGAAATGATGGGTAACTCTGTGAAGCGACTCGATGCGCCTAACATCGCCACCATCTTCGTAGGTATCATGATTGGTATCATCTTCGGCAGTCTGCCTTTCGCTGTTCCAGGAATGCCTGTTCCGCTGAAGTTGGGTATTGCTGGCGGTCCGCTGATCATCGCCATCCTCATTGGCCGTTTCGGTTATCACTTCAAACTGGTTACCTATACCACCACCTCTGCCAACATGATGCTGCGAGAGATAGGTCTTGTGCTGTTTCTTGCGAGTGTGGGCATCAAGGCTGGTGCCGGTTTCTGGGACACTGTGGTACAGGGCGACGGTATCAAGTATGTGTACACAGGTTTCCTTATCACCATCATTCCTATCCTTATCGTGGGCACCATAGCCCGACTGAAGTACAAGTTCAACTACTTCACCATCATGGGTATGATAGCCGGAACCTATACCGACCCACCAGCCCTGGCTTATGCCAATGCTTCCTGCTCTAAGGAGGCTCCTGCCGTGGGTTACTCTACCGTTTATCCGCTGAGTATGTTCCTCAGAATCTTCTCAGCCCAGATTGTGGTACTTTTCTTCTGCGGAGCATAGCGAATCATTTGCTAAGCAAAGACTCTCCGACAGCAGAAAGTTCACTTACTATATTTGAATTTTTATAAACGAAAATTTATAAATTATAAAAGAGGTGCACATTTAAGAAAAAATGTGCACCTTTTTTGTTGCTTATTCCAAAAATCTTTGTAACTTTGAGGCTGTAAGAATACCTATTGATACACCAACCTTCAAAAAGAGAGAAAGCCTATGAAGAAATTTGGAATCCTATTAAGCCTGTTGGTCACTGCCACCTTGTCCACTTGGGCACAAGGAGCTAAAAGCATCCGCATAACGGAGTTGATGCCCAACAACCAAGCCAGTATCGTCGACGAGTATGGTGCCCACAAAGCATGGGTGGAACTGTCAAACACCTCGTTTACGACTTATAATATCCGTGGCATGTTCCTTACCACCGACCGACGTGTGCTCGACAAGAACATGTCGCCCGAGGAACGTCGCAAACTCATGTCTCCCCTACCCAACAATGAGCCGCGCACAACCCTTGCTGGCAAGAAAAGCGTGATCATCTACGACCGATACCTCTGGCAGGAAGACTCAGAGAAGACGTGTCCCGACTGTTTTCCCAAGGGCAAGGGACACTTCAGATGGCTGAGCGAGGGCAATGGTCCTTTCCATTTGAAACTCGGACTGGTGCCTCTCAAGGAAATAGCAGATGCTTTCCACGAGAAGAACAACTGGATAGCTCTTTACGACGGCAATGCTGTCGACCTGATAGACTCTGTCAGCATTCCCTGGATGGCAGCCGACCAGTCATATGCCCTCAGCAAAGACCTCAGCAGCTGGAAGGTTTGCGCAGCCAAGGATGTCACTCCTGGCTATCTTCCACAAGACACAGGACTCAGCAAGCCACAGATTCTCAAGACGACAGACCCTCATGGCTTCGGCATTGCAGCCCTTTCCATGGGCATTGTCTTCTCCTGTCTGGCCCTGCTCTTCGTCTTCTTCTGGCTCTTCGGTGCCTATATGAAGCACAAGCAGCGCATCGCACGTGCCACAGAGAAACACGCCACCTTATTATATAAGACGGGCAAGAAGACCATCGAGCTGACCACAGAGATCGGTCATAAGACCAACGTGATGCTGAAGGAAGGCCTAACCACCAAGGGCATCGACAAGGAAATCTATATGGCTGTCATCTCGCTGGCTCTCAAAGAATACTTGGAGGATGTGCACGACATCGAACCGGGCATCATCACCATTAAGCCCAAGCAGACGAGATGGAACGAACCGAGATTCAATAATAAGTGAAGAACGAAGAACAAAGGGTAAAGAACGAAAAGTGAAAAAATCAACAGCTTTACTGATACAAAATAAAAATATTAAAGAATAAAACTATGGCAAAATACCAATATAAAGTAAAAGGCGTAGACTACGAAGTAGAGATACAAGATATAGAAGGCAATATCGCCAATGTAACCGTCAACGGCATCCCCTTCGAAGTGGAGATGAAGCAACCTGTCAAGGCTGGCAAGCAGAAGTTCCGCATAGCGAATGAGGCTACTGATGACAAGGGCGGAGTATCGTCTGCCGACAGTGCCAAGACTAACCCAACAGGCAGTTCTACCTCCTCTGCAAATGCCGAAGTTGCTGCCAGCAAGAAAGCCTCAGCAAGCGCTGGTGGCAAGCCTGTGGTAGCTCCACTGCCTGGCACCATCAACGACATTAAAGTAAAGGTGGGCGACAAGGTGAGCGCAGGAGATACCGTAGTGATTCTCGAAGCCATGAAGATGCAAAACAACATCGAAGCTGAGACTTCGGGCACCGTCGCAAGCATCAATGTCAACAAGGGCGATGCTGTCATGGAAGGCGACACCTTGGTAACGATTGCTTAACCCCAGAGAGCATTGCTCTTGCCAAGAATCCATCAACATAAAACTCCAACTTAACGAACAACTATTATGGATTTCATCATACAGAATTTTCAGGAGTTCCTGACCTATACAGGCTTTGCCAATGCCACGGCAGGAAACCTCATCATGATATTGGTGGGAATCGTCTGCATCTGGCTCGCCATCAAGAAAGACTTCGAGCCGCTGCTGCTGGTGCCCATAGGTCTCGGCATCATCCTGGGCAACATCCCCTTCCGCACCGATGCCGGACTGGAGATAGGTCTCTACGAAGACAACTCGGTGCTCAACATCTTCTATCAGGGTGTGCGACAAGGCTGGTATCCCCCACTCGTCTTCCTCGGCATCGGAGCCATGACCGACTTCTCGGCATTGATTTCCAATCCGAAGTTGATTCTCATCGGAGCCGCAGCCCAGTTTGGCATCTTCGGAGCCTACATGATAGCCTTGGCTTTAGGCTTCGAGCCCAACCAGGCAGCAGGCATCGCCATCATCGGAGGTGCCGACGGCCCTACAGCCATCTTCCTGTCGAGCAAGCTCAGTCCTAACCTCATGGGAGCCATCGCCGTGTGCGCCTATTCCTATATGGCACTGGTACCTGTTATCCAGCCCCCGCTGATGCGACTGCTCACCACGAAGAACGAGCGTGTCATCAAGATGAAGCCAGCCCGACAGGTAAGTCAGACCGAGAAGATACTCTTCCCCATCATCGGCTTGCTGCTCACCACCTTCATCGTGCCCAGCGGTCTGCCGCTGTTGGGAATGCTCTTCTTTGGCAATCTGCTGAAAGAGAGTGGCAAGACCACACGCCTTGCCAAGACTGCAGGCAGCAGCCTCAACGACGTGATAGTGATACTCTTGGGACTTACCGTAGGCTGCTCCACCCAGGCCTCAGAGTTCCTTACCCTCAACACGGTAAAGATCTTTGCCCTCGGAGCCTTGGCGTTCATCATCGCCTCAGCCAGCGGAATACTGTTTGTCAAACTGATGAATGTGTTCTTGCCAAAGGGCAAGAAGATCAATCCACTGATAGGAAATGCCGGAGTGAGCGCCGTACCTATGAGCGCCCGTATCTCCAACAACCTGGGTTTGGAATACGACCGACACAACTTCCTGCTCATGCATGCCATGGGACCTAACGTGGCGGGTGTCATCGGTTCGGCCGTAGCCGCAGGAGCTTTGCTGGGTTTCCTCAACTAAGCTCCCACTTCAGAGCCTGCCAAGCCTTCGCCTGACACACTGTAAAAAAAACATTCGGAGCCAGTTAAGCCTTCGCTTAGCCGACTCCGATTTATATTTCATAGCCTGTCAAGCCTTCGCTTGGGGCCTGTCTGACTTCTTTCTTGCTCTGTTAGGCTTCCTCTTCGTCGGCCAACTGCTCAAGAGAGTGCTTGCTGCTTCCATCAAAACAATGGGTGCACACCTGGCACTTGGGCAGTCCGATAGCCTCTATGAGCTGCTCGATGGTATTGAACTTCAATGTGGTCAATCCCAACTGTCGGGCTATCTCTGCCACCATTCTCTCATATTCAGGTGAGCCTGTGGTGGCATATTTGTCAAGGTTCTTATTCGCATCGCCCTCAAACTTCTCGATGATGCGGCGTGTGATCAGCTCCATGTCGCTCTTGGAGGAGGTGAAGTTGATGAACGGACAACCGTAAACCAATGGAGGACAAGCGATACGCATGTGGCACTCCTTGAGTCCTGCCTGTTCGAAGAGCACCTTCACATTGTCGCGCAACTGGGTGCCTCGCACGATACTATCGTCGCAGAACAGCACTCGCTTGCCTTTCAGCATATCCTTGTTGGGGATGAGTTTCATCTTGGCCACCAATGAGCGCATGGCCTGGTTGGAAGGTGTGAACGAACGTGGCCAGGTGGGAGTGTACTTGGCGATGCAACGCTGGTAAGGCACTTGCTTGCCGGCAGCATAACCCATCGCCATACCTGTGCCCGAGTCGGGGATACCGCTGCAGCAGTCCACCTCCACTCCGTCGGTCTTAGCCATGTTGAAACCATTCTTGAAGCGCACTTCCTCCACGTTTCTGCCCTCGTAGGTAGATGTAGGGAAACCATAGTACACCCAGAGGAATGAACAAACCTGCATGCGCTTGTTGGCAGGACGTATCTGCTCCATGCCGTCGGCTTTGATCTTGACAATCTCGCCCGGACCTACATTATACTCCACCTCGAAGTCGAGATTAGGAAACGAGGTCGACTCGCTCGAAGCCGCATAGGCGCCTTCCTTCTTACCTATTATAATAGGTGTTCGTCCCCAGCTGTCACGTGCACAGATAATGCCGTCCTCGGTCAGGATGAGCATGGTGCATGATCCCTTGATGTGGTGATATACATTTTCGATACCCTCTTTGAAGGTCTTGCCTTGAATAATGAGCAAGGCAATGAGCTCCGTAGGGTTGGTCTTGCCCGACGACATTTCAGCGAAGTGCATGTTCTTGTCGAGCAGGTCCTTGGTAAGTTCCTCTATATTCAGAATCTTTGCCACCGTACAGATGGCGAATCTGCCAAGATGCGAGTTCATGATGAGTGGCTGGGCATCAGTATCGCTGATGACTCCGATACCCGATGTGCTGCCTTCGAACTTGTCGAGTGATGGCTCAAACTTGGTGCGGAAGTAAGAACTCTCCAGGTTGTGAATGGACCTTACAAATCCCTTCTCCTTGCTGAATGTTGCCAAACCGCCTCGACGTGTGCCGAGATGTGAATTGTAATCGGTGCCGTAGAACAGGTCTGCGACACAGCTTTTCTTGGATATTGTCCCGAAAATGCCTCCCATAAAATTTTATGTTAATGTATGTAAGAATCAAAATTCCGGTGCAAAGGTAATACAAAATTTGCGATTATGGAATTTTTATGTATAAAATGTTACTTTCTTATTGCACTTTTTTTCTAAAAATGCATTCTTACATCCACTCCACACTGTATGGGATTGCCTCTCTGGGCAAAGTACTGCTTGGTGCCTGTGGCAGCATTGTCCACGGCGAAGGTGTTGTAGCGGGTATTGCTCAGGTTGCGTCCCCACAGGCTCACCACCACCTTACCCATGTCGGCATCGATATGTGCGCCTGCCACGGCATAGAACTTCTGCGCATAGGTGTTGGCGTTGTCCCAGTAGGTCTTGCCCTGTGCGTTGACGTTGGCACCGAGGGTGACGCTTCTCAGCCAAGGCTTTTCCACGTCGAAGCGATAGTCGGCCGAGGCTGCCAGGGTGTGCTGTGGCACATAGGGCACGTACTTGTCCTCGTAGCTCACAGCCTTATCGCCCTCACCGTCCACATACTCGTCGAACACGGCACGGGTATAGCCATACGACAGCATCCAGTCCAAGTGTCCGTCCACGACCTGGCCCTTGGCCGACAGCTCCAGTCCGCAGGTATGGCTCTTGCCGGCATTCACCATCATGCGTCCGAAACCAAAGTTGCCCGCCATCACCGACAGTTGCTGGTTTCTCACCTTCATATAGTAGGTGCTCACATCCACATGCAACTGGCCGTCCATGAGGTTGAGATGCGTTCCCGCCTCATAGTTCCACGAGGTCTCGGGCTTATAGGCGATGGTGTGGTTCACGTTGTCATAGTCTTCCGGTGTATGGGGCACGTCGTAGCTTCCTCTCATGGCCTGCTGGCGGTTGGCGTTGAGTTCGGTCTGCAGGATATCGCTGAACATCTGTATGTTGTAGCCTCCTGCGCGATAACCTTTGCTCAGGGTGGCATACACGTTGCTGCCCTTTGAGCCTAAGCGGTAGCTCAGTCCCAGCTTGGGCAGCAGCTGCTCGAAGCCATCGTGTGCCTTGCCGTCGAGCATCGAGCGCAGTGTGTTCGTGGCCTTTGAGCCCATCACGTTGGCATTCATCTTCATGTATGCCATGCTCTCATAGTGTATCTTGGTGAGCATATAGTCGTAGCGGGCACCGAGGGTGAGTACCAGTCGTGGGGTGATGTCGATGTTGCTCTCATGATAGAAGCCGATGTTATACTGGGGTGTATGGTAGGTTCCGGGTGCTCCCATCTCCACGTTCATGCTCACGCCTCCAGCCCTCTCTATCATCTGTGCAGCCAGGGCGAGGGCCTGTTCATGGGTCATGCCGGGACGCATCATGCGCTGGGCCATAGCCTGCAACATGGCGCCATACATCTGCTGCTGTATGGCATTGCCTATGGGAGTGGTCATGGCAGATTCGAAGAACACGGGGCCGTTGGTCTTCAGCCATTGTGCCGAGAAGAAGGCTCCCGCAGCCCAGTGCCACACGCCTCCTACGGGTTTGCGGCTCTTCAGCGAGAACTCCTGTGTCATGGCGTTCTGCAACTGGTCCTGCATCATGCGCATATAGTCAGCCTCCAGATAGTCCTGGTCCATGTACATGTGGTCTTTCAGATACTGATAGCTCGTGGTGGATGCCAGCGAGAAGGTGTTGGCATCGTAGCTCAGCGTGAGTCCGGTGATGAGATTGTTGCGGCGATAGCTGCCTGGGAAGGTCGATGCTGGCTGCTCTGCCTTGCCCGTATTCAGGTCGAGCGATCCATAGGGGAAGGCACTCTGGTCTACATACTGATAGTCGGCCGTCACATTCACCTTCCATCCCGAATGCAGTCTGCCGGTCAGCATCAGCTTTCCGCCAGCCTCCTGGTAGTCGTCAGCCCTCTCGCCCGTGGTGGTATTGCGGAAGAAGCCTGTCTGCGCATTATAGAATCCGCCCACCATCAGGGCTACGTCGTCTCCTAAGCGCTGATAGTGCGAAGCCTCAAGATTGCTGTAACGACGGCTGCCATAGCCTATCCTCACGTCGGTGCCCTGATAGTCGAAGGCATTGCGCGAATAGAGTCTCACCAGTCCGCCCTCGGTATTCTGTCCGTAGAGTGTGCCCTGCGGACCTCGCAGCACGTCCACACGACTCAGCTGATAGGTGTGCAGATTGAAAGCCGACTTGCTCATCACGGGTATTCCGTCCACATACACACCGATGGCTGGACTGTTCACACGGCTGCCTATGCCTCTCACATAGACTGCCGACGAGAGACGACTGCCATAGTTGGGCATTACGAAGTTGGGGATATACGACGACAGCTCGCGCAGGTCGCGGGCTCCCAACCTGTTCATCTCGAAGTTTCCGAAAGAAGTGCTGCTTAGTGGTTGCTGACGCAAGCGGAAAGCCTCCTTGGGTTGCGACACGACGACCACCTCGTCTATGTCGTACACCTTACTGCTATCCACCGAAATACTCTCTGCCTTGCCTGTTGCTGCTGCCAATATCATGGCAACGCCCATCATGATTCTTTGTGACATGTACCTTTACTTTTTTTGTAAACTTTCGCAAGTAAGCTCCAAACGCCCTGAAAGGACAAAGCGCCACACGCCCTGAAAGGGCAGAAGCTCTTAGCCCAGGGCATCGCCCTGGGTTATTCCAGACGTTAGCCTATCGCCCTGTAAGGGCAAAAGCTTTTAAAGCTCCTGGCAATACATAAAGCTTTTGCCCTTACAGGGCGCCTTGTCGATTGCCAATATACCCAGGGCGATGCCCTGGGCTAAGAGCTTCTGCCCTTTCAGGGCGTGCTGCTCCTAAGAGCTTTGGGCTTTCTGCCCGTACTTGAACCACCCTGCGAAAGTTGAGTTCTTGTATTATTTTTTTCGTTGTTTTCTGTTTTCGGGTGCAAAGGTACGAAGTTTTTCTGCACTGTGCAATCCCCATTTATATGGAAAATGAAGGGTTAGCAGGTTCAGAAGTCAGAGAATTCAGAGAGATCAGAGTTTCTTGAATCCAGAGCCACCACAGTATTGACAGGTGATTTTTCCACCGCAGACTTTACACGGAGTACGATCCTTGGAGTTGGAAGTGGCTTTGCCCGGATGGTTTTTGCAAGACTGGCATACGCCTTTGCCATTGCATGCAGTACACCTGGTAGCGGTCTTGGTAGAAGCAGAACTGCCAGCCGTTGCCGTACTTGCCGACGAGACTGCACCTCCACCGCCCGAATAGGCCGCACCAGACGACTGGTTGCTGCTGCCAGTGATGTTGGAAACCGTGGTGCCCAATGCACCCAAGAGAGCTGCCGCAAAAATTGCATTGTTGCGTTCGCGCTCTTCCTGCAGGGTCTGACATTCCTTGCACAAAGTCAACATCTTGGATTTAAAATTAGTCTCTACGTCTTCCGAGACGCCTGCACACACGACGATAGATTTCGACTGAGGAGAAAAATACATGCCGTCGGCCAGATAGTCGGCCCTCTTCAGATAGTCCATAGCAGCGAGCACATCATTGTATTTCTTTAATTCCCTGTAACATTTCAGCTGCATATATTTCAGTTCATAAGCGAACATTCCGTTTCGGTCGTTCATACCATCAATATCGAATGCCATAAACTGCTCGATACAGTGCAAAGCCTTACGGTATTCGCCCAAGGCATAATACCTTTCGGCATCTTGCACCCACACATTATCCTTATACAGTTCTCTGTCGTCCGACACCTTACTCGTGTAATAATAATGCTTCCACCGATCCATATAGTCGGCATACTCCATGCTTTCTGCTTTGGCGCTATCCTTACGGCAAAGGTCGGCAACCTGCAGAGAGTTCAAAGCATTGATATCGATAACCGAAAAGAAATATTTGTCGTCGAGCGAAGCCAAAACGTTCGAATAACCAAAAGACTCTTTGATATTAGACAGGGCACTGTTCAGAAAAGGCTGAAAGACGATTCCGTCGAGACTGTAGGCAAGAACATTTATCACACCCCTGTTCACATTATACAATTGGATGGGCTGAGTTTCCATCATCATATTGCGTATGGCAAACACAGAGTCGTTGTACCGGCACAAGGGCACCAATTCCTTAGGAATGGGCAAAGGCTTGCCAAACAAGTCCCACGACTTCGTCTGTCCCTGTATCCACGTGCCATGCAGGATGGCATTGTTTTTCTTTGCCATCTTGAGCACCTCTTTCGGAATGTCTTCACGATACTTGTAGGCAGCTTTGCGCAGCCGCTCTTTATCCTTCTCCAACGAGAACGAAAGAGCATTCACCAGCGACTTCGACTTAGCTTTGTCGTAGGCTTTCTGATAGGCACTCTGTGCTGAGGCACCAGCACAAAACATCATGCAAAACAAAGCCAAAAGGCTTGTCATTTTCTTTTTCATAGGCTTTTTATCATTTATTGAATGTATGACAAAGATAGCCAATTTTTTTGTCATCTGCAAACACCTTTCGGCCCAGACGGTTTCAAAACATCAGTAAAGATGCCTAAGCGGACAAATTCTGTGCTTATCTGGTAAAAGAAAAATCCCCCAGACCCTGGGTGATTGATATAGGGTCTGGGGGGAAAAGATACTGAGGGCTGCCGATTACTCAGCATCGGTGCCTTCTCCGCCTGGAGGATTGGTACCACCCGTGGCGTCACCGCCCGAAGGAGTGCTGCCGCCAGTAGAAGGAGTGCTTCCACCACCCGAAGGCTTGTTGTCGCCAGTAGAGGTGCTGCCTACGGTGGCACTCACCTTGCGCACATTGGCCTGGTTGTAGAGGTTGGCATTGCTCAGAGTACCCGTGGCACGGGCACGCAACTTCAGTCCGCTGATGTTGCCGGCTACGTTGAACTCGGCCTCGGTCTTGGCGCCCTCCTTGTTGCGGATACCCACGGAGAAGATGGCCAGGTTGTCGATCTTAATTAACTTGCCACACTTGCTAGTTTTAAAATAAGAGTTTTTATTCGTGTTTCTAATCAATTAGTTTAAAGAAGCTTAAATAATTGGCTATCATTTCTATCATAGCAATATTTTCGTTATTTTTGGAACATATTTACAAACTAACAATTCAAAGCAATATGAATAATTTTGTGGCGATAGATTTTGAAACCGCCAATGCAGATAGAAGTAGCATCTGCCAAATTGGTATAACAGAAGTAGTAGATGGCATCTTACAACCTTCTAAAAGTTGGCTCGTACAACCAGAAGGAAACGACTATGATGCCTTCAATATACATATTCACGGTATCAAACCAGAAGACACCGAGAATAGCCCTAAATTTCCTGATGTATGGAAAGAGGTATATCCATATTTAAAGGATAAGATAGTAGTGGCACACAATACTTCATTTGATATGTATGCTTTGCGTGATGCTTTAGATAACTATCAGATAGAATATCCTACATTTGATTACTTTTGCACTTTGAGAATCGCTAGATACATAGTTAAAGGCTGCTATAGCTATTCTTTAGATGTGGTACTGAAATATCTAGGTATAGAGTTTGATGGACATCATAAAGCTGATAATGATTCAGCAGGTTGCGCTAAATTGTTATTGAAGTGCTTAGATATGGATGGTAGCACTCTGGAGGAACTGGAAGAAAAGTACCATTTTCATAGAGGTAAATTTGCACCTGATACCTACATAGCACATTTAGCTATAAATAAGAAGAGTAAAACAGAAATGTTAGAAAGTCTAGAGGAGCATCCAGAATTGGCAGATGAAGGTAACTACTTCTATGGTAAGAATGTTTGCTTTACTGGAACTTGTAACTATGGCACTAGAAAGGAACTGCTACAGAAGATAAAAGATGTTGGTGGTATTCCTTCTGATTCTGTAACTAAGAAGACAGAAGTGTTAGTAGTTGGACAGCAAGATTATCGTGTTGTTGGAGAGGATAGAATGAGTAAAAAGCAAGCGAAAGCCAAAGCCTTATTAGATAAAGGGCAAGATATAGAGATTCTTAGTGAAATAGAGTTTTTAAGTAGAATTTAATAAGTTAGATATGAAAAAATTATTATTATTACTTGTAGGGCTTATTGCTTTAGTATCATGCAATTCCCCTAAAACAAAAGAAGTGGATAAAATTTATCCAATAGAGCAATGGGTTATGGATTATGTAAAGAAACATCCAAACTGCATGAATAATGAAATTACCAAAAAGCAAACTATTGATGATTTCATTAAAGCAGTTGATGATTCAACACATAAAGACTGGATGGAAGGAATACCAGTTGAACTGGAAACTATCAATAAAGTTAATGATAAATATGTAGCTCAATTCGGTTCTTATTTTACCAGTAACGGGTTAAGTTACAAAGCTCCATTAGAGGAAGTGAATTTTGACATAATTACAGTAGTTCCTGATTCATTAGCCTCACAATTAAAGGAAGATGAACTTTATACTTTAAAAGGAATACAGATAGTTTCTAGACTAGAGAATAGTCAAGTTGCAGATTTTTTATTAGGACAAGAAAGCTCCTACTGGTCATGGGATGTTAGTCTAGAGACAAAAGATTCTTTTATTGCACCAGATTTAACAAGTAATTGTTTAGAAGCAAATTTAGGTGTTTATTACTGTGACGTAAAACATATTAACGTTTTTACTGGTCGAGAAAAAACTATCGTACCAAATAAATGAGATAACGCTCATTAATCATAAGTAGAATTTAACGAGTTAGATATGAAAAGAATACTATTATTTTTAATGATGCTTACAATCAATATTGTGAGCTTTGCACAAAATAGCGAGCCAGAGAAGGCAAAGCCTATGACAGATACAGAAATAGTCCGCAAATGTGCTTTTCTTGATGTCGAAGGTAAATATTATGATAATGTTATAGTAACATTAAAGTCTAATCAGCCAGATTTTTTCTTTATTGATAAATACAAAGTTAAAGTTACTGTTACTGATGCTTCTGGTTCTAAAGTCTGGAATAAGACCTTTAAAAATGCTTTTTTGTATGTCTTTTCCAGTGGGCAAATTCAAGTAGGTAAGCCTAATTTTGACCAGTTAGTTATAACTAAATCTAGTTCTACTGGTGATTGGATAGGAAAGGTAAGAGAAAAAGAAGGAGTATATTAAACAGAAAAGAGGGTGTGTCATAAGTCTGTGACGCGCCCTTTTTTATTTTCGAACTGTGTCACGGCTCTGTTTACACTACCTTAAAGTTTACAGGTTCTTCGCCCGTACGCAATTTGTAGTCTTCATAAAGCATCTTCTGCATCTTGTCAACCATGGCTTTCTTTGATGCCTTGGCTGATTTCCAACGTCTAAGCGCCTCTTCTCTTGTTAATTTATTCATATTCTATCCTCCATATATTAATCACTAACTATATCCGTTCTTTTAAAAAACAAATCACCCGCTCTGTCCTTCAAACTTTTTACGAGAAAATACAACTGCAAAGATAATCATTATCTTTGATACTTTCACTGAGTTCGGAACTTACCGTTGCTTTACTCGAGAACAAACAAGGCTCTCAAGCCACCGTCTACACCCGAGAAACCCATGAAGGCAAGACTCAGGAGAGCTGCTGTTACCATGACAATGGCGATACCCTGCACGGCACAGTTGGTTGTGATAAGAGGCAGGAAAATACCCGAATGTTCAAATTTATGCCCTATGAGCATAAATGCTTACGATTTGTATCCCCATACATTCTATTTCCCCATTCTCGAATGCAGCAGTAGCAAAATCCTCGGCTTGAGCCTCATCCATCGCCGCGACATAATAGGTCAACATCTCCCCCAGTTCCGTTTCTATATCAACATAAAAGTAATCCATAAGCAACAATACTATTTTTTCGATTCTACATTATTATTAAACATATCATTTGGTACAGAATTTCTTACCAAAGCCTCCCTATAAACATCCATCATTCGTTTTCTGAGATGCATCGGCGCAATCACTTCCAAAGAACGGCTTCGAGACAACAATGCCATCACAAAGTCGTTGGTAATCTTGACATGCACAGAAATCTTGAACACTTTACCATCATCCACTAAAACCCTCTGAGTATGATGCAGCGGCATTGCCTTCAAGAACTAGCCATCCCTATTATCATATTGCAAGACAACCTCCTCTACGGGCAAACTCTCATCATTCCAAATACCATAACAATCACGATACATCCCATTCACATCAATATCTACGTTTCGTTCAAATAGGGTATCATGTACCACCAGATTGCGGATTCTATCAATGCCATATGCCTTTAGCTGATATCCATCTGCATCATAAGCCAAAACATACCACAGTTGGTTAGATTCCTTGATATAATGAGGCAAGATATTCTCTTTCGTTATCACCTCACCTCCATGTCGATAAAGGACATATTGGAAAGAGATGGTATGCTGATTCCTCACCGCATATATCAGTTGAGGCATATACTTGCTGAAGACAGCCCGATGATGCTCTGGCAAGATATACGACCTCATGTTAGGACTTTCATCCACGGCATTGAGCAATTCGAAGTTAAGGAGCATTTCAGAAAGCCTATCCTCCCTGCTCGAAAACCTCTCATTGATGCGATAACTATTCGTTGCCCTATCAAAGGAAATTTCTATATGAAACAGCATTTCTATGTCATTGATGTCTCTTTGCAGAGTTCTTTCTGAGATAGGAGCATCCACATGGTCATTAATATAACTCAATAGTTCATGTACGGAAACACAGCTGTCCCCATACTGACCATTGGTTGCATAAATCTTATTGATGATAAGCAACATTCGACGAATGCCATCTATTTGTCTTGCCATAACAGGAACTATTTACTTCTTACTTATCACATCTCAGTTCATGCACTCTTTGTAAAGTTGCTGCCTTACTGCCCTCCACATTAAGAGGTGGCAAAAGACTGTCGATTAAAAAAGATTCCAACTCATCTTTCTTGTCATTGGCAAGATAAGCAAAAAGCAAATTACGCTCCATCCATGCGGTCAGGCTATTTTCATCTTCAGCACCAAACTTCGTTTTTTTATTGATTTGGTAATTTTTATCACGAGGAATCTTCTGATAACCAAACAAACTGCCCAAAGTTTTTCTGAGCGTAGAATTACCACCATTACCATGCAGATGATTTGTCCATATTCGTCTTTTCAAATCAGAAGCTATACCTGTATACAACACACGATAATACTCTCCGTGCAAAGAGATTTCTGTATATTTGAAATTACCCAAGACGTCAGGAATATTACAGCCAGCCTTTAACACCACGATATAATTGCCTTCCACGGCAGGAAGTTCTGCTCTTTGCCCTTTTGCGGGGGCAAAGAGTGTAAACAGATCTAACAATTCTTTTATATCCATATTTTTTATCTTTATTGTTTGACATTCCAATTAATGCTGCAAAAATAAAAAATCTCAGCGACAAAATATGTCTGCGAGAAAAATATTTTCTATAGACTTTTAAAATAACCCATATCATGCAAGCAATTGCACTACAAGATATGGTGAGTCAGCCATCAGAATGCTCCACGATATGTGGAAACTGAACAGCCCTATTGAAAACTTCCAAATAAGAAAAATGTAGCTATGATGGTACCAGAAGATATAGGTTAAACCTTTGATACTGGAAAATGCAGACTCAAAAAAAGCCCCACAGAGCAGGGCGGACGCATCAAAATGCGTTCGCCTCCAAAAGTTTTGACAGGTAATTTTCGTCCCAGCCAGCTTTCATTCTTTTTAAGTTGATACTTCCCTTGATCGTTTTATCCTTTTTAAGGA
>NZ_JARJVV010000007.1:0-1217 GCF_029348455.1 Segatella intestinalis
TTCATGACGGACAAGGAGCTTTGTGCCAGGCTGCAACTGAGCCGAAGAACCCTGCAGGACTACCGAAACAACGGTGTCATCCCGTATATCCAGCTTGGCGGAAAGATACTCTACCGCGAGTCTGACATTCAGAAGATTCTGATGGCTAACTATCGTGAGGCGTACAGAATGAAGGGCTTGTAGAAGAAATACATGTCCTTGATGAGTGGGGTGAAATGAACAAGGCGACAACGTATAACTTACCGAGCGTGGTTGTTATAGGTTGTCGCCTCATTTTATTGGCTATACCGAGTTGGTCGTGTTTGCCGGGTATCATTTGTGTTACCTGTATAAATCTAATACCATGCTAAAACACACTGCGGTGGTTCGCCCAAGTGGCTGGAGGCGCAAAGCCTCCAAGGAACGTTGCTTTATGGCAGGTCTATGCCATTGCATTCTCTGTAAAGATACAGACCAGTTTAGTGCGGCTTGTCTGCTTTTTGATGATGGCTTGCATAATGAACTCCCGAAAGGCTCTGCTCTCAATGCTGTCAATACGGAAGGCTACCGCAATGACGAGTTCAAGGCTATACACATCATAGCTGATGCGGTCGTTCTTCCTGACATGACGGCGTACACCCTGCTCTTTCAGAATGCCATCCTTGAATATAGCCTTGACAGCCTTGCGCACATAGCAGCCGAATACATTATACATGTCGGCAATCTCCTGCATGGTCATCCATACAGTATCGGTCGGCATGGATACTGTTCCGCTCTCGCTGATAGTTATAACTCCTCTGTTCATTTTCCAATAGTTTTTTCGTTCGACAATCTGTTCCTTTCTCGCTTGGCAATAAGCTTATCCATGTCATTTGAAATCTTCTGCTCCGTCACCTGCGCATAGACCTGTGTGCTTGTAATGTCTGCGTGTCCCATCATCTTGGCTATGCTGCCGATGGGAATGTCCTCGTTGAGCATCAAGACTCCGAATGTATGGCGGCTGGCGTGGAATCCCAACTTATTGCTTATGCCAAGCACCATTCCAAGGGTATGCACATCAAGATAGATGTCTTTCTTCTCACCCAGTGGAAAAACAGGCTTGCTGTCGTCCGTGGTATTGTAGAGCGAAAGTATCTTCTCGGCTATCGGATGGAGTGGCACGAAGAACTCCACGCCTGTCTTCTCTCTTTCCTTGCGGATGAACTTCCTACCCTCGGAGTTCTCACTGATATGGTGAG
>NZ_JARJVV010000007.1:1227-162192 GCF_029348455.1 Segatella intestinalis
TACTGGGTATAGTCGTTCCGTCTGAAGTAGTTCTACGAGAGATGGGGCTACCGACCACTGATATGGTGAGGGTACAGTTTCTTTACATCTATATAGGATAAGGAGGTGAGCGAGGCAAAAATGAAACATCTGCGTGCAAGCTCCGTTCGCTCGTCAGCCATCGGGGTAGAGAGCATCTTGATGAAGTCTGCCTTGCTGATATGGGTCATCTTCGGGGCTGCCTTCCTCTCATACCCTATCTTGGCTATGGGATTGAAGCGGATAATGCTCCTGTCCACTGCCTTGTACATCAACATGTTCAGCCAGAGAAGGCAATGGTTCACGTAGCTGTCGATACGTCCCTGGTCTCGTTTCAGGAATAGCTTGTATTCCTCCCCGAAATTCTCGTCTATGTCCTCAAAGGCGATGTCGTCCTTCTCCAACGAATGGACAAAGGCTCTCAGGTTCTTCTGCCATGTCCGCTTGTGCAGAAAGGTTTGTCTGGCTTTTGAGGTTCGATACCATTCCACGATGGTATCACCAAAGTTCAGCAAGAACCTTCCTGTCGTGTCCTTGTCCTTCAACACAGCCTTCAGCATTTCCACGGTGATGATGCCGTTGGTGGTAAGAAGTGAGTTGTATTTATCCTTGACCTCAGCAAGGAAACTTGCCAATCGTCCGCTGTCCCTTGCGTTCCGTACCTCTCCCTTCTTGGCGTTCCACTCCTGTGGGGTACAGGATATGCCTGTGGAAATGGCTGCACTTTTGCCGTCAACGGTGATGCGGCAAAGTATGTTGGCTGTTCCGTCTGCCTTCACCTTCTGTCTGTTGATGTAAGGCAAAATTGAAAATGTACTTCTGCTCATAGTTGTTGTCCTTATAATATAATAATGTAGTTGAAACTGTAAAAAGAAAAGTTGAAAGCCTTGGTCATAATGCGAGAACGAAGTCCTTCTCGGTTGCAGCGATGAACTTGTCCATGTCCTCAAACAGCTTCTTTTGGGTTACTCTCGCATACCGCTGCGTCATCTTCACATCCTTGTGACCGAGCATCCTGCAGATGGTCTCCATCGGCACACCAGCCTCCAGCGTAATGAGGCTGGCGAACGAGTGTCGTCCCGAATGGTAGGAATAGGTCTTGCTCGTTTCCGCCAACTTGCAGATGGTGATGAGATCGATACGAACACGATTCGTGCTCAGCAATGGGAAAAGGGTATCTCTTGCCCCGTCCTCGTATTTCGCCATCAGCTCCAACGCCTCGGGCAGGAGTTTCACCCTGGCAAGTGTTCCGGTCTTCTTGCGGTTATAGATGAGCCATTTGTCGCCATCCTCCAACACCTTGACATTGGCTTTCGTGATGGAAACGGTGTCTATGAAGGCTGTTCCTGCATAGCAGGCGAAAAGAAACAGGTCACGGCTAACGGATAGTCTCGGCTTGTCTTCGGGCAGTTCCGCATCACGGATTTTTATGAAATCAGACATGCTGAGAGCCTTGGGTGTCGTAACCTTTGGAGTGCCAACCCGATAATGGGCGAACAGCAGGTTCTTGCACAAGCCTCGCTCAAAGGCGATGCGGCACATCTTCTTGAAGAGCGACACATAGATGGTGATGGTTCCTGATGAAAAGCCTTTCTCGTCAAGCAGGTAATGGTGAAAGTCACTGATGAAAGGCTCGGTCAGCTGTCCGAAAGCCAAATCAGTCAACCTATACTTCTCCCCGATGAACTCAGCGAGATTCTTGCGAATCTTTCTGTAAGTCCAGACACTGCTCTTCGACATATCGATGCCCTCATGGGTGCTGAGTTCACTGATATGCTCGTCCACGAAGGAGAGAAGGGTGGTCTGTGTCTTGACGCTGCCCTGCAAAGCCTCCTTGACATCCTTAGCCTCGAAGTCCGTTCTCTTTTCCACAAGCACATCGAAAGCCTTTTGGATGGAAAGCAACAACTGCTCGATGTCCTTGTTGGTTTCCACGGCTTCCTTGCTCTTGCCCTCCAATCGGCTGGCACGAGGATTCCAAAGCGATGGAGTGCAAGACAACTTGCAGGAGAACTGCGCCATAGTCCTGTTCACCGTGATGCGTCCCATGATGGGAGCTTTTCCATTCTTGTCCATTCCGCTCTTTTTTAGGTAGAGCAACACCTTGAATTTTTCGATTTTCATAACGCTTACATTTTGAGTGTGCAAATATAATCATTTTGTAAGCGTTCATTGATACGCAAAACATTGAGAATCAGAGCAATGAAATCCGTTGATGCACAAAGTTGCCTTTCCGCATTGTTACCTGCTTTGCATAGGTAACTGTGGCTCACGATTTAGTAACTGAACTACTTCAATATTCCTCACTCGCTTGCTTTATGCCGATTTGGCAACTTTGTGCAAATCTGCTCATTCCCAACTGTTTACGTTCCAACCTCTCTTATTCTCCTTTGGCTGCTTTAGAGCTTTATGTTAAAAAGATTAAAAGATGGCGTTTTCTTTGTTTTTAACTTATATATTTTTGATACCTTTGCGTCTCTATTGGTGAAAGGGTGCCCTAAAGTTTTGGGAAAGTCCTATTGTAACCTAAATAACTGAAGAATGGAAGATCTGGAACGAGAAATGTTACTGATTGCTCAAGGAAATGAGCTCGCCTTTAACAGTTTTATGAACAGATATATGGATGGGCTTTATTACCATTCATACGGAATCCTATATAATAAAGAGATGGCAGAGGAAATAGTCAGTGATGTTTTCTTGGAGGTTTGGAAAAACAGAAAAAAAATAATGGAAGTTGAGAACATGAAGGCATGGCTCAACACCCTAATTTATCGTAAATCTATTTCTTGTCTCAGGAAAGAAAAGAAGAGACATCTGGATGTTTCTATGGACGAAATGACCCAGTTTTGTTTCCCTGTGACAGAAACTCCTGCTGATCATATGATTTCGGTCGAAGAGATGAGGTCTCTTCAGTTGGCCATAGAGGCATTGCCGCCGAAATGTAAACACGTTTTCTTCTTGGCAAAGATAGAGAGAGTGCCATATCAGCAAATAGCAGAAATGTTGGATATTTCTCTTGCAACGGTCAATTATCATATCGGTTTTGCAATGACCACTTTGAAAAAGAAGTTGAAACATGGCTGATTTTTGCTAAAAGTAGGAAAAATAATGAGAGATGCACCTATAGATATAAATAAGGAAAGCGTCTTCTTATAAAAGAACAATAGAAAATGGAAGATAATATTAATAATTATAAATATGACGACTCTGTGGAGGACCTTAAATTGAGGTCTTTCGTGGAGCAGTCTTTTCCTAAAAAAATGGATTCAAACTCGATTAAGCAGAAGACATTCATGAAGATTCATGACGAACAGCGTCGATCGCATCGTCGCCAGTGGGCTCGTGTGTCAGTTGCAGCTTGTATCTTGTTGACGTTTGTTTGCCTGGGTCTTTGGAAGATTTTAGATACTCGCCGTGTTGAGACATTAACTGCTTGTACTAAAAAAATGGAGATGCAACATATTATTGTGCCTGTGGGAGAGAAAATGACCATCATGCTTTCTGATGGCACCAAACTTGTGGCTAACTCTCGTACAACACTAAGTTATCCTAAAACTTTCCAGGGCGCAGAACGACGCGAGGTTTCGATAAAGGGAGAAGCTTATTTGGAGGTGGCTCATGATGCTGAGCATCCTTTTGTTGTGAATAGTGGAAAATTTAAAGTCAAGGTGTTGGGTACGCGTTTTAATATATCCAATTATGATGACAGTAAGTCAAGTGTGGTATTGGCACAAGGCTCTGTAGAGATTACTACAGATAACAAAGACCTGGTGCGTATGAAGCCATCAGAAAAGGTTGTTGTCGAGAATGGGTCTTTTGTGGAAAAGACGCAGGTAGATGCACAGGATTATACTTCGTGGATGGATGGCGTGTTGACGTTGCAAGGCGAAAGTGTGAATGATATAGCAGAGATGCTTAGCCAGTATTATGGCGTGAAAATAGTTTGTAATCATGTTAATTCTACGCCTTTATATGGAAAACTTGTGTTGCAGGATTCGGTTATGGATGTCCTGAAAACTATCAAGGGAATGGTAAAGATTAAGACCATACGGAAAAATGGTGAAATCTATATAGTAACCAATTAATCAAACATTAATATTTTTTAGCAAAGAAAGTGCCCTCCTATGGGTAAGGGGACTTTGTATCACAAAAACCTAAATAGCGTATGAAATTTAAGTATATTTTGCAAATCTTTGTGCTTTTTGCAATGCTTTGTGGAGCATATCGTATGGAGGCAAAAGTGAGAGTGTACAGCTTTGAACCTGATACAGTGCATGTGTTGAAAAATCCGCTTACGGGGTGGGTTATGTATTTAGGAAGAACCTGGGATGAAAATTTCTGGGCAAAGGAAGGGTATGATGCCATGCCTGTGGGAGAAGGTAAGACAGTCAAGGTGTCTGACTACGCGAGCACATGCTACTTGCGTACGAGTTGGAGTTCTTTGGAACCTGAAGAAGGAAAATATCAATGGCTGGATAAAGATTCCCGCATTAGCAAACTTTTTCAAAGCGTAAGGAAAAGAAAACTCCGCTTGGCTTTCCGCATCGTTGTGGATAGCAGAGACCAAGGGCAGAATACTCCTATTTATGTAAAAGAGGAAGGAGCAAAAGGCTTCCAAGACCCCAACAATCCAAAAATTTGGTCGCCATATCCTGACGATCCTGTGTTTCAGGAAAAATACGGGAAGTTTATTCAGGCTTTTGCCGATTACTTTGATAATCCAGATGTGGTAGATTTTATAGATGCCTATGGATTGGGAAAATGGGGAGAGTCGCATGCGGTAAGGTATCAAGATTATAATAATAAACAACAAGTTTTCAACTGGATAACCGACTTGTATAGTCGCACTTTTAAGAAAGTCCCAATTTTGATTAACTATCATCGACTTGTAGGTGATACGCTGAGTTGGGCTGCTCCAAATCTTCATAGCAAGCAAATGCTGGAGGAAGCGATAGCCAAAGGATATAGCCTCCGCCATGATGCATTTGGAATGACAGGGTATTATAAAGATTGGGAAAAGAATTTTGCAAAGAAGTGGTTCTTCCAGCGTCCCATCATCTTTGAGGGAGGATGGATTACCAAGGCTCATCATCGCTATTGGATAGACCCATGTGGCAAGTATCGAGAAGGACATTCTGAGGACGTACGAAAGGGGGAGTATGAAATTGGCGAGGAGACACATGTCAACATGATGGATTTGCGTATCAATGATGAGACCCGTTCCTGGTTTGGCAAATGTTTTGACCTGATAAAAAGATTCACACAAGAAGGTGGATATCGTCTTTATCCTGTGAAAATAGTCCTTCCAGATAAGGCTGATAAGAATGGAATGGTTAGCATACGGCATCAATGGAGAAATCTGGGATGGGGCTATTGTCCTACCAATATACCACAATGGAACCAAAAGTACAAAGTTTGCTTCTCCTTGAGTGATCAGGCAGGAAACAGGGTGAAGAATTTTGTGGTGACAGACTCTGACCTCTCGCAGTGGATAAAGGGAAAAGACGGAGAATATATCACATCTGTCAGCTTACTGGGCATTCCTAAGGGAACCTATACCTGGCAAGTTGCATTGGTAGATACTACTCAACGGAATGAGCCTGGAATAATCATGGCGGTCGACCAGAACTGCCAAAGGAATGGATGGCTCAGATTAGGAACAATAAAAATTAATTAATCATCATAATAACTAAAAAGAATAAGCTTATGAACCTAACTACTATTGTTGGAAAAACGAGCACTGGCATGAGAATGCTATGTTTGGCAGGGTTACTGTCATTCCCAGTTGTTTCGTTACAAGCTTCAAACATTTCGTTAACCGAATTGGGGGAAACTATGCTTTTAAAGGCAGACGATTCTACGGTGAAGCAGGTCTTTGATTACATTGAGCGCCATAGCAAGTATGTATTTGTGTATGACCAGCATGTAAAGAACTTATTGACAAAGAAAGTCTATGTTGCAACAAAAGGCAAATCTGTAGAAGACATCTTGGCTGCTGTTTGTTCGCAGACAGGACTTAAGTATCACATCAATGACCGCCAAGTTACCATCTCCTTAGGCGAGAAAGTTAACAAGCAAACGTTCCAGAGAGAAAGTAAGAGAACTGCAGGCAGAAAAATTAAGGGTGTGGTTGGCGATGGCAACAATGAACCATTGATAGGTGCCACAGTGAAAGTAAAAGGTACCAACATCGTCACCGTTACCGATATGGATGGTAATTTCGAGTTGGAAGTTCCTTCTGGAGCAGAATTGGTGGTGAGCTATATTGGCTTTAATGACCAAACGGTCAAGATTAGTGGCTCTAAGAGTAAGTACGATGTTGAGTTGCAGGAGAATACCAACAGCTTGGACGAGCTTGTGGTGATTGGCTATGGTACAGTGAAGAAGAAGGATTTGACAGGTGCTGTTGCTGCTGTCAAGGGTGACGAATTGGTCAACAAACGTACGACAATGCTCTCAAACGCATTGCAAGGTTCTCTTTCTGGTGTGACGGTATCTCGTAATTCATCTGCGCCAGGTTCTGGTGCGAGCAGCATCCGTGTGCGTGGTATCACAACCATTGGTGAATCAAGTCCTTTGGTTATTGTGGATGGCGTAGAAAGCACATTGGACTATGTGAATGCCAATGATGTGGAGAGCATTTCTGTGTTGAAGGATGCCGCCGCAGCAAGTATCTATGGATCAAAGGCCGCCGCAGGAGTTATTCTTGTGACTACAAAGCGTGGCAATGATACGGGTAAGATAGACTTGAAGTATAATGCTGAGTTTGGATGGGAAATCCGTACCAGGCAGCCCAGCATGGTTGGTGTGACCCGTTATTTGGAAATGAACAACGAGTTACAGTATAACGACAATCCTTCAGGTGGATTCTTCCAAGTATATACTGCAGACCAGACCAAGAATTGGGTGAAATACAATCAGACGGATCCCAATAATTATCCTATAACCGATTGGCAAGGTTTGATATTGAACAGCAGTGCACCTCGTATGACTCACTCTTTAACAGTGTCTGGTGGAAACAAGGCGGTGAAATCTGTTGCAACCTTGACTTATGATGAGGTGGATGGTCTTTACGATGGTCGTGGTTTCCAACGTTATATGTTCCGTGCTAACAACGATTTTAATATCAATAAGAAATTGAGTGCATCCTTGGATGTGAGCATTCGTCATGCCAAGAGCCGTAATCAGATTTATGATCCATTCAGCACAATGCGTCTGATGCCAGCTATTTATCCAGCAATGTGGAGTGATGGTCGTATCGCCTCTGGAAAAAGTGGTTCCAATCCCTATGGACTGTTGAAGAATGGTGGTAGTACGGTATCTCATAGTACACAGTTGTCTGGTAAAGGTTCTTTGACCTATAAACCATTGACAGGTCTGAGTCTTTCGGCTATAATTTCTCCTTTCATCAATTATCAAAAGAGCAAGCAGTTTAAATTGGCATGTTGGTACACATTGCCTGACGACCCAGATGTCATCGGAGGCTATCTGGATGCAGGTTCTCTTTATGCCACCAACAAACTTACTGAAGGACGTAACGACAATTGGCATGTCACAAGCCAGTTGCTGGCCAACTATATGCGTACTTTTGGAAAGCATGACATCACGGTAATGGCTGGTTTTGAGAACTATTATATGAAAAGCGAGAATTTGTCTGCTGCACGCGATCAGTATGAACTGACAAATTATCCTTTTTTGAACATCGGTTCCGAAGATTTTCAGACTAATAGTGGTACAGGAGCAGAATATACTTCCAACTCTTTCTTTGGACGTTTGCTCTATTCTTATGCCAACCGTTATTTGTTTCAAGCCAATGTGCGTCGTGATGGAAGTTCACGTTTTGCAAAGAATTATCGTTGGGGAACATTTCCTTCTTTCTCAGCCGGTTGGGTAATGTCAGAGGAGCCTTTTATGCAAAAGGCAAACTTGCCTTGGTTGTCTTATCTGAAATTGCGCGCTTCATGGGGTAAGTTGGGTAATGAACGTATTGGAAGCAACTATTTTCCATACATAGCCTTGATGAATTTTGGCAGTACCTTATTCTATATGGCCGATGGAAGTGTTGTTTCTGGATCGACAGCCCGCCCTGCAGTATTGGCAGTGGAAGACATCACCTGGGAAACTACTACCAGTACGGACTTAGGCTTTGATGCTAATTTCTTGAACAATCGTCTGCATATCAATTTTGATTATTATTGGAAAAAGACAACAGATATGTTGCTTGCCATTCAGATTCCTTACACGATGGGTTACAACAGTCCTAATACCAATGCGGGCAAGATGTCAACACATGGTTATGACATTGATGTAAGTTGGCAAGATCATATTGGTGATTTCAAGTACAGTGTTGGTCTTAACTTCTCTGACTATTTGTCTAAGATAGATTATTTGAACAACTCTGACATTATTTCTGGTGGAAAAGTTAAAAGAGCTGGGGTCTTGTTTAATGAGTTCTATGGCTATGTTTGTGATGGTATCTATCAGACACAAGATGAGGTGCAAAACTCTGCAAGAACGAGTAGCTCTGTAACTGTAGGTGACTTGAAATACCGCGATATCAGTGGTCCTGATGGCGTGCCAGATGGTAAGATCTCTCCAGAGTACGACAGAGTGCCTTTAGGCAACTCTCTTCCTCGTTATCAGTATGGTGGCAACTTGAGTGCTTCATGGAAGGGCATCGATTTGAACATTGCTTTCCAGGGCATAGGCAAGCAGAATGCTTATCTTGACCAGGCGATGGTGCAGCCATTCAGAAACAATTTTGGCAATGTGCCGGCAATCATTGAAGGCAAGTACTGGAGTCCTTTCAACACTGATGCAGAGAATGCGAGTGCCAAGTATCCACGTCTGTCCAATGTGAGCAAAGATAACAACTATGCCACTTCCAGCTACTGGATGTTTAATGGTTCCTATTTCCGTCTTAAGAATGTAACCTTGGGTTATACACTTCCTAAAAACTGGACAAAGTATGTGGGAATAGACCGTACTCGTCTCTATATCAGTGGATCTGATTTGTTCTGTATCAGCAATTATCCTAAGGGCTGGGATCCTGAAATGGGTACAAGTGCTTATCCTATCACTACATCTTTGGTTGTTGGTGTTCAAGTTAATTTTTAAATGAAAAGTATATGAAAGTTAAGATATTTTTAGCTGGTTTGAGCTTGGCATTGGTCTCTTGTGAAAGTATGGATTTGGTTCCAAAGTCTCAAGGTAATACAGCTTCTTGGTATACAAATGAAACAGAGTTGGCTTTGGCGGCTAATGAGTTTTACATATTGGGTTATTGGCAGGAGCCATTAAATTCTTCAGAACAATGGTGTGACAATACAACCTATCGTTTGCAGAACCGCAACCCAGGTAGCAAGGGTACCATTCTTGATGGAACCATGAATGGTCAGCAATATGAGGTTTACGCCTTGTGGGAGCAGAGCTATAAGCTGATAGCTCGTGCCAACACGATGTTGGAAAATATACATAAAGCAGAGGGAAACGTGGCTCAGTCGGTGATAGACCGTTATACGGGTGAGGCTTGTTTTGCCCGTGCTTGCAAATATGCCGATTTGATCTTCTTCTATGGTGATGTTCCTTATTTGGAGAGGACAGAAACGATTACAGAGGCAGAACAGAAGGGGCGTCGTCCAAAAGAGGAGTTGATCCCTCTTGTGTATGCGGATTTTGATAAGGCAATCGAAGGTCTTCCTGTATCATATGGTCAAAGTGCTCCCGTTCATTTTACCAAAGGTGCAGCGATGGCTATGAAAGCTCGTTTTGCACTTTACATGGGTGACTATGAAATGGCGGAAAAATCCGCAAAGGCCTGTATGGACTTAGGTGTTTATTCTTTGGAACCCGATTATGCCAAACTGTTTAAGCAAAGTACCAAAGTAAACCCAGAAAAGGTCTTCGTCTTACCTCGCTCTATAGAAAATGATGTTGTTTTAGATTCTTGGATTGTGAAGAATGGTCTTCCACGTAATGCTGGCGGGTATGGTTCATACAATCCATCCTGGGATCTGCTGGCATCTTATCTCTGTACCGATGGTTTGCCCATTGACGAGTCTCCTTTGTTTGACCCTCGTAATCCTTTTAAGAATCGTGACCCTCGTTGCAGCATGACTATTGTGGCTTTCAATACAGAACATTGCGGTTTTGAGTATGACCCAAGTCCTGCAGCAACTACCATTATGAACTATACCACGGGCAAAACTCAGTCAAATCAAGATACTCGTAAGGTTAATCAATATGCTTCCTATACGGGCTTGCTATGGAAAAAGGGTATTGATGCCTCCTGGATGGAAAATGGTTTGAAGGTAGAACAAGACTATATCATCATGCGTTATGCCGACGTACTCTTGATGTATGCGGAGGCTATGATTGAGCAAAATAAGATAGATGATTCCGTACTCAAGGCTATCAATATGGTTCGTGCCCGTGCTTACGGAGTGGATGTTTCGGAGACTTCTGCATATCCTGCAGTAAAAATGGGTTCGCAGGAGGAATTGAGAAAGGCTGTTCGTATAGAGCGTCGTATGGAGTTTGCAATGGAAAACTCTCGTTTGCAGGATTTGATGAGATGGAAGTTGGCATCAAAGGCTCTCAATGGTTATAATTATATCATGCTTCAGCCGGATGATTTGTTGAAGAACGTTGTAGAGAAGGGACTTTGGTTCTGGGGAATGACACCGCAGATAGACGAAGATGGCTTGGCAGATTTTTCTGCCCTCTTCAATGCCGGTTATTGTACAACTGGTGCCAAGCGTTCTTTCCCAGATAGAGAATACCTCTGGCCAATTCCTACACATGATATGGAATTGTGCCCTAATCTAACAAATAATCCTGGTTATTAAGCCGGGATTATTCCCTCCCTTCAAATCGTTCATTGTGTAATAGATTTTATAAAGAGATTTACAGATGAAAACAAAAAATATAAATCAAGTAATAGTATGGCTGCTGGTATCTTCTATGAGTATGTTCACGGTGTCTTGTAATGAAGATATAGACAACTCTTATTCAAGAAATCAGTCGGTTATAGAACTTCAGCCATCGGGTGAATTTGTCAAATTGGATGAGAATAATCCTGATGCTACCGCATTGACATTAGACTGGACAACAGCTCACAATTATGGTGATGATTATATAACCACCTATAAGTATGAAATGCGTGTATCTGGAAGTACTGCTGATGAGATAGTGGAATATGAGGATGATGGCCATTTCTCACGTATTTATACTAACAAGCAATTGCAGGAACTTTTGGTCTATCATTTTGGTCAACTTACCAGTACCATTCGTGAGGTGCAGTTTACTGTCACCGCTTCTTTTGAGGGTCCTCGTTTGGTGATACCTGATATAGCTACGGCAAAAGTGAACGTAAAGACTTATGGACCTAAACAGTTTAGTGCAGACGAATTGTTTATGGGTGGTACTGCTGTCGGTGACGAGGACGTACGGCTCGAGGCAAACAATGATGGTACTATCTACTCCTTTACAGGTAAGTTGAATGCCGGTAAGATTAATTTCCCTGTTCATTTCGGAGATGAGGAGAATGCTATTGGGCCAGAAACAGTTGATGCAACTCCCACTTTGGGAGAGATGCCTGCTGTAATCAGTGACCGTTCTGATGCAAATTATTGGATCATTCCTGAAGCTGATACTTATCGCATCACAATCAACATGAATAATCAAACAGTGAAGATTGTTGCAGCTGGTGCAGTTGTTGAGGCTGATCAGGTGTTCTTGGCAGGTTCGGCTGTTGGTGAGCAAGTTGAAATGACCCAGACCTTGGAGAATGAAAACTTGTATGCTTGGCGTGGAGAACTGTCTTCTGGTAGTCTTTATATTCCGTTTACTTTTGAAGGAGAACAGAAAATGTCTGCAGTTCCTATGCAGGATGGTAACCATGATATCAATGATGGTCAGTCTTCGTCGTTCACTCAGGTGACGACAAATACGGCAGCAACATCGCGTCATTGGACTATTCCAAGTGCAGGTGTATATCGTATCGTTCTGAATAAAGAAGAAAAAACGGTAACCATCTATTCCGACAAGACTGATTTACAGCCAAAAACGGTTAGCTGGAATAATACCACGCTGGGTATCAACCCTTATAAGACAACTATAGAAAAGTTGTATATGTATGGTACGTTCAATGCTTTTGATCATGATCCTGGTGCCTTCACTGGTTATCAAGATAAGTTCAATCTGTACCCAAGCTTAGCAGATCCTTGTGTGTTTGTATATAAAGGTGATGCGCTCCCTCGTAGCTCACAAAAGGATGAACGAGGAAATGTCGTACAGGCTTCGGTGAAGTTTGCCGTTGATAACCATAATAATAATGTGTATGCTTTTGGTTCTACAGCCGATGCTAAGCGTAATGACCACAATGGTTACATCACAGCCAAGTTGGGCGTTGAAGAGAAAACGGTAGAAGGTCAGAGCCATAACCGCTATGCTTACTTTATTATTCCTGAGGGCTGCAACTTTGTTGTGGTGAATGTGAGAAACAACACAGTTTTATTTGATAAGAAATAATCAATAATATTAGATAATTATGCAAATGGAAAAATATATGTCAGGAGCCAAAACGACGATTATGTCATTGGCACTCATCGTTTCATCTCTCGTTGTCGGAACTTCATGTTCCGACAGCGATGATCTGGGAACGACTGATTATAGTTGGAATATTTCTGGTAACAAGGTTGTGAATATCAAGCCAGAGCGTTATAAGTTCCTCCGTAACCCATTACAGGGTTGGAATATCTATACGGGTATTGGCAGTGGAATGATGGATAATTTCTGGGATATCTATGATAATTTTGAGTCTTCTGTAGGTCCTGTGAAAGTGTCGGATTATGGTACAACCTGTTATATCCGTGGTGCATGGAGTGACTTCAATCCAGAAGAGGGTGTTTATATTTGGCAAGATGGTGTAGATACTGAACCCGCCAGAAGATTCCGTATGTTAGTAAATGGCGCCAAGGAGCGAAACTTGAAACTGGCTTTTACTTTTGTGGTTGATAGCCGTGACAAGCATTATAATTTTACTCCAAACTATGTGAAAGAAGCAGGTTGCAAGGGATATGTGACTACTACAGGTAGTGTGAAGGTTTGGTCGCCATATCCTGACGATCCTATATTCCAGGAGAAATATGCCAAATTCTTGAAAGATTTTGCAGCTAAGTACAATGATCCAGACGTGACCAATTATGTGAGCGGATTTGGTTTGGGCAAATGGGGTGAAACACATTCCCTGAAATATTGGGCAGTTGACACTCCCAACGAGTCAGAGAAGCGAACAGAGAAGGAGGTAAAATACGATGTGTTTGAGTGGATCACCGACTTGATGTCGCAAACTTTCACAAAGGTTCCTGTCTTCATCAACTATCACCGTTGTCTATTGAGCAGCAAGGAGTTTGATGGAGCACCTGTTGATGATTCTGCCGAGTTGATAGAAAGAGCTGTCAAGAAAGGTTTTGGACTTCGTCATGATGCATTTGGTATGAAACAATATTACAAGGATTGGGAGCGCGGCATCGCAACTACTTATCGCTATCAATGTCCATTTATTATGGAAGGCGGTTGGGTAGAGTCATCTCATGGTGGTTCTATCAAGGGTGATGGTTATGCCAATTATAAAGAGGTGAGAAAAGGTGAGTTTGATGAGGCTAAGGGTGCTAATGTGAATATGATGGATTTCCGATTCAACAACAATCCACAGGCAGGTGAAACCCATTCTTGGTTTAATGCAGCATACAATTTGGTAGAAGAATTCATTGCAGAAGGTGGTTATCGTCTTTATCCAGATAAATTATCTGTTCCCGAGAATGCTTCTGCTGGTGCAAAGGTTACCTTAACACACCGTTGGTCTAACTTGGGCTGGGGATATTGTCCTACTAATCTACCTCAATGGAATCAGAAGTATAAGGTGGCATTTGCCTTGTTGGACAAGAATACAGAGAAACCTGTCAAAGTCTATGTAGATGCTTTGCCAAAAGTTTCTGATTGGGTGAAGGGTAAGCCTCATACTTACAGTACAGAGATTACATTGGAAGGTGTAACTTCTGGTCAATATACTTGGGCTGTTGGTATCGTAGATACAGCAAAGGACAACAATATAGGCATTTATATTTCTGCACGAGATGAATATCAGACAGCAGATGGATGGGTAAAACTTTCAGATGTAATTATTAAATAATGAAAAAGTATATATGTGCAAGAAATTCCTCATAACGATAATTGCGTTCCTGAGTTCCCTTATGGTGGAGGCTTCTGAAATTCTGGTGGAAGCAGAGAGCTTCCACCAGAAGGGAGGTTGGGTTGTTGATCAGCAATTTATGGACCAAATGGGCTCTTCTTATTTGATGGCACATGGAATGGGTAAACCTGTGGATGATGCTACGACTACTATCCACGTGAAAGAAGGTGGCCTCTACTATATATATGTAAGGACATACAATTGGACTGCTCCTTGGAGCAAAAAGTCTGGGCCAGGTCGCTTTTCTTTGTCTGTTAATGGAAAAATCATTTCTAAGGTATTGGGCGCTGAAGGAAAGGACTGGCAATGGCAAAAAGTTGGTAAAATGAGGCTCAAGACAGGTACAAACAGTTTGGCTTTGCATGACTTGACAGGTTTTGAGGGCCGTTGTGATGCTGTCTATATGACAACCGATGAAGTTCAGTCTCCTGTAGGACTTGATACAAAAGCAACTGATCTACTTCGCAAACGTCTTCATCCACAGGTCATTTTAAAGCAGAAGAACTACGATTTTATCGTGATAGGTGGTGGTATCGCAGGTATGTGCGCTGCCGCTTCTGCCGCCCGATTGGGGTGTAAAGTGGCTTTAGTCAATGACCGTCCTGTTTTAGGAGGTAATAATTCTTCAGAGGTACGCGTACATTTAGGAGGAACAATAGAGATGATGCCCAATCAGGGATTGGGAAGGATGATTCGTGAGTTTGGACATACTAAAGGTGGTAATGCTCAGCCCGGCAACTTCTATGAAGATACCAAGAAAGATTCCTTTATTCTTGCCGAGAAAAATATAACACTTTATCCTTGTTACCGTGCAGTAAAGGTCAAGACGATAGGGAACCTTATTCAGTCTGTAGTGATTCGTCAGATTTCTACTGGTGAGGAACTCTGTCTTTCTGCTCCCATTTTTAGCGATTGTACAGGAGATGGTACGATTGGTTATATGGCTGGAGCTGATTGGAGAATGGGGCGTGAGGCACAAGGCGAATATCATGAGTCTTTGGCACCTGTTAAAGCTGATTCCGTCGTTATGGGTACTTCTATTCAGTGGTATTCAGAGTTGAAGGATAATAAGGTTTCGTTTCCAGAGTTTTGTTATGGTGTAAACTTCAATGAAACTAATAAGGAAACTGTAACTAAAGGAGAGTGGACCTGGGAAACAGGTATGAATAAAAACCAGATAACAGAAGCTGAAAGAATCAGAGACTATGGACTTTTGGTTATTTACTCTAACTGGAGTTTTTTGAAGAATCATTCTGTAGACAAGAAAAAATTCAACAATCGTTCCTTGGCGTGGGTGGGTTATATCGCGGGCAAGCGAGAGTCACGCCGTCTTTTAGGAGATTACGTTTTGTCTGAGGAAGATATCAATAAAAATGTATTGCACGAAGATGCGTCTTTTACAACAAGTTGGAGCATAGACTTGCATTTTGCGGACAGTATTAATAGTATTCATTTCCCTGGCAATGAATTTAAAACGCGAACCATACATCGATGGATCTATCCCTATGCTGTGCCTTATCGCTGTCTGTATTCCCGTAATGTGAACAACCTTTTTATGGCAGGTAGGAATATCAGTTGTACTCATGTGGCTTTGGGTACGGTAAGGGTTATGAGAACCACGGGTATGATGGGGGAGGTTGTAGGGATGGCTGCTGGTCTTTGCCATCAATATGGTATTATGCCAAGAGACGTGTATCGTCATCATTTGCCGGAGCTAAAAGTGTTGATGCAGGATGGTTTGGGTAAGAAAGATGTACCCGACACTCAGCATTTTAATGAACCTAATAGATTTTTGGATAAGCCTCGTGCTTTTATCAATCATTAATTATTATGAGAAAAAACCTATTCATTTTGCTATTATTCTCAATGGCATGGTGTTCTGTGAAAGCTGTGAAGAGCAGCTATGCCATTTTGAATAAAGATACCCTTCGCATAGGAAACTCTTACATGGAGCGCTGTTTCTTGTGGAATCATGGAGCGTTGAAAACGATAGCCTTGACAGATAAACTGCATGGAACTTGCATGCAGGCTCGTGGTGAGCGTCCAGACTTTGCCATAGCTCAAGGTGATGCAAGGAATGGAAAAATGTCATCGCAATGGGTTCTTTCTGATGGTGTGCAACCAAGTCATCTTGAAGTGATTGTTTGTTACGACCAGGGTACATTATCAGTAAAGCGTGTCTTCAAGGTTTATGAGAATACTCCAGCCTTGGCATGTACCACATATCTTAGAGGTACTATGCAGAAGTTGAAGTCTGTTGCTGATGTATCCAATGTTGATAGAAAAAATATTGAGTCAGCAGAGGATATGGTGACGGAATTGAAAACTCCAACATTAGACCGCATTCAGTTGTTTGGGAAGCATTGGCAGACAAAGGCCGTTGAGTTTTTGGATTATACTGATTGGAATGACAATTTGGTCTTTGAACGTAATTTTATTCCATATCGCAAGAGCGGTTGTAGGGGTAATCTGTTGTTTGCCAAGGACCAATTGACTGATAATGGCTTCTTTTTTTTGAAAGAGTCTCCTTCTTCAAGTACACAGTTGCATTATACTGGTTCCGACTTTATCACAGATTTCAATGACTTTATGGTAGTCAGTCCTGGAGTTTCTTCTGCCGACATAAAGAAGGAATCATGGACTCGTCTGTATGGATGTGTGCTTGGCGTATTTCATGGTGAGGAGAGAGCTGCATTGGTGTCTTTGCGAACTTACCAAAAACAACTGCGAAAGGAAAAATCTTCTTCAGATGAGATGATTATGCTCAACACTTGGGGAGATAGAAGCCAAGATGAAAAAATCAACGAGGAGTTTTGTATGCGCGAATTAGATAGAGCAGCCAAGTTGGGTATTACAGTTTTCCAGTTGGATGACGGCTGGCAGAGTGGTAAAAGTCCTAACTCAAAGACAAAAGGAGGCTCTTTCAAGGATATTTGGAAGGACAACAGCTATTGGACACCTAATCCCATGAAGTTCCCTCATGGATTGAAAAATATAGTGAAGAGAGGAAAGAAGTTGGGTATCCGTATCGGCTTGTGGTTTAATCCAAGTGTACAAAATGATTTTTCCGATTGGGAGAAGGATGCCCAGGCTATTGTGTCTTTATATCGTCAATATGGCATAGAGTGCTTCAAGATAGATGGTTTGCAGATTCCTACAAAGCAAGCAGAAGAGAATTTGCGCCATCTTTTTGACAAGGTAGCATTGGAAACCAATCATCACGTTATCTTTAATTTGGACGCCACAGCAGGAAGACGTGGGGGATATCATTCTATGAATGAGTATGGAAATATATTTCTGGAGAATAGATATACTGATTGGGGAAACTACTATCCTTATCGTACTTTGCGCAATTTGTGGCAATTGTCTCGTTATGTTCCTGCAGAAAAAATGCAGGTAGAGTTCTTGAACAAATGGCGCAATGCTGATAAATATGCTGACAATGATATTTTTGCTCCCAAGAGCTACTCCTTTGACTATCTTTTTGGCATTACTGCTGCTGCTCAGCCTTTAGCATGGATGGAAGCATCCAACTTGCCTCAGGAAGCCTATAAAGTTTCCCCACTGATAGAGAGTTACAGAAAGATACAGCATGACTTCCATTCGGGAGTTATCTTGCCAATAGGTGATGAGCCTTCAGGGCGTTCTTGGACAGGCTTCCAGTCTATGACTTGTCAGGATAAAGGATATTTTATTGTTTATCGTGAGGACAACGACAGACAAAAGGCCTGGTTGCAGACCTGGTTGACGCCTGGCGAGCATGTTCAATTGGAGAAGATAGCTGGGCAAGGAGCCTCATTTGTCTCCCAAATAGATGAGAATGGACGACTCTCTTTCTTTTTACCGGAGAAGAATCAATTTGCAATTTACCAATACAAGATTGAGAAATGAAAAAAATAGTAGCTTTATTAATATGTATCATTTCCCTTTGTGGAGAGACTTTTGCTGCAGAGACATATATCTCTAATGTCTATGGTAGGCAATATGAATCCTTGAATGGAAAGTGGAACGCTATCGTCGATCTTTACGAGAGAGGCGAAGAAATGAAATTATATCTCAACCAAACGCCTCAAGGTAAGAGCGATTTCTATGAATATGCTTTCGATGGAGGTTTGCGCCTGAATGTACCAGGAGATTGGAATTCTCAATCTTCTGAACTCAAGTATTTTGAAGGATCTGTTTGGTATGCCCGCCATTTTCATCTCCATGCTTTAGATGCCAAGCGGCGCTTTTTGTACTTCGCAGGTGTCAGCTATCGTTGTATTGTGTATTTGAATGGTAAAAAAATCGGAGAGCACGAAGGATCTTTCACACCTTTTCAAATGGAGGTGACAGATGCTTTGGTGCAAGGGGATAATACATTGGTTGTGGAGGTGAACAATCGTCGTCAGAAGTCTGCCATCCCAGCTTTGTCTTTTGATTGGTGGAATTATGGTGGTATCACGCGAGATGTGATGCTTGTTACCTTGCCTAAGCAATATATTAGCGATTATTTTGTTCAATTGGATAAGCATCGTGCAGATTTGGTACATGTGAAAGTCTTTTTGTCGGAAGGTGTTGCCAATCAAGATGTATGTGTAGAAATACCAGAATTGAAGCGCAGACTCCTATTAAAAACAGACGCATCAGGTATGGCAACTGGAGATTTGAAGATTTCCAAGATACAACGTTGGAGTCCAGATTTTCCTAAGTTATATCAAGTAAACATCAAAACCCAGTGCGATGAGGTAACAGAAATGATTGGATTCCGTAATGTGGAGGTGAAGGGGACAAAAGTGCATCTCAATGGGAAACCTGTGTTTTTGCGTAGTATTTCTTTCCACGAAGAAATACCACAGCGTATGGGAAGAGCCTGCTCTGAAAGTGACGCCGAAATGCTCCTTTCTGAGGCAAGAGCTTTAGGAGTTAATATGGTTCGTTTGGCGCATTATCAGCAAAACGAGTATATCGTTCGCAAGGCAGAGAAGATGGGCATCATGCTATGGCAGGAAATACCTGTTTGGCAAGCCATAGATTTCTCTAATAAGGAAACCTTAAATAAAGCAAAGAGAATGTTGAAAGAAACCATTCGTAGAGACCAAAACCGTTGCGCTGATTGCTTTTGGGGAATTGCAAACGAGACACGGCCTTCTGATGCTCGTAATGCCTTTTTGACGGATTTGCTGCAAGCTGGTAAGGAAGTAGATACAACTCGCTTATTTGTTGCCGCTTTCGATAATGTATATTTCAAGGAAAATTCGCAGTTGTTCGAGATGGAAGATAGCTTTGTAAATCAATTGGATATGATTGGCGTCAATAAATATATGGGCTGGTATGCGCCATGGCCGTTGGAACCTGCCAAATGTGTATGGAAGGTGGCTGTGCATAAGCCATTGCTTATTTCAGAGTTTGGGGGCGAGGCCTTGTTTGGTCAGCATGGTGACGATACGACAGCTTCTTCCTGGAGTGAGGAATACCAAGCAAAACTTTATCGTGATAATTTGAGGATGTTTGAGAATATTCCAAATTTAGTAGGTGTCTCGCCTTGGGTTCTTTTTGACTTCAGGTCGCCATTCCGCTTTCATCCTACTAATCAGGATGGTTGGAACCGTAAGGGATTGGTTTCTGATCAAGGACAGCGCAAGAAAGCCTGGTATGTTATGCATGACTACTATCAGAAAAAGCAGCAAGAATACAAGAACATTAAATAAACACATGACCTATGAGAATACAATCGAGAATGATGATATGGCTGTTGGTCGTATGTATTGCTCGCCCTGTAATGGCGAATAATTCAGCAAAAGCCAAGATGATATATAAAGATGCCCATGCCACTTTGGAAAACAGGGTAGAGGATCTTTTGTCACGTATGACCTTAAAAGAAAAGGTCTTGCAGCTCAATCAGTATACATTGGGTACCAACAATATAGAGAATAATAAGGGTGTAGAGGTGAAAAACATCCCTGCAGAGATAGGCTCTTTGATATATTTTGCTACTGATCCAGAGTTGCGAAATCGGATGCAACGACATGCCATGGAGGATTCTCGCTTGGGCATTCCTATTTTGTTCGGCTATGATGCCATTCATGGTTTTCGTACGATTTTCCCGATTCCATTAGCTCAGGCTTGCAGTTGGAACCCTGCATTGGTGGAGCAAGGATGCAGGGTTTCTGCTCAAGAGTGTAGAATGAGTGGTGTAGACTGGACATTCTCTCCAATGATAGATGTCAGCAGAGATCCAAGATGGGGGCGTGTGGCTGAATGCTACGGAGAGGATCCCTATGCCAATGGCGTGTTTGCACAGGCTGCCGTGAAAGGTTATCAAGGCAACAGCCTTGCTGCTGCAACGTCTGTTGCCGCATGTTTGAAACATTATGTGGGTTATGGAGCTTCTGAGGCAGGTCGCGACTATGTTTATACCGAGATTTCCCGCCAGAGTCTATGGGATACTTATCTTCTTCCATACGAGATGGGTGTGAAGGCTGGTGCAGCTACTATTATGAGTAGCTTTAATGACATCAGTGGCACTCCTGGATCTGCTAACTATTATACGTTGACAGAGGTTCTTCGCCATCGTTGGCATTTCTCAGGTATGGTTGTCTCGGATTGGGCAGCCATCCAGCAATTGAAGAGTCAAGGTATGGCTAAGAATTTGAAGGAGGCTGGTGCATTAGCGCTAACGGCAGGACTCGATATGGATATGATGTCTCATTCGTATGATGCATATTTGGAGTCTTTAGTCACTGAAGGTAAGGTCAGCATGGCAGTTATTGATGAGGCTGTGAGGCGAGTGCTGAGGGTAAAGTTTCAATTGGGATTGTTTGAAAATCCTTATACCCCAGTTTCAAAGCCTGCAGCTCGTTTTCTGCTACCACAAAGCTTGCAGGTAGCTTCTGACATAACTTCTGAGTCAATGGTTCTTTTGAAGAATTCGGGTATATTGCCATTACAGTCTGTAAAGAAGATCGCTGTGGTGGGACCGATGGCAGACAATGCACATGATTTGCTTGGCTGTTGGTGGGGACATGGTGAGGATCAGGATATTCAGAAATTGCTTGCTGGCATTCAGAAGGAGTTTGCTGGAACCTCCGAAGTGAGGTATGCTAAAGGTTGTGATTTTGACGGTGATGACGAATCTGGCTTTAAGGAAGCAGAGGCTTTGGCCAAATGGGCTGATGTTGTTATCATGTGTATGGGCGAGAAAGGTAGTTGGAGTGGTGAGAATAATTCTCATGCCGACATCAGTCTGCCTGCCATTCAGCAAAAGTTGATGCATACCGTGAATAATGCCGGTGGTAAGATTGTGCTCGTTTTGGCAAGTGGTCGCCCTGTTGTTCTGGGTGAGGCTGTGGATTTGTCAGAAGCAATTTTGGAAGTTTGGCATCCTGGTATAGCAGGAGGTGATGCGCTTGGAGGCATTCTTTCAGGCCGCTATAATCCTTCAGGCAAGTTGGCGATGACATTCCCCTATGCGCAAGGTCAGATTCCTATTTATTATAACAGACGTAATAGTGCCCGTCGTCATCAGGGCTTTTACAAGGATATGACGAGCGAACCTTTATATCCTTTCGGGCATGGACTGAGCTATACGCATTTTATTTATGGTTCGCCAGTTGCAAGTAAATCGCATGTGACCAAGAATGATAAGTTTCAGGTTTCGGTTTCTGTAACCAATGTTGGCGACAGGGACGGAAAGGAGACAGTCTTTTGGTATATTGTGGATCCTTATAGTACCATTACGCGCCCATGTAAAGAGTTGAAGTTCTTTGAGAAGAAATTGATACGGAAGGGAGAGAGTGTTACTTATACCTTTAATGTCGATGTGGAGAGAGATCTTGGATATATTGATGCCGATGGCAGACGATTTGTGGAGTCTGGTGAAGTGTCGATACTTGTGGGTGATAAAGAATTGAAGTTGAATATAGAATAGAAAAAATATGAAACGTTTTATAGTTCTTTCTTTGATGGTGTGTATATCTTTCCTTTCTGTTTTTTCTCAACGTAGCGAACGCATACTTGAGGAAGGGTGGAAATTTGCTCGTGGACGATATGCTTCTGCAGAGAAGGTGAATTATGACGATAAGTTATGGAGCAGTGTGACTGTTCCTCACGATTATGCCATATTGGGACCTTTTGATAGGAACAACGACTTGCAGGATGTGATGAATATCCAAAACAAAGAAACCAAGGTGAATCGTAAGACGGGTCGTACCGGAGGACTTCCTTATGACGGCGAGGCTTGGTATCGTTGTCATTTTCGCTTGAATGGTAATTCACGGAGCTTTCTTTATTTTGATGGAGTGATGAGCGAGGCCACAGTCTTTGTAAATGGGCGGCAAGTGGCCTTTCAACCGAATGGCTATGCTGCATTTCAAGTAGAAATAACCTCCTATGCACATCGTCCTGGCAAAGATAATGTCTTGGCGATTAAGTTAGATTCCAAGGCTCATTCTTCGCGTTGGTATCCTGGCGCAGGAATATTTCGGGAAGTGAGGTTGATTGAGACGGGAGATGTCCTTCTTTCTGCTTGGAAAACCAAAGTTATTACTAAAATAGTTGGTGCTAATAAGGCTGAAGTAAGTGTAGATGCTACTATAGTAGGGGAAAACAAATCCGGTAGCATCGTCAGATTGGAACTGTTGGATACTAACCGCAAGGTTGTTGCCAGTCGGCAAGCCTCGGTGCGGGCGGGTGAACAAAACTCTCGACAGATTCTGACAGTATTGAATCCACGATTGTGGAGTCCGGAACAGCCTAATCTTTATCATTTGCGTATCTCTTTAGTTCGGGATAAACGTGTTGTTGACCACTTGGAGCAGGAGGTTGGCATTAGAAGTGTTGAATTTGTCAAGGGACAGGGCTTTTTCCTGAATGGGAAGCATCGTCAGATACAAGGGGTTTGCATACATCATGATTTAGGAGCGCTGGGTACCGCTATTAATGAGTCTGCTCTTCGCTATAGGCTCAGGCTTTTAAAGAATATGGGGTGTGATGCCATCCGAACTTCCCATAATCTTCCTTCCTCATTATTGCCCCGATTGTGCGATGAGATGGGGTTGATGCTGTTGATAGAGCCTTTTGATGAGTGGGATATACCTAAGTGCGAGAAAGGATTCCATCGTTATTTTGAAGATTATGCAGAGAGAATGGTAAGAGATATGGTGTGCCATTTTCGCAATCATGCTTCTGTCATCTTGTGGGGAATAGGCAACGAGGTGCCCAACCAGCGAGATCCTGAAGGATGGAAGTTGGTGAAACGCTTGCAGCAGTATTGCCATGAAGAAGATTCTACACGATCTGTTACAGTGTGTATGGATCAAATTCCGTATGTTTTGGCTAATGGATTCGCCAAAGAAGTGGATATTCCTGGCATCAACTACAATACTTGGAATTTTGAAAAGGCAGCTGCTGTTTGGCAGCAAGGAATGATTCTCGGTTCCGAAACAGCTTCCACAGTAAGTTCGCGTGGTGTTTATAAATTCCCTCTAAAGTTGAGATCCATGGCAATGTACGCAGACCATCAGTCTTCGGGTTATGATGTGGAATATTGTAGCTGGAGTAACACGCCAGATGTAGATTTTTCCTTGGCCGAGAAATATCCATGGTATTTGGGTCAGTTTGTATGGACGGGCTTCGACTATTTAGGTGAACCAACACCTTATAATAATGATAACTGGCCAAGCCATAGCTCGCTCTTTGGTATCATCGACTTAGCCAATATACCCAAGGACAGGTATTATCTTTATCGCAGTCTGTGGAATAAAAGAGATCATACACTTCATATACTTCCTCATTGGACTTGGCATGGGCGCGAGGGGCAGGTAACCCCTGTAATGGTATATACAGATTATCCCGAAGCAGAGTTGTTCCTGAATGGCAAAAGCATGGGGCGCAGGCGGAAACTGTCCTTGTCGGAAGTCCAGTCTATGAAGGGAGACAGTCTGGCTCTCTTACGACGTTATCGGTTGATATGGGATTCTGTGAAATACGAGCCGGGCAAGCTTGTGGTTGTCGCTTATGATAGGGAAGGGCATCCTGTGATGAGTGATTCTGTTTGCACGGCAGGACAACCATATCGATTGATGGCTACGGTCGATAAGCATAGTGTGTGCGCCAATGGTACAGAGTATGCTTTTGTGCAGTTAAAAGTAGTCGATAGGCAGGGTAATCTGTGCCCTGACAGTTCTGAAAGAATTCGTTTCAGAGTAGATGGATGTGGAGAGTTTGTTGCTTCAGCCAATGGAGATCCTACCGACTTGAATCCTTTTCACATATCAGAAATGCCTGTCTTTCATGGACAACTGATGGCAATCGTACGAGGTAATGGCAGCATGGGAGATATATTCTTTGAGGCTTCTGCCGATGGGCTTCTGCCATGCAAGATAAAGATAAAGACAAAATAAAAATATAGTTATGAAGAAATATCAGATAAAAAGTTTGTGTAATATCAGCCGTACAATAGCGGTGATGATAGTTGGTGTCGTTTGTTCTCATTCGATGGCTCAAATCATAGATGATGAAGCTGTCAAAAGAGCGAAAGAGTTGGTGGAACAAATGACTTTGAGAGAAAAGATAGATTATCTGTCCGGTGAGACGTCCTTTTCACTGCGTGCTATTCCACGTTTGGGAATTCCTCGCATATTGCTGGCTGATGGTCCTTGTGGCATTCGCAATCATGCACCTCATAGCACCTTGTTCCCATCGGGCATCCTAACTGCAGCCACTTGGAATAGAAATGTGGCTCATCTGTTGGGTGAGGGCCTGGGGGATGACGCCCGTGCCCGTGG
The DNA here is from genome assembly GCF_029348455.1 of Segatella intestinalis. Taxonomy (NCBI): domain Bacteria; kingdom Pseudomonadati; phylum Bacteroidota; class Bacteroidia; order Bacteroidales; family Prevotellaceae; genus Segatella; species Segatella intestinalis. Next base: position 26,266 of record NZ_JARJVV010000007.1, read on the forward strand.
TGTCGGTATCTTATTGGGTCCAGGTGTTAATATATATCGCTCACCCTTGTGCGGTCGTAATTATGAATATTTCGGCGAGGATCCCTATCTCACTTCTGAGATAGCCTGTCAGTACATAGAAGGCGTTCAGAGCAGGGGAGTGATGGCAACCATCAAGCATTTTTGTGGCAACAATCAGGAGTGGAGTCGTCATCACACCAGTTCTGATATTGATGAGCGAACTTTGCAGGAAATCTATTTCCCTGCATTTCGCAAGGCAGTACAGCAGGCTCACGTAGGTGCAGTTATGAACAGTTATAATCTTGTCAATGGTGTGCATGCTACAGAGAATGCCTGGCTCAATAAAACGATACTTCGTGACACATGGGGATTTAACGGCCTCTTGATGTCTGATTGGACTTCTGTCTATTCTGTTGTCAACACAGCCAATAATGGCCTGGATTTGGAGATGCCAAAAGGACGCAATCTGAATTACGAGAATCTTTATCCTGCTATAAAGAATGGATTGGTGACAGAGGCTACGATAGATCAAAAGGTACAGCACATTCTGCAGTCTTTGATAGCTTTTGGCTTGCTCGACCGACAGCAGAAGGATACATCGATAGCCTTGAATTATGCGCCGTCCAGGCAGAAAGCTCTACAGATAGCCCGTGAAGGTATTGTGCTTCTGAAAAACAATAAGAATACATTGCCCCTAAAAGGGCGTACAGCCCTTGTTGGTGAGAATGCCAATATTGTGGCAACAGGAGGTGGAAGTGGCTTCGTAAATCCCTTTGCCTCTACTACGTTGAGTGCTGCCCTAAAGAAAGCCAAGCCCAATCTTATCGTCTTGACCGATGATGTCATCTATGATGATGTTAATGCTGAGGTTTATATGGATGCGGCAATGACAAAAAAAGGTTTCTTGGCTTCTTATTACAAAAATCAGAAACTCTCAGGAACTCCCGATTCAACTCATGTGGATGACAGGATAGCATTTGATTGGGGATATGACTCTATAGGTCCAGGTTTCCCTAAAGATCATTTCTCGGCAAGATGGTCTTTCTATTATAAGTCAAAGGAAGATGGTCTGTTGCGCATATCTATGGGTGGCGATGATGGCTACCGTATCTTTGTGAACGATAAGCTCTTGACAGGCGATTGGGGTAATCATGCTTATTCTCATCGCGAGAAAACGTTCAAGGTAGAAAAAGGCCAAATGTATCATTTTGTTTTGGAATATTTTGACAATATATCTTCTGCAGCAGTGAGCTGCAATATCTCTCGTCTGAATGAGAAAAAATTGTATGCAGGTCTGGCTAAGGTTGAAAACATAGTTTATAGTACTGGCTTTAACTCCAATGTAGAGGGAGAAGGCTTTGATCGTTCTTTCCGTCTTACGGGGTATCAGGAAGAGATGATAGAGCGCCTTTCTATGGCGGGCAAGAAGATGACGGTAGTGCTCAATGCTGGCGGTGGAGTGGATATGAGCCGTTGGCTTGACAAGATCGATGCTCTGTTGATGGCATGGTATCCTGGACAGGAAGGTGGAACTGCCTTGTCAGAAATACTGACAGGAAAGATTTCTCCAAGTGGTAAACTTCCTATTTCTATTGAGAAAAAATGGGAGGACAATCCTTGCCATGACAGTTATTATGAGAACCGACCTGGTAGAGAATGTAAGACTGTGGAATATCGTGAAGGTGTGTTTGTTGGCTATCGTGGTTATGATGCCAATGGAGTCAAGCCTTTATTCCCGTTTGGCTTTGGCCTTTCTTATTCTTCTTTTGACTATTCAAATCTTACTATAGTTAAAGATAATGATTCATGGCTTGTATCTTTCGACTTGAAAAATACTGGCAAGAAGGATGCTGCAGAAGTAGCACAAGTCTATGTGGGATGCGTGAATCCTACCTTACCCCGTCCGTTGAAGGAGTTGAAGGGCTTTGAAAAAGTATTTCTGAAGCATGGAGAGTCTCGTCGTATTCAAGTAAAATTGGATTCTGACTCATTCTCTTATTATGATATGGACCAGCATCAGTTTGTGACAGTGCCAGGATCGTATCTGGTTCAAGTTGGTGGTAGTTCCGTTTCTTTACCTCTCAAAGAACAGATTCTTATCCCTTGATGTCTTTGTTTGTGATTTCACAACGTTATCGTGTTTTGACTGTTACAGATCATCGATAGTACGCAGAACGTTTTGGACACAGATTTCGAGAAAGTTAGGAAATTTTTGTGGGTAAAAAACATAAAAATGATTTAGATAGCGTGTAACTCAAAAGAGTTGCGCGCTTTTTTTGAGTGACAATGTCTGGGAAAAGTTCTAAAGAATAGATAAATGGTGAATGCTTTAATGTTATTTATTATAGATTTCTCGCATTCTCATCCTGTAGTGTAGAAACTACAGAATATTACTGACTATAAATATGTTTGTGACTTTCCTGTATGGAATGATGAAGTAATTTGTCCCAATGACTTTTCATTTAACATAATCATTGTGTTCTTTTTCATGCCGTGTTTAGTGAAAAGTTAATAATTTTTGTGTTGTTTTGTATGGATGCTACATGTTTTTTCGGAAAAATACGTTATCTTTGCAGAAGAAAAGCTGCACTCGGCAATTTGAAAACAAGTTTTCATTGCGCTCGTTTGCGTTATCTTTGCAGAAGAAAAGCTGCACTCGGCAATTTGAAAACAAGTTTTCATTGCGCTCATTTGCATTATCTTTGCAGAAGATAAGCTGCACTCGGCAATTTGAAAGCAAGCTTTCATTGCGCTCGCTTGCACTATCTTTGCAGAAAATTAGACACATGAAAGCAGTAAAGCCAAAGAAAAATTTGGGTCAGCATTTCCTTACTGACCTCGGTATTGCCAAGCGAATAGCCGATACGGTAGACGCTTGTCCTGATTTGCCCGTGCTCGAGATTGGTCCGGGTATGGGTGTGCTCACCCAGTATCTTATAGAGAAACCACGACCTGTAAAAGCTGTGGAAATCGACTCTGAGTCGGTGGCTTATCTTCACGAGAACTTTCCACGTCTCAAGGACAATATCATAGGTGAGGATTTCCTGCGTATGGACCTCACACGTATCTTCGATGGGCGACAGTTCGTGCTGACGGGCAATTATCCCTACGATATTTCCTCGCAGATATTCTTTAAGATGCTCGACTACAAGGACCTCATTCCCTGTTGCACGGGAATGATTCAGCGTGAGGTGGCGTTGCGCATCGCCTCAGAGCCTGGCAACAAAGCCTATGGCATCCTGAGTGTCCTCATACAGGCATGGTACAGTGTGGAATATCTCTTTACCGTAGACGAGAATGTATTCAATCCTCCCCCTAAGGTGAAGAGTGCCGTAATCCGCATGACACGCAATGAGGTGACCGACTTAGGTTGCGATGAGTTGCTCTTCAAGCGTTTGGTAAAGACGGTATTCAACCAGCGTCGCAAGATGTTGAGAGTGAGTCTGAAGCAGATGTTCCCTGGGCAGACTCCCCGCGAGGATTTCTATACAGCCGATGTGATGACCCGTCGCCCCGAGCAGCTTTCGGTGCAGGAGTTTGTGGAACTTACCAATTATGTGGGAGCTGAACTGGAAAGGCTACAGGCTGAGAAAAACAGCTAAAAAGATGGCTGGCGTGCAAAAGTGGCTCTAAATGTTTGGCGGTTACGCAAAATATGCCTATATTTGTGGCTTGAATTGTGATAACAGACAATAAAAGGATTTATTAACAATAAGCAAAATTGAAAATATGATAGACGTAAAAGAAACTTTGAACAAAGCAGGCGAGCGCATGGAGATGGCTGCAATGTATCTGGCAGAAGAACTTTCGCATATCCGTGCCGGTCGTGCCAACGTAGCCATCCTCGATGGTGTGAGAGTGAACAGTTATGGCAGTATGGTGCCTCTTAATCAGGTGGCAAATATCACAACTCCTGATGCTCGTACCATCGCTATCCGTCCTTGGGACAAGAAAGCTATCAAGGATATTGAGAAGGCCATTATGGACAGTGGAGTGGGTATCACTCCTGAAAACAATGGTGAGATAGTACGCTTAGGCATTCCACAGCCTACAGGTGAGCGCCGTAAGGAACTGGTAAAGCAGTGCAACAAGATAGCTGAGAAGGCTAAGGTTGAGGTGCGCAACGTGCGTCAGGAAATCAAGGAGAAGCTGAAGAAGGCTATCAAGGACGGACTGTCTGAAGACCTCGAGAAGGATGCTGAGAACGACTTGCAGAAGTTGCACGACAAGTACATCAAGCAGTTGGAAGCTCTCATGGACGACAAGGAGAAGGAAATCATGACCGTCTAAAGTCGTAGGATGAAAGGACTTGTCATCAAAAATACTGGAAGCTGGTACACCGTCAAGACTGACGATGGCCAGCTTATTGAAAGCAAGATAAAGGGCAATTTCCGTCTGAAGGGAATACGCAGCACCAACCCTGTGGCTGTTGGCGACCATGTGCAGCTTATTACCAATCAGGAGGGAACCGCCTTTATATCTGCCATAGAAGACCGTCGCAACTACATTATCCGCAAATCGCCCAATCTGAGTAAGCAAAGCCACATCTTGGCAGCCAATGTTGACCAGGCTTTGCTGGTGGTGACGGTGAATTATCCACAAACCTCCACAACTTTTATCGACCGATTCTTGGCTGGTGCAGAGGCTTATCGTGTGCCCGTCATTCTGGTATTCAATAAGCGAGATATCCTCTCTGAGGAGGAGTTGCACTATGAGCAGATGATGCGAAAACTCTATGAGACTATTGGCTATCAGTGTGTCGAGCTGTCTGCTGCCACCGGTGAGGGAGTAGAACAGTTGATTCCTCTTATCAAGGACAAGATATCTTTGCTCAGCGGCAACAGTGGAGTAGGCAAGTCGACGCTTATCAACCAGTTGGTGCCTGAGGCCGACCAACGTACAGCTGAAATCAGCGATGCTCATAATACGGGCATGCACACCACCACCTTCAGCGAGATGATAGCGCTGTCGGCTGGAGGTTATCTCATCGATACTCCCGGTATCAAGGGCTTTGGTACCTTTGATATAGAGAAGGAAGAATTGACGAGTTATTTTAAGGAGATATTCCAGTTCTCAGAGAACTGCCGTTTCTCCAACTGCACCCACACCCACGAACCGGGTTGTGCCGTTATCCGTGCTGTGGAAGACCATTACATAGCCGCCAGCCGTTATCAAAGTTATCTTTCCATGCTCGAAGACAAGGACGAGAACAAGTATAGGGAGTCTTTTTAGGGGTGTAACGAAACTGAAAGAACTAAGAACAAGATAAAGATGCCAAACAATGAGCTAAAGGATTTCAAGCAGCGCTTCGAGGAGGGCGAGTTCGCACAGAGTGCCGAGCTCAGTACCCGTTATCTCGATGAAAACATTCTGATATTCGACAATATCAGGGTGTTGGCTAATCCTGATCCCGTAAGATTGCAGATGAATATGATAGCCTCCTGCCAGGCTGGCAACGTGAGGCTCAACATCAACGGCAAGGTGATAGAGATCGGTAAGAACGATATCTTTGTGTGTCCGCCCAACAATACGCTCGACATCATGGAGGTTTCGCCCGACTTTGCGTGTACGGCTATGTGTTTGTCCAACTTAGGTCTGCAAAACATTCTGCACTCTCATATCAGCATCTGGAATCGTGCCATGTATGTTGACAAGGTTTCGGTGGTGAAGATGACAGAGGAAGAAATGCTCTTCTATGCTAAGTTTACCGACCTGGTGCGTCTTTGTCTCGATGCCGACTACATGCAGCTTACATCGTGGAATCCCTATCGCCGCGAAATCGTTGAGACGCTGCTCAAGAGTGCATTGTTGGCGTTGTGCAACAATTTTTCTTCTACCATAGAGAAGGATGATAAAAACGCTTCTTCCACTACCAGCGACCTTTTCGACAAGTTCCTTGAACTGTTGCAGCAGAGCGAGATCAAGCATCAGCCGGTGGAGTATTTTGCCCAGCAACTGTGCATCACCCCAAAATATCTGTCCATCGTGTGCAAGCGGCATTCCGGCAAGACTGCCATTGACTGGATAACTGAGTACACCCTTTCGGATATTACTTATTATCTGCGATCTACGAGCAAGTCGATAAAGGAGATCTCGGGTATTCTCGGTTTCTCCAACACTTCTTTCTTTGGCAAGTATGTCAGAGAACATCTCCATACTTCGCCTCTGAAGTATCGTGAGAAACTGAGAAAATAAATATTATTTGATTTCCACTTCGTGCAAATCCACGAACTCACCATTCTTTCTCTTTCTCTCCACAAGCATGTTGAAGAGCTTTCGCTTGCGGTCGCCCTCTACAAAACGGCGGAAGAAGACATTGGGGATAGCCACACCCAGGGCGATGCAGATGATGGCGAGTGATGCCTTGATCATATTGTTCATGCCGACAGTAACCTCGCCTACCACGCCGTGCATATCAATGAAGGCAAAGAGAGCGCGATACATCAAGACACCCGGAACCATTGGGATGACACTCGGGATGGTGATACACTGATGAGGAGTGTGGAACCAGTGGCGCGCCTTGATGACGATGATGCTGATGAGAGCCGAACCTGCCAGAGAACCAATACTGAGACCCATGTCAAGACCAATATTGCCATTACTTGGACCCAGGTTGACAAAGTTGCGGAAACAGACAGCGATGATACCTCCCACAGCAACTGCCGGCAGCAGACGGCGCGGAATGCTGAAGATGGTGGAGAAGCCCATGGCCGATACGGCTGCTGCTATGGCGTATTCCCAGTAGGCATGATGGGGCGTCATGGTAAGGTCGGTCACAAAATTGTCGATGTGGCACACCTGTATGGCGAATGCTATACCGAAAGCCATAGCCAATACCATCAGCAATGTGTTGAGGGCTCTTATCATTCCCACTTCGATATAGCCGTCTACCATGTCGCTTACGAAATTGATAAGTGGCACTCCCGGTACGATAAACAGAGCGCAGGCCATCAGCGGATGCCATGGTGTGGCAGAGAGCATGAAGCCTGGTAGACTGGAGGCAATGGATGGGGTGAGCGACAGGAAAGAGGTGGCCCACGCGATGAGTGTTGCCACGAAAGCGGCAATACCAATAGCTACATAGTTGTTGCAACCCTTAGTAGGCAGGAACATGCGAAGGCGGAAACCTAAGATGGCAGCCAGCGAACAATAGAAGAAGGCTGGCCAGTCGCAACCGAACTGTATGCAGAAGCCACCACAGGCGAAGCCGCCGCCCACAGCCACTTGCCATGGTGTGAAACTGCGCTTGGTGGACTTGATGTCCTGCAGAGCCTGCTCATACTGGTCGAGCGAGTAGTCTTCCTTGATGGCGCGCCATGTCAGCTTGCTCACCAATGAGATGGTGGTAAGGTTGATGCCATGCTTCTCGCAGCGCTGAAACTTCGTGAAAGAGTGTTCCTCGTCGCTGTAGTTCACCATCAGCACATTCCAGTTTACAAAAAGGTGGATGTACTGTTCGTCGAGTCCTAAGAAGGCTGCCGTGCGCTTCATGGTTCGCATGATGCGCGATGTGTCGGCGGCACTCTCCATCAGCAGACTGCCTGTACGGAGCAGCAGGTCGAGTTTGCGTCGCAGTTCCGACTCGGCTATCTCCTTGCAGTTGCAGTTGTCCTTGTTGTTGCCGCATTTGCAGTTTTCCTTGCTCTCTTGTTGGGCCAACAGGGCCTCCATTTCTTTTCCGTGATCCATTGATGTTTTTTATATAACTATTTTTCTCTTTACTTGTTTTTTTATATTTTACTGAATTCAACTTTCGCAAGTTTTTCCCCACACGCCCTGAAGGGGCAGAAGCTCTTAGCCCAGGGCAGCGCCCTGGGTTATTTTGGACGCAAACCTGTCGCCCTGTAAGGGCAAAAGCTTTAAAACTCCAGGCAATTTACAAAGCTTTTGCCCTTACAGGGCGCCTTGCCGATTGCCATTATACCCAGGGCGCTGCCCTGGGCTAAGAGCTTCTGCCCTTTCAGGGCGTGCTGCTTGCGGGCGCTGCCCTGGGCTAAGAGCTTTTGGGCCTTCAGCCCGTAAACCATCCAGCGAAAGTTATGAACCCATCTTCCTGTCCGTTATTATCCGAACACGAAGATGATGATCTGAATGGTTACGATGCGCAGGAACATGGCGAATGGGTAAACATTGGCGTAGCCCACTGAAGGCGCATCGGCACTGGTCTGGTCTCTCACATAAGCCAAGGCTGAAGGATTGGTGTTGGCACCAGCCAAAACGCCCAGGAGAGTGTAGTAGTTGATGTGGAAGGCATAACGGCCTATGATGCCGCCCAACAAGATTGGTATCATGGTGATGGCTATGCCGTAGAGAATCCATATCATGCCCGACTCTGTGGCTACGGTCTGTATGAACTGCTCGCCTGTGCCCAATCCCACACATGCCAGGAAGATGCAGATGCCTATCTCGCGAATCATCAGGTTGGCTGAAATCGTATTATAGGTCACAAGGTTGTGCTTAGGACCAAAGTATCCTATCAGGATAGCCACGATGAGCGGACCTCCTGTCAGTCCGAGTCGCAGACTCTCTGAAATGCCCGGGATAAAGAATGGTATGTTGGCAACGATACATCCTAACATGATGCCCAAGAAGATTGGTATCAGGTTGGGGTAGTTGAGTCGTTTCATCTGGTTACCCAGTACCTTCTCGGTATGGCTGATGGCCAACTCTGTGCCTACTACTGTAACTCGGTCGCCCAACTGCAGCTTGAGGCTTGGAGTGGCAATGAGGTCTACACCTGCACGGTTGACTCGGGTGATGTTGGTACCCAGGTTGGAACGTATCTGCATCTGGCTGATGGTCTTGCCGTTGATGCCTGGTTTGGTGATGAGGATACGGCGGGTTATCAGCTCGTTGCCAAACTGTTCCCAGTCCATCTCCACCTGTTCGCCCAGCAAGGCTATGATAGGCTCCTGTACGGCAGGATGAGCCACAATGAATACCACATCGTTCTCATTGAGCACGGTATGTCCGTTGACTATCTCATGATGCTCGTCGCTGTCGGGACGGTGAATCTGTGAAATCATGAAGTCGCGTCCCAAGAGCTCGCGTACCTGCTTTACGGTGTCGCCAAATATCATCTTGTTGGTGATTTTCACCGAGAAGGTGTTCAGAGTCATGGCTTCCAAGTGGCCTTTACCGCTCTTTGCCTCGCTCTCCTCCTTCTCCTTATTAATATGTAGAGCAAATCTCAGGATGGCGAACGACAGGATAACGCCGAGCACACCCATAGGATAGGCGATGGCGTAGCCGGCTGCGATGCTGGGGGCATCGATATGGCGCAGGTCGCTGAACGCCTGTTGTGCGGCACCCAGTCCGGGAGTGTTGGTTACAGCACCCGACAGGATACCTGCCATAGAGGTAATGGAAGTTCCCGAAGCATAGAATATTCCCAATGTGGTAGCGATACTCAGCGCTATCACAATGATGCTGAGCATGTTGAGACTTCTACCGCCATTCTTGAACGACGAGAAGAAGCTGGGGCCCACCTCAAGACCGATGGAGTAAACGAAGAGTATCAGTCCGAACTCCTTCAGAAAGTGGAGCAGGTGCTCATCGAGGTTGAGCGAGAAATGACCAAAGACAAGACCGATGAAAAGAATCCAGGCCAAGCCTAAAGACACACCTTTCACACGGATTTTGCCTAAACACAGGCCCAGCGTAATGACCAAAGCTAAAATCATCACCGAATGGGCTACACCGCCTCCCCAGAGGTCGGGAAAACCATAAAATAGATTCCTTAAAATTTCCATAACTACTTTTTGTAATTCGAGATTCGCAATTTCTCTCTTACGTGCGAATGTTTGGTTCGTATTTGAATTTTCGGGTGCAAAGGTACTAATTTTTATTGATTTATAGCTTTGTCTCATGCTTTTTTTGTACTTTTGCAGCCGAAATTTTATGTGGAGAGGCTTTCCCGCATTTTTCATCGTGCGATGGAAGGAACTTTTGTGACTTCATCGCCTGGTTTCAACATACTTTTAAGTAACAAAGTACATTCTCATCATGTTGGATATAAAGAGTTTGGAGGGCAAGCGTATTGCCGTTTTGCTTTCGGGAGGAGTTGACAGCTCCGTAGTGGTTTGGGAGTTTGCCCGTCTGGGCTTGCATCCCGACTGCTTCTATATCAAGATCGGACCCGAGGAAAAGGAAGAGTGGGACTGCTCTTCTGAGGAAGACCTCGAGATGGCTACTGCCGTAGCTGCCAAGTATGGTTGCAAGTTGCAGGTGGTAGACTGTCATCAGGAATACTGGAACGAGGTGACTCGCTACACCATGGAGAAGGTGAAGGCTGGCTATACGCCCAATCCTGACGTGATGTGCAACAGGCTCATCAAGTTTGGTGCCTTCGACGAGAAGATGGGGCACAACTATGATCTGATAGCAACTGGTCATTATGCGCAGACAGAGATTGACGAGCAGGGCGATAAGTGGCTGGTGACAAGTCCCGATCCAGTGAAGGATCAGACCGACTTCCTGGCACAGATTTATTCCTGGCAGCTTCGCAAGGCCATCTTCCCCATTGGGCATCATGTGAAGAACGAGGTGCGTGAGATAGCCGAGGCAGAACATCTCGTCAATGCCAAGCGCCGCGACAGCCAGGGCATCTGTTTCTTGGGGCAGATCAACTACAATGACTATATCCGCCGTTACCTGGGCGACAATCCTGGTGATGTGGTAGAGTTGGAAACGGGCAAGCGCATCGGTGAGCACAAGGGATTGTGGTTTCACACCATAGGACAGCGCAAGGGACTTGGCTTCGGTGGCGGCCCCTGGTTTGTGGTGAAGAAAGATGTGGAGCACAACATCCTTTACGTGAGTCATGGCTATGACCCGCAGACTGCCTATAAGAAGGACTTTCCGCTGCACGACTTCCACTTCCTTACCCGCGAGGTGGACATGCATCATGTCACCTTCAAGATACGCCATACCCCCGAGTATCATCCTGCCACAATAGAACGTATGGAGGATGGCAGGCTGATGGTACATGCCGGGGAAGCTATACACGGAGTGGCTCCAGGCCAGTTCTGCGTGGTATATGATGAGAATCATCATCGTTGCTATGGCTCAGGCGAAATAACGGTATAAGCAGAGTCAACTGTCGTAAGTTCAGAAGTTATTGCGAAAGTTGAGTCAATAAAAATATGTGAACATCCAACAGGATAGTCAAAAATAGTACAATAATTATAAAAAATCAGTTGAAAGGACTGATAATTCGGATTTTTTGTCTAATTTTGCACCTTGGTTTTATATAGGTGCCGCCAGGCACCGTGTTACTATAAAGAAAAGAATAAAGAAATTATTAAATAATAATGAAGAAGAAAATTCAGTTCAGTCTCGTATATCGAGACATGTGGCAGAGTTCTGGTAAGTTCCAGCCACGCAAGGATCAGTTGGCTAAGATAGCCCCAGTAATCATCGAGATGGGATGCTTTAGCCGTGTAGAGACCAATGGCGGTGCTTTCGAGCAGGTAAACCTCCTCGCTGGTGAGAATCCTAATGATGCAGTTCGTGCATTCTGCAAGCCTTTCAATGAGGTGGGTATCAAGACCCACATGCTCGACCGTGGATTGAACGCTCTTCGTATGTATCCTGTGCCAGACGATGTACGTGCCCTTATGTACAAGGTGAAGGCTAAGCAGGGTACCAACATCACCCGTATCTTTGATGGTTTGAACGATGTTCGCAACATCTTTCCTTCTATCAAGTGGGCTAAGGAGGGCGGCATGACTCCACAGTGTGCACTCTGTATCACTAACTCTCCTGTTCATACTCTCGATTATTATATGAACATTGCCGACCAGCTCATCGCTGCCGGTGCTGAGGAAATCTGCTTGAAGGATATGGCTGGTATCGGTCAGCCTGCATTCCTCGGTAAGCTCACCAAGATGATCAAGGATAAGTATCCAGAGATTATCATCCAGTATCATGGTCACTCAGGTCCTGGTCTCTCTATGGCTTCCATCCTCGAGGTCTGCAACAATGGTGCCGACATCATCGATACAGCCATCGAGCCATTGTCATGGGGTAAGGTTCATCCAGACGTCATCTCTGTCATCAGCATGCTGAAGAACGAGGGCTTCGAGGTTCCTGAGATCAATATGAGCGCATACATGAAGGCTCGTGCCATGACTCAGGAGTTTATCGACGAGTGGCTTGGCTACTTTATCAACCCTGGCAACAAGATCATGTCTTCACTCCTGCTCGGTTGCGGTCTCCCAGGCGGTATGATGGGTTCTATGATGGCAGACCTTGGCGGTATGCGTCAGACCATCAACAACATCCGCAAGAAGAAGGGTGAGGAAGAGTTGTCTATGGACGACCTCCTGATCAAGCTCTTCGACGAGGTAGAGTATGTATGGCCACGCGTGGGTTATCCTCCATTGGTAACACCATTCAGCCAGTACGTGAAGAACATCTCCCTGATGAACCTCCTCACCATGGAGCAGGGCAAGGGACGCTTCGTGATGATGGACGACTCTATGTGGGGTATGATCCTCGGTAAGAGTGGTAAGATTCCAGGCAAGATAGATCCCGAACTCGTAGAGCTTGCCAAGAAGCAGGGTCGTGAGTTTACTGATGTTGATGCCCACACATTGCTTACCAATGCACTCGACGACTTCAAGAAGGAGATGGACGAGAACGGTTGGGAGTACGGTCAGGACGACGAGGAACTCTTCGAACTTGCCATGCACCCAGAGCAGTATCGCAATTATAAGAGCGGTCAGGCTAAGAAGAACTTCTTGGCAGACCTGCAGAAGGCTAAGGATGCCAAGCTTGGCTCAACATTGACTCCTGCCCAGTTGGCAGAGTTCAAGCATGCCAAGGCTGATGCCATCGTAGCACCTGTTGCCGGTCAGATCTTCTGGGAGTTCCAGGGCGAGGGCGAGTGCCAGCCAGCCGTAGAGCCATTCATCGGCAAGGAGTATAAGGAAGGTGATGCCTTCTGCTACATCCTGGCTCCATGGGGCGAGTTCGAGACCGTTCCCGCAGCTCTTGGCGGAAAGCTTGTAGAAATCAATGCCAAGCAGGGCAGCAAGATTCGCAAGGGCGATGTTATCGCCTACATTGAGCGAGAGGCTGAATAATGTTGAATGTTCTGTGTTTAATGTTTACTTTGCAAGTATCGTGGCGTGAGCCTAATTAAACACTGAACATTACAAACTAAACATTAAATAGATGAATTATCAAGCTATTATTGATAAGTATTATCCTGAGGATGATGAGCTTCGTCATATCCTCATTACCCATAGTCAATCTGTAGCGCGAAGAGCGCTACAGATTGTTTCGTCTCATCCCGAACTGCATCTTGATGCTCAGTTTGTGGAAGAGGCAGCCATGCTTCACGACATCGGAATCTATCTTACCGATGCTCCTGGCATCATGTGTTTTGGCAGTCAACCCTACATCTGTCATGGTCGTCTGGGTGCCGAACTGATGCGTCGTGAAGGCTTCGAGCGCCATGCACGAGTGTGCGAGCGCCATACGGGAGCAGGCATCACATGCCAGCAGATAGAGAGTCAGAATCTGCCTTTGCCCCATCAGGATTTCCTTCCAGAAACCATGGAGGAAAAGGTGATCTGTTATGCTGACAAGTTCTTCAGCAAGACTCATCTCGATTGTGAGAAAACCATCCAGCAGGCTGAGAAAAGCTTGGCCAAGTTTGGCGAGGAGGGCGTCCTGCGCTTCAAGGAGTGGGAAAAAATGTTCGAATGAGCTAAAAAGACGTCAGCATGATGTGTAATCTAAGCAGAATGCTTAACTTTGCAAACTAAATGAGAAAATATCCTTTCATAGCACTTTTGTTGTTTGCCTTCATCTGTATGATGGCAAGTCCCAACATGCCGTTCTTCAAGAAGAAAAAGAAGAAGGCTGCCGCCGACTCTACTGCTGTGGTCGATTCTGTCTTGCGCGACTCAGCAGGCAATGTGGTGGCTGATACTGCCCGCATGGACTCTCTGCAAAAGGCTATCTGGAAGCACAACCAAGTGGTGGACGACAGTATTCGTCTCGACAGTATTGCCCGCAAGAAGTCGGGTGGAGTAGATGCTCCTGTCACTTATTCGGCTTCCGACTCGCTTGTCTATGACGCCAAGAACAAGGTGGCGCATCTTTATGGCTCTGCGCAGGTGAAGTATGAGAATATGGATCTTGCCAGCGACCGTATTTCGATGGACATCGATAAGAGTAACGTGAAGGCTATGGGTACGGCCGACTCTACTGCCGAAGGGGGTGTAAAGGGAAAGCCTGTATTCAAGATGGGTAGCGACGAGTATGATACCGATACCATCAAGTTCAACTTCAAGAGCAAGAAAGCCCTTATTAATAATGTATATACCGAGCAGCAGGACGGTTTCCTGTCGGGTATGCGCTCCAAGCGCGACTCTTCGGGAGTGATCTATCTGCAGCATGGACGTTACACCACCTGCGATGACCCACATCCTGATTTCTATATCTCGCTCTCGCGTGCCAAGGTGCGTCCTGGCAAGGATGTAGTCTTTGGCCCGGCTTACCTCGTGGTGTGTGATGTGCCTATGCCTTTCGCCATTCCTTATGGTTTCTTCCCCTTTACCAAGAGCTATAGCAGCGGTTTTATCATGCCTACTTATGGCGATGAGAGCGACCGAGGATTCTATTTGCGTGATGGTGGATATTATTTTGCCATCAACGACAAATGGGACTTGAAACTCTTGGGCGAAATCTACACCAAGGGTTCTTGGGGTCTCTCGGCTGCCAGCAACTATCGCAAGCGCTACAAGTATTCGGGAAGCTTCTATTTCAGCTATCAGGATACAAAGACAGGTGATAAGGGAATGCCCGACTTTACCGAGCAGGAGAGTTTCAAGTTGCAGTGGAGCCATCGACAAGACTCCAAGGCCAATCCTTACAGTTCGCTTTCTGCCAGCGTCAACTTTGCTTCAACCAGTTATGAGCGCAACAATCTCAACTCGCTCTATAATCCACAGTCGATGACGCAGAGTACCAGAACCTCTTCTGTCAACTGGAGCACCAACTTTTCGAGCATAGGTATGTCGCTGACGGCAACTACCAACCTCTCGCAGAACATGCGTGACTCTTCGTTGGCAGTCACTCTGCCCGACCTCAATATCAACATTGCGCGTTTCTATCCATTCCGTCGCAAGAAGATGGTGGGTGACGAGCGATGGTATGAGAAGATAGCCCTGAGCTATACAGGACATGTGAGCAACTCCATCTCCACTAAGGAAGACCTGCTTTTCAAGAGCAATCTTATTAAAGACTGGCGCAACGGATGGGAACATCGCATTCCGGTAAGTGCCAACTTCACGCTCTTCAAGTACATCAACATCAGTCCTAACTTCAACTTTACCGACCGTATGTACACTAATAAGGTCACGAAGTCGTGGGACGAGCAGAAGCAGGTCGAGGTGGCTGATACGACCTATGGTTTCCATAATGTGTACAACTGGAACATGAGCATCAGTGCCTCTACCAAGCTTTATGGCTTCTGGGTGCCCAACCGCAAGCTCTTCGGTGACAAGATACAGGCCATACGCCACGTGCTCTCGCCAACTGTAAGTTTCAGCTATGCGCCAGACTTTGGTGCTTCTCGCTATGGATACTGGGATACTTATCAGAAGACTGATGCCAATGGAAATGTATCGCTCGTCAGCTACTCGCCTTATCAAAACTCGCTCTTTGGAGTGCCGGGCAAGGGTAAGCAGGGAAGCATTTCCTTCACGTTGGGCAACAACCTTGAGATGAAGGTCAAGAGCGATAAGGACTCCACCGGATTTAAAAAGATAAGTCTTATCGATGCTTTCGATATCAATATGAGTTACAATACGGCAGCCAAGGTGCGGCCATGGAGTGACCTCGGTATCGACTTGCGCCTGAAATGGTGGAAAAACTATACTTACAGTATGCATGCTGTCTTTGCCACCTATGCCTATGAACTCGACGAACAGGGAAATCCTTATGTGGGAACCCATACTGAGTGGGGCAAGGGACGTTTCGGACGTTTCCAGGGTATGTCGCAGAACTTCTCTTTCACGCTTACGCCTGAAAAGTTGAAGAAGCTATTCGGAGGAGGCGATGACAGCGACAGCGAAAACTCACGCAACAAGGATGACGATGAGGGTGTAGATACCAGTATCGAAACCAATATCGACGATGACATGGAGGCTGGAAAGCATGGAGCCAAGAAGAAGGGCGGAAAGGCCAAGACCGATGACGACGGTTACATGGCTTTCAATATGCCTTGGTCGCTTTCTGTGGGTTACGGTATCACCATGCGTGAGGATACTCGCCGCGAAAAGTTCAACGAGAGCACCATGCGCTATCCATACAAGTTTACCCAGACTCTCAACTTCAGTGGTAACGTGCGCATCAGTGATGGCTGGAACATCAGCTTCTCATCTGGCTACGACTTCGAGAACAAGGCCATGAGTATGACAACTGCTTCTCTGCAGCGCGACCTCCATTGTTTCAATATGAGTTGTTCGGTGGTGCTGGCTCCTTATACCAGCTATAACTTCACGTTCCGTTGTAACGCTTCTACGCTTACAGATGCTTTGAAGTACGATAAGCGAAGCGGTTATTCCAATGCCGTGCAGTGGTATTGATGCTCGAAAGATAGACTGACACCTTATTTATATATATAAGGATCAACTTTCGCAAGTTCAATAGAAGATATTTTACATAGAATAGGCTTTTGCAACCAGGTTGCAGAAGCCTTTTTGTATTTTTGCATCCGAAAACGAAAAGAAGTGTAATATAACTAAAGTATCTTATCAATATGGAATCAAATCATCATCATCACGAATGTGGTTGTGCTCAAGGTTCTCACGGTTGTGGCTGTGAGCATCATCACGAGCATCATCACGAGCATCATGACGAGCATGGAAGCCTTGGCAAGCGCCTTCTGCTCATCTCGGTCACTGTATTATTGCTTATAGGAGCTTACTTCGTCGAGAAGACATGCGCTCTTTCTACCTGGCAGTTGCTCCTGGTTTATCTTGTTCCCTATCTGCTGATAGGTCATGACACCTTGGGCGAGGCTGCCGAGGGTATTGCTCATGGCGATGTGTTCAATGAGCATTTCCTGATGACCATTGCCACCATAGGAGCCTTGTGCATCGGTTTCTTTCCAGGCGAGGAGACTGAGTTTGCTGAGGCTGTCTTCGTCATGCTTTTCTTCCAGGTGGGTGAACTCTTCGAAGGCTATGCTGAGGGAAAGAGTCACGACAGTATCTCACATCTGATGACCATCCGTCCTGATGTGGCTCACGTCTGTCATGGAGAAGAGGTAGAGACTGTAGCCCCCGAGACGGTACAAATCGGTGAGACTGTTTTGATAAAACGAGGAGAGAAAGTGCCTCTTGACGGTAAGGTCGTCAGTGGTTCTGCGCTTCTTGACACTTCTGTCCTTACGGGCGAGAGTGTACCGCGTGAGGTAAAAGTGGGCGATGAGGTTTATTCGGGCAGCATCAATGTGAAGGGAGAACTGCGTTTGCAGACCACCAAGACCTTTGGCGAGAGTACAGCCTCTCGCATCATAGCCTTGGTAGAGGGTGCCGATGCAAGCAAGTCGCGCAGTGAGTCTTTCATCACCCGCTTTGCCCGCGTTTATACTCCTGTAGTAGTGCTGTCAGCCTTGGTTTTAGCCATTGTGCCGCCTCTCTTGGGTACTTTGGGCTTGGGCGTGCAGCTCTTTGGTGAGGGTAGTTTTATGCAACTGTTGCCTCTATGGCTCAATCGTGCGCTTATCTTCCTTGTGGTATCCTGTCCTTGTGCCTTGGTTATCAGTGTGCCGCTCACTTTCTTCGGCGGCATTGGCGGAGCCTCCCGCGCTGGTATTCTCATCAAGGGAAGCAGTTATATGGATGCCCTTGCCAAGGTGGGCGTAGTGGTGTTCGATAAGACTGGCACGCTGACTCATGGCGAGGTGTTGGTACAAGCCGATGAGGGTGCGCCTGTTGTGGTAGGCGATCGTGTAAAAGAGAGCAGTGCCGAGGCTATAGCCCAGTTGCGCCGTGAGGGTGTCGTCAAGACGGTGATGCTTACAGGCGACCGTCAGGAGGTGGGCGATCGCATAGCCCGTCAGTTGGGTCTCGATGAATATAAAGCCGAACTGATGCCTGCCGATAAGTTGGTTCATGTAGAACAACTGCTGAAACAGAAGCCTGCCGGCAGGACTTTGGCTTATGTAGGTGATGGCATCAACGATGCGCCCGTATTGAAGAGGGCAGATGTAGGAATAGCCATGGGTGCCTTGGGATGTGATGCTGCCATCGAGGCTGCTGATGTGGTGTTGATGGACGATGAGCCTCGAAAGGTTCCTCTTGCTGTTCACATTGCCCGTCGCACCATCCGCATTGCCCATCAGAATGTGGCCTTTGCCATAGGAGTCAAAGTGGCAGTCCTGTTGCTTGCCACCGTGGGCTTAGGTACCATGTGGATGGCTGTCTTCGCCGATGTCGGCGTAACGGTTCTTGCTGTCCTCAATGCCATGAGAGCATTGAAGAAAGTGGAATAGCATAGTTGATTCTATAAAAACACCAACCCACTTGCTTTGGAAATCCAAAACAAGTGGGTTGTTATTTTTAGGGCGTTTTTACCCTTTTACCTTTTTACCCTTTTACCTTTTTACCTTTTTACTTTTTTACCCTTTTACCTTTAAAAGTCTGATACTCATAGGACTCACGGTGATGAGTCGTTTCTTGTAGAGGTCGCCAATGGCACGCTTGAATACCTTTTTGCTGACATGGAAGCGTTCGTAGATATCGTCAGCCTCGCTCTTGTCGCCTAAGTCGCAGGCACCATCATTGTCGAGCAGATACTGGTAGAGTGTTTCGGCAAAGTCGGCAGTTTGCTGTTGTCCTGTTTTCTGCAGACTCACATCAATCTTTCCGTCAGGGCGCACTCTTCCGATATAGCCTTTCATTCTGTCGCCAGTATGAATGTACTGGAATATCTGGTCCTGATAGAGCAGACCAGGGTACTGGTTGTCGATGATGACCTTGAAGCCGAGGTCTGTCTTCTGCCAGATCAGCAAGTCCACCTCGTCGCCATGACGATAGTGAGGATGTTCCTCCGACAGGTATCGCTCCACCTTGGCAGATGCTACGATGCGATAGCTCTCCTCGTCAATATGTACGTGAACGATGTATGACTGTCCCAAAATCATGCGCTTCTTTTGCTCACGGAAGGGACAGAAAAGGTCTTTCATCAGTCCCCATCCCAAGAAAGCGCCATATTCGTTCACCCATTTCACTTCGAGGTAGGCGAAGTCGCCCACTTTGGCAAGTGGCTTCTCGGTGGTAGCGATGAGTCGCTCGTCTTGGTCGAGGTAGATAAACACCTCAAGTTCGTCGCCAATGCTCACCTCTTCGGGTACGTAACGGGTAGGAAGAAGGATTTCTCCTTCTTCACCTCCGTCAAGGTAAATGCCGAAGTCTACTCTTTTCACCACTCTCAGGCTGTTGAAATCGCCTAATTTTATCTTGTTGCTCATATATGTGTTCTTTGTTTTATCTGTAGTTCGTTTTTATTCTTCGCTCTTCACGTCTTCGTTTTCTATGGTTTCACTCTTCACTTCTTCGTTCTTTTCTACCATACCGTCTTTCAGGTGTATGGTTCGGTCGGTAATCGAGGCAAGTCCCTCGTCGTGTGTGACAATGACAAAGGTTTGTCCGAACTTGTCGCGCAGATCGAAGAAGAGCTGATGCAGTTCTGCCTTGTTGTGTGAGTCGAGGCTGCCCGAAGGCTCATCGGCGAGGATTACAGCAGGATGATTTACCAAAGCTCTTGCCACAGCCACGCGTTGCTTCTCACCTCCCGACAGTTCTGCAGGTTTGTGATGAGCTCTTTCGCTCAGCCCCATAAAGTCGAGCAGTTCTTCTGCCCTTGCCTTGGCTTCCTTGCGGCTCTTGCCTGCAATGAAAGCAGGAATCATGATGTTTTCGAGCGCGGTAAACTCCGGCAGCAACTGATGAAACTGGAATACGAAACCGATATGCTGGTTACGGAAGTCGCTCAACTTCCGCTGTGACAGTTTGCTCACGTCAATACCGTCTACCACTACGCTTCCCTCATCAGGGCGGTCGAGTGTGCCAATGATCTGTAGCAGGGTGGTCTTGCCTGCGCCACTGGGGCCAACGATGCTTACCACCTCACCTTTATTGATATGCAGGTCGATACCTTTAAGTACCTGCAGCGAGCCGAAGCTCTTTGTTATTCCTTTGATGTCTATCATTGTTGTTTGATATTATTCCATTTAAGTTCTGAAATTTTAGATTTTCCACAAAAGACAGTCACAATATGTAGACCTTCTCTTATTCCTTTTGTTGAAATAATTCCTTTATTTTATTAATATTTTGTAGTTCTTGAAATTGTTATTTTTATTATCTGATATTTTTATTAGATGTAATCCTCGACAAAGAGAAATGTTTATTTTGTTGTTGGTACATTCCTCCTTTTCCAATATTCCACAGGTATTATAGATTTTTATTGTTACCATATATGGTGGATCTATAATTATTTGATGGCCATTTACAATGAGAAAATCAGATAAATGGTTTTTGTTTGCAATATCTGTGGTATTGAGTTTCAGAATATTACTCATTGCTTGTCCATATTGGTTTCGTACCCAACAAAAAATACCATTATACCATGTTCCAGGATAGACTGTAAAGCCGTCTTGAGGTATTGTCGTAAAAATTGTATCTGTATATATAGGTAAATGGTCTTCACTTTGTTCTACTAAAATGACTCCTTGCTCAAAATTTTCTGCATCAATAGAAACATTGGCCAGAGGATAATCGTCCTGTCCTTCTATTGGAGTCCATGTCTTATTCAAAGTCAAAACAGGAGTAGATGGCAGAACTTCAAAATCAATAGGTTCTGAGCGAATATAGCTGATATTGTTTTTTCCTTTATTTGAAGTACTAAATATACATGAAAAATAACAGTCGTTAGGACAGACCTCTTTTTTTAAATTTCCCCAGTCAAATCCTCTAAGAACGCTGTTGTATGGGTGTGAAAAATAACACTGAAATATTTTGGGTTTGTTAATAAAAGAGCAATAAAGTTCCTCAGATAAAAGATATTTGTATTCTTGATTATTTGTTTGTTTAAAATTAATATACCATTTAATGGATTCTATGTCTTCAGTTTTATAGTGTCCAGGTAATGATAATGTAATTAAATCTCCATCTTTGATCTGAGTACATTTCTTACCATTAATTTTTATATCAATGTTTTCTGCGTTTTGTTCGTTACGTCTTGCTTGATTGTAATCTGGGGATTTTTCTATAAATTTACTTGTATATCCATATTCATTGCTTAGCGATATATCTATATATGCCTTATAACCTTTTATCATAGGTCCTATATGGGTTGTTCCATTTTTGAAAGCATAACTTCTTGAGGTACCTGTATCGTCCGATACAAAAATATCACCACCTGTGGCTCCTTTTGCAAATATAAAAAGGTCAAATTCATAGCTGTTTTCATCAACGTCTTTTATGTTTTCGATGTAAACTTTTTCTATTTTAGGGCGAGCATCTAATGATGTCAAATAACTATACGAAGTACCGTTTGTCTCACAGATAATTTTCCCTTGTACACACTGGAACATGTCAAGATATTTATCAGTATTGCTGGGATTTACAGAAAAAATATTTGTCTGATAAGCAGTGCTGTTGTTAGAATATTGTTTTGTGATTGGGTTATAGATTTGATAAGTCCAATTTCCTACTATTGGCAATTTGTTTGAATCTAATATTTTGAATTCCATATTATCATAAATAGACCCATAACCCAATGCGTCTGTGTTATTACAAGTGATGTGTAAGTCGTAGGAAGTAGGAGTCCAGCCAATAGATTTCATTATGTCGATTGTTTCTGGATTTATTGTGAGTAATTTATTGTAATCTGATAAAGAATCTTCCATAAGATTATTATAACCTAAATGAAAATACACTCCACTTTTACCTAATTCAAAATAGCCGCGATTGTACATTTTGTAATTAAACGATGAAGTCTTTAATGATAAAGGCTGTGTGAAAAAATCTGTAAAATCTTTACTATTTCCTATTCGTTTCAAATCAGAAAGATATTTTTTTCCATTGTATAGTAGTTTGTCAAAAGGAGAAGAAAAACGACTAATTGCAAATCCTAATCCTCCTGTTCTATATGTAACAGAACAACCAAATCCCATAATTTTCGCAATACTTCTCATGAAAGCGTTTGACATGTTTATAGTACCAAAGTAAGTATTGTCATACGGCCATGATGAATTCCAGTCAAGTGAAGCGTTTATAGTAATAGTATCGTGTTCTGTTATATTGTTGTCAATTTGACGATGTAGATTATCTGGGAGAGATTCCAAATCTCTCCTATTATAATAAGAATATCCTACAGTTGTAGAAATAGCAATATCTTCATTTAAGTCTTCAGAAATGCATACATGGAATTTTATAGGTTCTTTTATGGCTATTGCGTTTTCCCAACTGTCCATTGCTGTTTTTAAACAATGCAGAACTCCTTCCGTCATGAAAAAGTTATCATCATATGAAGCTATAAAAAAACCTAAACGTGATTGAATTTCCCCCCTTTCTGAAGTTTTATTTCTTTCTTTTTTGAGAAAATTTTGGTCTTTACTTTTGTTTTTAGCTTGAAAAAAAATGTCAGTACTGTCGTTAAAAACGATAGTAAAATAGTCATTATCAGCTTCTTGAGCATTTAATGAATTTACACTCATAAGTGTAATAAGGATAATTCCTAAAAAGTTGAAATACTTCATAGCTATTTGTTTGAATTAAGTTCTAAATTCTTTTGCAAAAATAAGCAATTTTGTATAAACCTCAAAAAGAAATAAGGGAAAAGATAGAAAATGAGCTATAAATGTTTTTAAAAAGCAACAATATTGTATGATAGATAGATAAAATTTAAATTTTATCGGATCACCTGCAAAAACGCGTTTGATTGCGCTGAAAAGGAAATCTTTGTTAAACATAAAAAATATTTTATGTTATGTATGGTTATTAAAAGAATTTTATGTATCTTTGCGTCGTGATAAGTAAACAATAGTATTGATTTAAATTCAAGCCAATTAAAACAAAAAAATATGGAGAATAACACAGAATTACTCAAGGAATACGCATCTCTTGCAGGCAGGGAGGATGCCAAGAGCGAGGCTCGAAAGGCAGAGATTCTAAGCTACATCAAGACTCATGCCAATGATGCAGACAGAGAGGAAGCCAAGGCTTTCATTGGTCAAAAGATGGAGCAAATAAAAGATAATGTAGAGGTGTTGCGCAAGCAGATAGAGACAGAGGATTATAAACTTCTTCCTCTTCGCTACATCGCAGAAGTTTACTTCGGCAAGAGTGCCGCATGGCTCTCGCAGCGTCTCAACGGCTCTGAAGTGCGTGGACACGTCTATACGCTCAGCACTGAGCAAAAAAACATCTTCAACCAGGCTGTCCAGGAGATAGGCAAAAGAATTAGCTCTTTGCAATTGGCTTAGAGTTTACTTATCACACAATCGAGCCCTCGAAAGTTCATGCTTTCGGGGGCTTTTACTTATTACTGAGCCCACTTTAAAAAGGGCATATTTTGAATCCAGTCTGACCAGTGTGGTCATTCTGAGTGAAACATAGCAATCGGCTCCACTGGTGAATATCTTTCGAGAAATCGCTTTGAAAGAGCCGAAAGCTTCTCTGATAGGCCCGAAAAGGGCAAAAATAGAAAAGCCTCGAAATATGAAAGCGGCTTCGATGGTCAATGAAGCCTATTTCGTAGAGCAATGAAAGCGGCTTTGTAAGCAGTTGAAGCCTATTGCATCTTTTTGTATAAGATGTAGGAATTGTCCCATAACTTCTCTTAATTTCCCCCAACTTTTCTTAATTTTCCCCAACATCTCTTCACTCCCCGTATGCGAAAGTTGCATTATATGATAGTAATTTAGTATATTTGTGTGCTATTATTAAAAACTAATCAACTACAAGGATGAAAATCAACAAGAACTTTTGGCTCATGCTGCTCATGGCAGGCTGGGCTATGATGAGCAGTACGGCAGCACAGGCTTCCGTGCGAGATACGATAGATATCAACTGGGGATGGCAGTTCCATCGCGGCGATATAAAAGGTATCAGCCAGCCATCTGACAACATTCAGAATCACAGTCTCTTGGATGAAGCTATGCAGGGATGCGAGGTCGTCAACCTGCCTCACGACTTCCAACTCTATCAGCCCTGGGTGGCACCGGGGGCTGACGAACGTGCCAACAGCAAGGATGCTGCCAATAATGTGAAAAGCCGTCTCAGCGCAAGAGGGTTCAAGGAGATGGGCATAGGCTGGTATCGATACGAACTGATACCCCAGGAAGAATGGAAGGGAAGACGGGTGATGCTCGACTTCGGAGGCATGATGCTTGTGGGCGATGTCTACGTGAACGGACAGCATGTAGGGGCAACCGACTATGGCTATTTGGGATTCGATATCGACGTGAGCCAGTTGCTCCGTTACGGCGAGAAGAACGAGATAGCAGTGAGGACAGATACACGTGCTGCCAATAACTCGCGATGGTATACGGGCGGCGGACTCTTCCGTGATGTTCGCCTTATCATCACCAACGACCAACTCTATTTCCCTCGCCATCCACTCTATATCACCACTCGCAACAACCGCGAGGTGAACATTAGGGCAGAGATAGTAAACCGACAGAAGAAACAGAAAGGAGAGAATTTAGGCGCGATGCCCATAGAGGTGAAAATCCTCGACATGACAGGCAGAGTAGTGGCGCAGCAGAAAACCGACATGCCTTTTAATGCCAAGTGGCGCGACCGCGAATATGAACTGCCAGCCATCACGCTGGAGGGCGCCCAACTGTGGTCGTGCGACCATCCTTATCTCTATACTGCCGAGGTGACGCTCTACGACAAGGAAGGAAGAGTGGCTGACAAAACACGTGAGCACTTCGGCATGCGTACCATAGAACTGTCGCCCCAGCACGGACTCCTGCTCAACGGACAGAAAGTGTTGCTCAAGGGTTACGCCAATCATCACACCTTGGGAGCCCTTGGTGCAGCAGCCTATCCTCGTGCCATCGAGCAACAGATACTCACCATGAAGCGCTTTGGCTTCAATCATATTCGTACATCTCATAATCCTTACAGTGAGGACCTGTTGCGCCTGTGCGACCAGTATGGTATCTTGGTGGTCGACGAACTGTATGATAAATGGAACTCGCAATTCACTGGCGGCAGGGGAGACTTCCTGAGCCTTTGGCAGAAGAACATACCTGAGTGGGTGAAGCGCGACCGCAATCATCCCTCCGTCGTCCTATGGAGCTTAGGCAACGAGCTGCAGCATCATGCCGACATGCCCTTCAACGACTGGGGAGTAACCCTCTACAGACTGATGCGCCAACTGTTGCATCGCTATGACCATACCCGTCTCACCACGGTGGCGATGCATCCGCGTTATCGCAATATCGATACCGACTCGTTGCCTGCCGATCTGGCTGTTGCCACAGAGGTCAACTCGTATAATTACCGTTATATGTACTTCCCCGGCGACATGAAGCGTTATCCCGAAAAGATATTCTATCAGAGCGAGGCGAGCACAGAAGCCATGGGCCCCAACTACTTTGAGATGAATCTCGACAAGGTGATGGGACTTGCCTACTGGGGGGCTGTCGACTACTTAGGCGAGAGTTTGGGCTGGCCGCTGAAGGGATGGAACAAGGGAGTGTTCGATATGACCATGCTTCCCAAGCCTGATGCCTACTTCGTGAAGAGTATGTTCTCTGAAGAGCCACTCGTACATATCGCCATCATTGAGAAGGCTGGCACCGATACGCAGTGGAACGGCATCAATGTGGCTACCCAACGGTTGTCTGAAAACTGGAACCGAAACCAGGGCGAGCAACTCTCACTCTATACCTATACGAATGTCGATGAGGTGGAACTGCTGCTCAATGGCAGGAGCCTGGGAGTAAAAAAGAATGACGCTGATCCCAAACTGCGCAACCGCATACGCTGGGATGCAGTGCCTTATGAGCCTGGCACATTGGTGGCTGTGGCAAGGAAGGCTGGAAAGGTAGTGGCGCGTCATCAGCTTACCACTACCGGAGAGGCTGTGGCGCTGAAGTTGAAGCCCGAAACTACCGACTGGCATGCAGACGGCAAAGACTTGATGATGTTGAGAGTGACTGCTGTTGACCGCAAGGGGCGTCGCGTGCTGAGTGCTCATGACTTACTACATATAGAGGTGAAGGGCGAAGCCGACATCGTGGCAGTAGGCAATGGCGATATGGCTTCGTCAGAGTTGCCAGTAGGTGACAAGCAGTTGGCAAGCTATGCCTCGCGAAGCCTTTACGAGGGTACCGCCTGTATCGTTCTCCGTTCCCGTCGTCAGGCAGGCAAGGTGGAGCTGAAGGTAAAGAGTGGAAATCTGTCAGCAGGAAGCCTGCGCATGAATACACAGCAACCAAAATCGTAAACCACAAGCAGGGCGAACGCATTTTGATGCGTTCGCCCTGTAGGCTAAAAAAACATTTATATAGTATAGGAGTAAAATTTCTCCAGTATTAAGCAATAGTTTCTTTGGGTTTTAAGGCTGATAACACAAGTATAGCATTTATAACTATCAGTTCTCCATATGGGTACTGAGTAGTTACACATCAAAATTACATAGATATGGATTGGATGGGGTCGTTTGAACCGACCCTATAATATGATAAAAAGGAAACAAAGAAAACCATGTAAGGGAGTGAATGATCAGTAGCCAATCCACATGTTATTACCTCCATAATGGTTCCGTTTCCCATCCCTGCGGAAAGCCGAGAGCTTTTAAGTCAATTTCAGGAAACCGAATGAACAACCATGTTAGTTTGGATTGCATATCATTATTGGGGGATATAACATTAAGAAAGTACTTGATGATGCAGAGATCAAAGTAAGCACGCATGGAATCTGTTGGTAGCGTTATCCATTCTCCTGCAGGACTATTGGGAATTGCTGGCTGAATAGCATTCTGCTTGTTCCATACTCTTGAATGATGACCACAGGCATTTCGAGTAACAGCAATAACCGTGAGCCATGACTCAAACACATTGATAGGCAAACCAAAACGTTTGGCAATGCGCTTGCGTATGCGATTTTGTTTAATGTTGCGATAAATGGCATTGACGTTTCCAATAGTAAGCAGTTCTCCTAAAATCCACGATGGCGGATATGGCTCTGAGTAGGTTCGTTTGAAATGGAGAATGAACTCCTCCTTAGATTTGCTATATTCCTTGGATATAGCTCGCATTGTTTCATTGAACTTTGAACTATCCAAGAAATAAGAAGAGTCAGTAAGCCAAAAGGGATTGCCAGTCATATCTGCTGTTATTTGCATCACCGCACGTCTGATAGCAATTTCAATCTTTTCTATTTCATTGAACATGAGTAGTCTCAGTTTCTTGTCAAAGCGATAAAGCATCATCACCTTTTCGAATGTTGAACCTTCCTTATACAAATGTGCTGTTTTGGGCATCTTCAACAAAGGATACATATAAGCAGACAATCTGTAATAACCAATATTGTCAAGGTACTGTATGGCTTTGTTTCTGTCACAAATCTGTAAACCTCGTGATTCAAGCAAATTAACGAGATTTTCCGAAGATTCAAACCGTTTTGTAAAGGAAATAAGATTCGCCATGTTCAAATGTGTATAAACAAAAAACGCCTCGCACGATTTGAGCATTGTTAAGAGGCTTGGCGAGGACTGACGCTGCAAAGATACGAATAATCATTGATAATACAAACTTTTCGGCAAGAAAAATCAAGCAAAAGTGGAATTCTTTGACATATTTATATTTAATAATGTTAAATCAGACCTTAAAATTATACTTTGCCAGCCAAATAAAGTGGTTCCCAAGATAAAAGTGTTACGTTTGTAACGTCTATACCTATACCGAAAGCCCCAATGGGCAGAGGTTGGGCAGACATACATATGGTAAAAGGCGTAACTGTACGCTTTGTATAGCTGCTGTTGCGATTTTAGCAGGAACCTTTGTATTCGGATGGTGTGACACCCTTCTCGCGCTTGAACAGGCGGTTGAAATACGAGAAGTTGTCGAAACCGCATTGTTGTGCCACTTCGTTGATAGGCTTGTCGGGGAATTGTAGCAACAACTTGCAAGCCATGTCGAGACGAAGACTCAGGATGTAGCTGGAAGTGGTAAGACCCGTCAGGGCTTTGACACGGCGGTTGAGTTGACCACGTGACATATACATGGCAGAAGCCAGTTCTTCAAGGTTTATCATTCCCTCTGTTAGTCGTTGTTCTATTTCATAGCGAAGAGTTTGTGCAAACTTCTCGTCAGTCTCTTGAGTCTCACCATCAACTGTTTGTTCTTGATGATTGGTGATGGCTACGTAGTCTTCTCCTTTATGTTTTCTTTTTCTCAGTAGCACGAAGGTTGTCGTAGCGATTAGTATCACCATGAACAGGGTGAAGACTATTATATGGATGAGATGTTGGGATCTTTCTTTGGCGCTTTCTGCCAATAGTTGTTGTGCTCGATACTCAGCATCGTTAGCTGCCAGTCGGTTGGCAGTTTCACGTGTGTAGAGTGAGTCTTTCAGTGTCGAGTAACGTTGTAGGTGGATAGCAGCCTGTTGGGGGTGCTGCTCCTTGAGTAGCAAGTAGAGTTCGTGCTGAGCTTTGCTCTCTCCACGTATGTCGCCGATGGCGGTAAAGAGGTCTACGGCTTTTTCGTATTGCCATTTTGCCTCTTTCGGCTTACCAGTGAGTCGGGCTATAAGACCGAGCTGTTTATGGCAGATAGCAAGCGACTGGCGGTTGCCTACTTTTTCGAGTTCGGAAAGAGCCACCTGGAGAGCCATGCAAGCCTCGTTGTAGCGACCTAAAGCGATGAGCGCATCCGATAGTTGTGACAGACGTATGGCAGCACGGTCGGGTCGTCCTCGCTGCATGTCGAGCTCGTAAGCAGTTCTCGCATATTCGAGTGCCTTTTTGTTGGAAGCTTCGTTGCCTATAGCATGCAATATCTCTGCAGCCATTCCGCTCTGAATGGCTATACGAGCCGTGTCTTTTATCTCGCGACTGATTTTCAGAGCCTCTGTAATATAGTTTTGTGCTTTCTGGGGTAGGCGAGCAGCAAGATAGATGCCTGCGATGGTGTTGAGTGAAGAACTGATACGTGACTTATCGCCTAAGCGTCGGTCGATTTGTAGAGTCTGTATAGCATATTTGATACTTTCCTCGTAGGCACCTAATCGGAAGTGTGCGATGGCTGCTACTGACAGGCAGTCGCTCAAGAGCTGTTGGTTTTTACTCTTTCGGCATAGGGGTAGGGCGAACAAACTATAGCAGATACTTTGTTGGTATTTATGGTGCGTCAGGTAGTGCTCGGAAGTCCAGTACCAAGTGTACATACGGATAGAGTCGGATGGGGTGTGGTGGTTGAAACGGAGAGGCTCATCACTTGTTTCCTCCTTATAGTAAAAAGCCATGAGTTGGTTGGCAGCAGAGATGAGACGTGTACGATCGTGCTGCTCAATGACGAGCAGCAGACTATCTGTCTTTGTTTTTTGGGCGTCTGTAGCTTGGGGGTATAGGAGAGTAAGCAACAGGACGATTAGCAGTATTCTTTTCATTATCTTATAGGTATTCTTGTCTGCAAAGATAGTTTAAATTGGAGACAATACCAAATAAATCTATGTATTTTTGTTTTTAACTTCTGAACCAGCGAAAGTTTAATGCGTTTATTTGTGTATTGAGAGTTGGAACTTATACCGATGTGACAAATCGGGGGACAAGGATTGTATAAAAAAGCAGCAGCGCTTTTTGTGGCGCTGCTGCTACATTCAGAAGAAGAACTTTACTGACGCTTCATGATCTTCTTCCCATTCACAATATACACTCCCTTTCCAGGGTAATTCACCTTTCGGCCGTTCATGTCGTACACCGTTACAGGCCGTCCTTCGCTGTCGACGAAGATGTTGTGGATGCCTGTTGGTTCCTGTGGCGTAATCTTCATGCCGTAAATCTTCAGCCAACTCTTGCCTGCCATGGCGCGAGCCCTTGCAGGAGCCTTTTTCTCGTCACCCGTGTACTGGCTGTTGTAGATGTACACATACTGTGGTGTCGCCACATCATAAGGAACCTGCACTCTGCCTTGCATGTCGGCAGCATAGTACTTGGCCTCTTCTTCACCTATCTTCACGGCCAGTTGCGAACCGCCTTCTGTCTGATAGTCGATATCGATAGTTCCCTTTCCGTTTACTACGATAATCAGTCCGTTGTACCAGCTTCCGAAGTCTGCTGTTACGGTGGCATCGGCAGGAATACGTTTGTTCATCGTGTAGTAATCCATGGAGGTGTTGAGGATGAGACACTGTTCCTTGGCGTCAAATCCATCATTATTTGCTGCAGGCAGATTGTAGTAGACATTGTTGATTACTACATTTTCCACGTTCAGAGCCTCTCCTGTCTTCTGGTCTGTCAGGTCGGAAGAGAAGTTGGTCTGATATTCTTCTCTTATCTCGGGTACCTCTACATTGTCGTCAGTACGAGGTGCTCCTATCACTACGTGGGTTTGCTTCTCCTTGCCCAGCCAGATGGAACCATCCCAAAAATCAGCGCCCTCGGGCTCGAGAATCATCAGCATCTTGTCGAGGTCTAACCACTGAACGTGATCCATGGCAGATTCTGTACCGGTGAGGTTGAGTAGAGCGTGCTTGCCTCTCAAGGTGAGTCCTTCCTCAGGACCTGTCTTCGTGTATAAACCGTGAGTACCTCCTGTTGCCACCACGGTGCAGTTGTCGATGGTCAGGTTTCCGCAGTACATGTCTATTCCGCAGGAGTATCCACCCTTTTCCTCGTTCGTAGTCTCGACGGTCAGTATACTGTTCTCGTCGCCCACGATGGTCAGGTTGCTTCCTCCAGGTACGCCTAATTGATGGCCATACATGATAGGAGTGCCAGGAGCTTTCAGCGTGCAATGGCCTACAACGCGGATCGTCAGGTCGCCGCCGCTTCCGCTGATGATATTGGATGCCTTGAACTTGGTGGCATCGATATTAGCCCAGGTGAGTGTCAGCACCTCGCTCTTCGGGTCGTAGCTCACGGTCTTGTCGCCAAATATATCATAGGCATTCTTCTCGTCTACCAGTCTGCCGCATACATAGAGCACCACCTTCTTGACAACGGGAGGCTCATAGGTGTACGTCATTCTCGCATACTCGCTGCTGTTTATGCCGTCCACGATGTAGGCATATATTGTTGCCGACTGCTCGCTGAGTTTCAGCGGTTCAGTGAACACAGCATATTCCACTTCATCCTTTGCAGTGCCTTCGGGCACCAGCTTGTAGTAGAGTGTGCCAGAGGCGTTGGGGTTGGTTATCGTTACCGTGATGGGTTCTGTGTAGGTGCAACTTTCTTTCGAGAACACAGGGTTGCTGAGCGTGATGAATCCCTCGCCCTCCGTCTTTTGGTTGAAGCGGCTCCATGGGTACTTGTCGTTGTAGTTTGAACCCTCGGGCACAATCAGTCGGGTGGAGCTATAATGTTTAGCATCAAAAACATAATTTTCGGCTTCGGGAGCCGTAGGCGCGTGGCACACAATATCGGTGAGCGGACAATCTTTGAACGTGTTTCCGCCATAAAACTGATTGACAGTAGAAGGCAACACCACGCGCGTCAAACTTGTACAAGACATGAACAGCTCTTCGGGAATGCTGGTCACACCCTCAGGTATAAACATCTCTTTTAGTTGTTTGCAGTTTTCAAAAGCATTGTAGCCAAGAGAGTTAACGGTGGCGGGAAGCTCACTCTTGTCGAAGAGCGTGCCCGCAAAGGCGTAAGAGCCTATTGTCTTCACATTGGTGGGCAAGGTGATGTCGGCCAACAGTTCGCAGTTTCTAAACATACTGTTTTCAATGGCCTCCAGATTCTTGGGGAATACAAAGCGTTTGAGGCTTTTGCAATTAGCAAAACTGCCTGCTATCTTGGTCACGGTTTCAGGCACCACCACCTCTTCTATTCCAGAGCCTTCAAAGGCATATCTTTCAATCGACATCAACCCAGTGGGAAACTCCACCTTTTTCAGCGACACACATTTATTAAATGTGTATTCGGGTATGGTGGTAAGCGTTGCTGGCAACTTAACTTCCTTTAGCGATTCACAGTCAGAAAACAGATTGTTGCCGATGGTCACACCATCGCCAATGGTCATGCGCTCCAACGCTTTACAACCTGAGAACACCCCTCTGCCCATTGTCTTAACGCTTGTAGGAATAACGATATCGTTCAGCACATCACAAGCGTAGAACAACTTGTCGGGTATATCTGTCAGACTGCTGGGCAACGTCACCTTCTTTAGCGCAGAACAGAATGCGTATCTATTATCAGTTGATTATCAATACTATACGCTCTAAACGGTAGAAAAGTGGCAATGTGGATTCTGTTTAGATACGAAAAGGTGAAGATTTAACGTTTTTAACCTTTTGTTGCACCAAAATTACAGAAAATATGGGTGATGTGGGGTGGTTAGCAGTCACTCCATATGCCTTTTATTGCCACAGAGGTTCGTTTTCCCAACCAGAAGGAAAACCCAGGGCTGCTTTATCTATTTCTGGAAACGTAGCAAAAAGTCTGTTCATCTTGTCAAGCATATCGTTATTTGGAGATATGATGTCGAGGAAGTACTTGATGATGCACATATCAAAGTACACTTTCAAAGGATCTGTCGGCAAGGTAATCCAAGGACGTGACATTCTGATTGGCATGGTAGCACGAATAGAGAATACCCTATTCCATACACGTGCATGATGACAACATGAGTTTCTTGTTACAGTGATAATGGTAAGCCAAGATTCAAAAGGTGCAACTTGCAAGCCAAAAGACTGTGCAATACGCTTCTTTATCTTCTTATTCTTGATGTTGGAATAAATATTGGTGATTACACCAAATGGCAATATCTCGGTCAGCATCCATGAAGGTGGGTACTGATTGGTATATGTCTCTTTGAAATGGTTGATGAAATCCTCTTTTGTATGGTTCAGTTCATCTTCTATAAGACGTATAGAGCGATTGAACTTGGACGGATTTGAGAAATTGTTGGCATCAGTCATCCAAAAAGGGTTACCTGTCATTTCCGTTCCAAAGTTCACGATTGCACAACGCACTGCGACCTCTATCTTTTCAATTTCATTGAATAAAAGTAGGCGTAGCTTCTTGTCAAAGCGATACAACATCATAACCTTACCGAAAGTCACTCCTTGCTTGAATAGATGTTGCTCCTTGGGAATAGAAAGCAATGGGTACATATAGGCAGACAAACGATAGTAACCGATGTGGGAAAGATAATGCTGAGCCTTTTCTTCATCGGTTATCTCCATACCTCTTGTTTTGAGTAGTTGTACTAACTCTTGGGGTGTGGAGTATGTTTTTATGAACGGAATTTTTGTTGCCATATACCTATAAAAACAAAAACGACCCGCACATTTGAGCATCGTTGAGAGGCTTGGCGGGTTCTCGTATTGCAAAGATACGAATAATCATTGATAATACAAACTTTTTAGCAAGAAAAATCACGCAAAAGTGGAATTCTTTGACATATTTATATTTAATAATGTTAAATCGAACCTTAAAATCAGATTTTACCAGCCAAACAAAGTGGTTTCCAAGATAAAAGTGTTATCTTTGTAACGTCTATACCCATACCGGAAGCCCCGATGGGCAGAGGTTGGGCAGACATACATATGGTAAAAGGCGTTTTTGTACGCTTTGGTTTTGACGCTATAAGAATCTCGCAAATTCAACGACAAGTCAAGAACAAAGCAACAAAGAACGCCTCATGAGGTGTATTATATACAGCCCTCATTGGCTTCGGACGATTCCATTGTTCGTTGTCAAGAGTGCTTTCTATATACTTACACTGGCGTGGGGCTTTCGGCGTTGTATCAGCGTTGTACATTGAAAGACTATATTTATTATTTGTTACCTACTTGATTATCAGCAGGTACAGGAAAACTCAAACGTAAGCATCATTTTATTGGGTGACAAGAAAGAACCAACAAAATGAAAAACAAATCTTGTGCAACAAATTTTGCTACCCAACAACCATTTTCCCTGTTACTTTTATTTCAAGAACCGTTTTTACTGGCGGAAAGAAAAAAGATGTGTTACTTGTCTATGGCTGCCAACCAAAGCCAATACACAAATATAAATTCATTCATCTTAGGATATATATACTAATGGATTGGATGAACTGAACGAATTGCGGAGCGATAGCCCAACCATGCCATGTGTTGTATTGGGGTGTCGCTCTCTTTCTTTCCGCCAGTAAGAACTCTTGTATGATTTCTGTTACTTTCCACTTGTAACCGCTTGTTTCAAGTCATTCTTAGCTCTTTTATTCTCATTTCTCAATTATTCTAATTGTTACTCCGTTACCTGAATCTTCATCACCATTTCTGGGCTTTGATAAATTTGGTTGCAAAGGTAATGTCTGTACCCATATTCCTTGCAAGGTCAGTGCCTATGGTCTCTTGCTAAAATCTCCACCTTGCAGGTTGTATTTTAGCAGAGAACCTTGCAGGAAAAGCACAGACACCTTTTGAGGCAACAAAATTTTAATCAATCCCGAAATTGCAGATGCAAAATTAGGGAATAAAAAATGAAGACTTATGGCAAACATTTGTGACACTCAGTACAAGGTGATGGGCGAACGCAAGGCGGTAGCCGACCTTTGGAACACGCTCCAAACAATGGAGGTGAACACCAAGAACGTATATCTCTACAAGTTGGCGGAACACTATGGCATCGACTATGAGAAGATGGGCATATCGGTAAGAGGACATATCTATTGGGCAGAGTTTGAGGCAGACGAGGACATCAGCTTGTTGTCCTTTGACACCGAAAGTGCATGGTCTGCCTGTGAGGAGTTCTTTGATGTACTGAACAAAGTTCTTGGTGGAGAACTTTCCGTCAGTTATCGTGAGATAGAATGTGGATGCGACATTTTCTATGTCCATGACGAGCAAGGCTTCTTCCCAGAGGAATGCTGTGTGAGTTCTTCGGGCGAGCCTTTCGAGGATGCTTGTGAGGACATCTTTGACACTTGCCAAGATGCTATTGCCAAGTGGTGTGAGAAGATGGCTATCTCGCAAGGTGACAGAACCGATGATGAAATGATGGATTTCATCAACGGCTATGAGTATGAGAACGAGGACACCTATTATTATATAAACAAGTTCATGTTTAGCTGATGAAAAGATTTGAGACGATAGAGAAAATCCCCACTTGGGCATTATGCTATATCATCAATGGCGACCCTACGGGATTGAGTGATGAAGACATCAAGATGGTTGATGGCTTCATGCAGAAATGGCAAGTGGAGATTGTTTCTCCACTCAGCCAAGACGGAAACGCATCATTCTCGCACTATCCTGCCTTTGGACTACCTGCAGAGGTTGAGGAGTGCAAGGTGATTTATCATTCGGAGAACCCACAAACTTTATAGAGCTATGTTTGAATACGAAGAATTGACCGATATTATCGGTTGCAGTTGCACACTGCTGATACCCTACAGAGGACGCACAGAAGGTTTCGTTGTTGCAGACTATGGTGAGGACATCGTAGTGAAATTGCGCAATGGCAAGGAAATTGTAGAAAGACGTGATGACGTTCTTGTCTATGACTGACGAAAAGGATGCTTGGTGAAGGTTATACTCGCCAGGCATTTTTTTTTCTTTCCGCCAGTAAAAGCCCTTTTGTATGAAACGGCAAACTCCCTTCATCGTTTGCCGATAAACTTTTATATGGCTATGCTTTGATGGTTGTATTCGCCAAATGGCGACCTGCCTCTTTGTATGAGACAAAATCTGCGACTACGCCTTTCTTGGAGCTTTTCGTACAATGAAGCATTTTGTCTGAGGATGGATCTTGTTTGCAGCATTGCGATTGTAGTTGGTTGCTCATGCTTACTTTCCTCTACAAATAGGAGTAGCCTTCGAAGCTGGTTCTCCTTCTGCTTGTCTTGGTCAATATGCTCATGCGACCACCCTCCATGCGGAAAAGTATATTGCCTGTTGGTTAACCATTGTTGCTGACGGCAAAACGCCATGGAAACGTGCTTTGCATTGATGATGGTTGCTGCAAATGATTGTACCATACGATGCTGTTACGGTGTTCTTGCGTCCTTTTCTGAATTA
Organism: Segatella intestinalis; assembly: GCF_029348455.1. Taxonomy (NCBI): domain Bacteria; kingdom Pseudomonadati; phylum Bacteroidota; class Bacteroidia; order Bacteroidales; family Prevotellaceae; genus Segatella; species Segatella intestinalis. The sequence continues at coordinate 62,484 of NZ_JARJVV010000007.1, forward strand.
CCGATTTTTTGAAGCCACTATTTTTCCTATGCAAAGGTAGCGTGATGCTTCGACAGATGGAATCCGTCTTGTGCGGTCGCTTCGCTGTGACCAATAAAATAGCCGATAATCTTCCTTTTTCTCCTCACCGCCAACAGAAAACGAGTATTATAGTCGATTTTCATGGTGCTGCCCTCATGTGCCACATCCCTGCTCTTGGATTGCATGTAAAAATTAAGTTTCACTTCAAAAAGTAATTCAATATGAAAAAGATCGAGAACACTTTCGTAGTAACAGGATTCGTAGGCAACAACGCAGAAATCCGTCAGTTCACCAACGCTTCAGTAGCACGTTTCTCATTGGCAGTCAGCCGTCAGGAGAAGAATGGTGAGGAAACCAACAGAGTATCAGCTTTCATGAACATGGAGGCATGGCGCAAGAACGAGCATGTTGACTCTTTCGACAAGCTGCAGAAGGGAACCTTGCTCACCGTCGAGGGCTACTTCAAACCAGACGAGTGGGTTGATCAGCAAGGCACCAAGCACAACCGCATCGTCTTCATCGCAAACAAGTTCTATCCTACACCAGACAAGGAGGAAACTCCAGCGGCAGAGCCTGAAAAGCCTACCAAGAAAGGCAAGAAATAGGATTTCTTCATTCTCTCCAATAAACAAAGCGGCTTCGGTCGCTTTTGTTTTGCTCATACAACCATGTTTACTTTTATACTCACTATTAGCAAGTTTACTCTTATAACCGCATGCGTACTGCTATTATAAGCGTCAAGCCGTCTTCCCTTTTTATTACTTTGTCCCACCCATCTGCGAAACCGCACCAACAGTTCGTCAAAGCGACATTCTTTATTTATCGGGAGTAAGATCCCGAAAGATGAAGAATGACCATTTGCCGAAGGACAAGCACGAACAGAATGGCATTGGCTAACGGCATCCGTGACGCAACCGTCACTTACATGCTGTCTACCAATGCCACCCCTTTCGTTAAGTTGCTTGTCTGGCTGTTGCGCAGTTTCACTCCCACCCATATCTTTTATATTCGCTTCTCGTCTTCCTTTTATAATCCATGGTTTACCCTTTTATAGCCGTTACAAAGATTTCATGCCAAAAGGCTCCTTGACTGTGGCGACCAACTGTCGCTACTGCAATAAGCCACATGGCATGAAGGCTGGAGCGGAAACACACTCGGCATGGATGCCAAGAGAGTTTCCCAATTACTCCTGCCGCATCTTTGTTCCGTCCTTCTGCTATAATCGGCAAACCGTTCTCTCTTTATAGCACTTCGTCCCACCCTTGCGGAATTGCACCGATGGCGCAGTTCCACACCCACCCTTTTCTTGTTGTAATCTTATGTAGTAGCACTTATAGTCATTTCATTTCGTCCATCGTCTTTGCCGCTTCGGATATTTTCCGCAAAGGTACCAGTTGCGTGGCAAATGCCAAATTGGGCATCATGGATGCTTTTCAAAAAATCTTCCTCTATGTGCCTTGCATATAGAGCGTATTTTTCGCTTCCGATTTGTCTTTTTGCCTTCCAACACCTTTGCGTGGCGGAAAAATATCCCTTGGGCAAGCCGAAAGGCTTCCGAAAATAGGGAAAATAAAAATTGAGTTTAACACAAATAATTTTTCCGACTATGGTAAGAATGATAGACGACAGCATCAAGAGACAGCTGAGCAAGAGGATGGATTTCTTCTTGAAGTATTTCCCTGTGAGAGTTCGCAATGTGGGCGAGGACGCAGTGGCTGCACGCCAACTGATTTGGGCGTTCAAGGATGCAAGGGACAACGCTTTTGAGAAGGTGGCGCAAATGACCGCAGCACATCTTATCAAAGTTTGTGGTGAGAAGATAAAGGACATCGTGTTTGTATGTGTGCCAGCCAGCACCCAAGCCAAGAACGAGAGTCGATACATGGCTTTCTGTAATCGTGTGAGCGAGCTTTGCGGCATCATCAACGGCTATTCGCACATATCCGTTTCAGGCGACCGCTTGGCAGTACACGAGCACCGCCATGACAAGGAAAAGAGCATCACTAAGACACAAGTGATTGAGTTTGATGAAGCCTACTTCAAAGGCAAGGACATCTATGTTTTTGATGATGTGGTAACGACCGGCGCAAGCTATGCTATTTTTGCCAATCAGTTGGAAATGTTTGGCGGAAACGTATTGGGAGGTCTTTTCTTGGGACGCACACACTATAAATATGCAAAGTGATATGGATAAGACAAAGTACATCAAAGCCAATTCCGTGGCTTTTTCGGGACATCGCACGATAGCGGAAGACCGCAAGGACGAGATAAGGAAGAAACTGAGGGGCAAGATAAGGCTGCTCTATGCTATGGGTATCACAAATTTCTATTGTGGCATGGCACTCGGCTTCGATATGTTGGCTGCTGAAGTGGTGATTTCATTGAAAGCGGAACTTACCAATTTAAAACTTATTGCCGTCATTCCCTATGACGGTCAGAACGAGAGGTGGAGCGCAAGGGAGCAAGACCGCTATTGGGATATTCTTGACAAGGCGGACGATGCTATCCTGTTGAGTAAGTACTATTTCAATGGATGCTTGCTCAGACGAAATGATTATATGCTTTCTCATTCGTGCGGACTGATTGCTTTCTTCGACGGCAAGCCCAAGGGCGGCACGTTCTACACTTGCCGAAAAGCCAAGTCGATGGGGATGGACATCATCAATCTGTACAAGTCACAAGTATAACAAACGAAAACTATAGCTTATGAACGACATCGTATCTTTGTTCGTGGTATTCTTCGTGTTCAAGGCTTTGGGCGGAACGCTCAAAAGCCTTTTCCACGGAGACAAGCGAAATGATTTCAGAAGAGACAGATAAGGAATTGCCTTATCTGCCAATAATATTATTCCACAAGGTCAGAACATCTTGCGTGCTTTTTCGTGCGCAGATAGCTATGGCTTTGTGGACGGAAAGCGTTCGTGTATTCGAAGCCACAAAAAAAATATCGTATAGCAGCATCTGTAGGCTGAATATTTTTCAACAAGCAAGAAATGCTGTGATATTGATGATTTAATGTCCTATCGCAAAGTCTATCTCGCCATTTTCTAACATATACTGTGCGATACTTATTGCCTCATTTTCATCATTAGCATTTATAAGAATACACTCCGTATCAATTTCAGTTGTGATTTCAACTTGATATAAATTCATTTTGTTGGAGTATTTATTTGAAATAAAAGTCTTTCCGTCTTATGGGATATATCTACAATCTTTAAATTTCCAATGAAGTTGGATTTCTTACTGTGGAAACAAAAGGAATTTGTCCCAGTATGAGTACGATGCCAGATGAACATCTTTTATCTACTTCTTGATTGATATAATCCCTTGTTATTTTTCCTTTTCTAATTAATTCGTTATATGCAAAACGGAAACCGTCTATAGAGATAGAACTTCGTCTTTTATTTGAAGTTATTCTTGTAATACCGCCCCAATTTACATCCAGAATTTTATTTTCTCCTTTTGTATTCCATAGTGTCACTCCTTTTAAAGGCATAATGTATTTTCTCCAGACTTCATCAAACGTTGGATATTCCATACGAAAATCTTTATGGATAGAATCTGAGTTCTCCTCTTCTTTTTCTTTATGAAAAGTTGAAACAAAATTTGTTTTTGTCGTCAATATCTCTATTTTCAGCTTCTTTGCCACTGATATAGCATCATCAAGAAGTTCTCCATCGGTGGCAATTACCGCTTTTGTACAGTCTTGATAGGCCATAGCTCCATATAGTTGCATAATGGCAGCTCTGTTGACTTTTCTTTTATTTCCATACATTTTAGCTTGAATTGCTATTTTTTCTTTACCTTTTATAGCAATAACATCTATACCCCAATCATTGGAGTATGGAGTTACAAGAGTTTTATATCCTTGATTTTGGAATATACTTGCTATATATTGCTCATATTCTTTTGGTGTCATACGTCTTTAATTTTGGAATATACTTGAATGTTATAGTGATTATTCATTCTCATCCTTGGGCTTTCTCTTGCCAAGCGGTCCGCTGAACTTGCCTCTGTTCAGCTTCACCCCATACTTGTTGAGTATGCGGAACACAGAGCTGCGGCTCCTGAAGCCGCTGACCTTCCAGATGTCATCGATAGTGTAGTTGTTGTTATACATATTGACGATGTTCCTCTCACGGTCGATACCTTTCTTTGGAGTTGAACTCTTGGCTGGTTTAATACCCGACTTGATATATTCCACATGGGCAGTAGCCTTGCGCAAGGCTACGACCTCTTCGGACAACGAACCGAACATGAAAAGCACATCGGCTATTGATGTACTTGGGAACAACTCCCCCTTTGAGTCAATCTTATCCTGAATGGATATTATCCTTATCACCTTCACCCTGCAAAACTCCAGGAACATCGCCAATTCCCGAACACCACGCAGCGCATTGCTGAACTTCGATATGACCAGTTCATCACCTCGTTCCAGACAATCCATGAGCTGCTTCCATTCCGGGCGTGTCTTCTCTTGGCTTGCACTATCTTCTATGATACGGCAACAGCCATACTTCTCCATCCAAGCCCGGTCAAAGGTGAATGTGTCATACTGCTCCGAGTTAAATATGTAACCTACTTTTGCCATAGCTATTATACACTGATTTGTAATTTGCCGACAAAGATACTTATATTCCATCAAAGTATAATCATACTCTGATAATTATTATAGTTAATTAAAGATTGATGTACTGCACTTTCTTGGATATATTATCATTTCATATCATGCTATAAAGTATGAATTAGAATAAAATATAAAGTTTGATTTAGTTTGAATGAATACCCGATAAATAGTCGTAAATTCGCACCGCAAATTTCAAACAAAGTCCGAAATGGAAAGTATAAACATTATCATATCTGCGGCAAAAAGCCGATTGAGGGTGAAGTGCAAACAACCTTGCACTTCAAGTTTTCGCATATCATACTTTGGAGGAAGAAAACAAATGTCCATGTTGTCTGCCATCACACTTGCCATTCTTTTGCTGGCATCCTGTTCAAAAAATGCCAGTGAACTGTCTTTCCATGATGCAAGGGAGGCATTGGATGCGCAAAAGGTGTTCCTCTCAAGGATGAAATCAGACAAGGATTTGTCTATGGAACACCTTGCTGACAAAATGTCCAAATGGCGTACTTTAGAAGACTCGGTTTCTGCTTGTCTGATACGGGACACCATCAAAAAGGCACATTCGTTTCCGATGGAAGAATTTTCCAATGTCCATGACTCAATCCGTGACGAGTTTATGCGCATAGCTACCGCCAAGCGAAGGACATTCAAGGATGTGCTCCTGTTGAAGATGAACGCCTCCCCTTATAAAGGTAAGAAGGACACGGACAGCCTTTCCTTGGTGGCTTCAAAGTTTTTTGAGAGTATGGACACCATACCATTATATAAAGGTGACAAGACAAGGATCTTGACCACCTATCATTTCTTCTTGGAGAAGGTGAAGAAGGAAGGCATTGCCAACAAATCACAGTTCCTCGCCTTTCTGAAAACGGAGGATAGGTTATTCAGAACATTTCTATCTCATCTATACGAGATGAGCGACGTGTCGGTTTCGCATATAACAAGTGGAACAGAAGATGTGTGCAAGATGATTGCTCAATCTTCAAGGAAAGGAAACTTACCGGCAAGGGATGCCGTGACCTATATGGCGGTTCGTACCAATCGAAGAATCATCGCCAATGCGCAGACTTGCGTTGCTGATATTAAGAGTGGAAAGGTTACTTCCGCTGAACAACGGACTGCCTATTTTTGGATGATACTGCAACCATTCCTGTCCATTGATGACTTCGGAATGGCGATGCTTTCAGAGAATCAGCGAAAGGATTTGGTGCAACTATCAATAGATGCTTTAGGCACAATCGCCTGTCTTAGCCGTTCCTTGCAGATGGACAAGAATATGACAGACGGGTTACCAGATATGTTCATCAAGCTATACATTTCTTCATTATAAACACAATAGTTATGCTGCATAAATTTCTCAACGACTTCCTGGCACTGGCACCATTGCAGTTGCCAGAGCTTATCAACCAGGAGCGCATGGAACAGCCAGTCTATGAAGACGGCTATGTCCTGCTTGACTTCAAGTTGGAAAAGCCTTGTACTCTCGAAGAGGTGATGAACCTTTTTGAAGACCAAATGGAACTGGTCATCCTTTACCACAAGGTGACTTCCGTATATACAGAGTTCGGACAGTTCTGCTGTGCCTTCTCCAACCCTAATTTCGGGCGGATGTACAAGATGAATGCCAGTACGGATGTCAATGGAAATGTCCACTCCGTCATGGTGACAATCTATGAGTCCTTGGAGTTCATGTACGGTGACTTGTGCCACGACATGGAACTGCAAGCGAGGACAGGCTTCTTCAAGTACAAGCGTGACAAGGCGGACATGCTGATGTGTTTTATGTGACATTACGTTCCATTTATGAGTGACGTGCAGCTTCAGAACATCGTGGACATCATCCACAAATGCCACACATGGATAGACGTTGGCAGTTCGTTCCATTGGAAAGACACCGCCGTTTCACGGCATGGCATGGTTCAGACCGTCTGCTGTCGGTGTCTGACTCTTCGAGCCTGTCATTCCAACAATGATTATGTCCGTGGGCAGGAGTGGCATATTCCTCTGCTTGACATTGACCGAAGTGCCAAGATTCTTATGAGAAAGGATGCTGGTTTCAAGAAACGCCTTGCTTCAAATGCTTTGACAATGACGGATGTCGAGCGACTTTTCATGGAAGTCACCTATGGAATTATTGAGTTGGAGCTATTCGAAGGTTATTGACCGTTTTACATTACAATTTGATCTATGATATTCAAGATTATCTTTCTTTTCTTCCCTATGCTTCTTCTCTTGGCATCAACGATGTGCTACAGAAAGAACAATCGGATGATGCAGAGATTTTATCTCCGCATGGTGTTTTCGCATAATTTTCGGAAACTGTACACATTGCTGTTGCTGATGGCAATATTGGTGTTCAGTTTCGTGGCATATCAAGTACAGCCCAACGAGATTGGTGCTCATGTAACGGCACTGTTGGCATTGTTGCTGTTCAAGTTCTCCTATGCAGACAATCTGCTGCATAGGTTGCATGACAACAGGAAATCATGTGCCATCGCTTTTACAGCCTCATTGGTGTTTATGTTCACTCCCTATCTGTACACATTGGGAGTGATGGTGGGCTTGCTCTTGGTGGCATCCATCTACTATCCGTCCTCAAAGGTCATCTTCAAGGCACAATGTCCTGACAGTGGCAGACACTTGGCGCAATGTCCTGAGGACATCGTAAACTTCTACTTTTAGTCCATTCTTGGAATATGCCACTTGGTACTTGGCACATTCTACAACACTCAGTCTAAAATGAGAATCATTATTTCACAACATCAACAAGACATTTTCAATGAAACATATACCAAAGGAAAATATAAAGGTAAGTCTCTCTGTCGGCTTTCTGGCATCTCTACAGGACCGACATAACGAGCGGTATTCCAAACACGAAGCGTTCTGCTATCTGCTGGACAAGGCTTGTGAACACTACGTGCCGAAAGCCGTAAGCAAGGAAGTGGTAGATGAATTGAAAGATTTTCAGTTTATCACAACCAAAACTCAACTTGCAGAGGACTGGCATTGGCATCGTGCCACCGTGCGTCAGTTCCTCGAAAAATTAACGGAACATGGGCTGATACTCTGCAAGGAGTTTGAAACGAAATACACCATCATCACGATGATTGGCATGAAGGACGGTAACGCTCCGACAATGCGAAATAGCATATTGGAACCAATCATCCGTTTCACAATGGACAGTTGGTTCAATGGCACTTCCACCACAGAAGAGACTGCCGTTGTTTGTGGTCAGATTGTAAAGGGTGCAGTAGCATTATCGCAAGAAAACAACTCTGCTTCTACATCATCTGACAACCAACTTTCATCTGATGATATTGCCACTTACATGATTGGCAGACTTGTAGATTGTATGCCTCTTGTAGATGAGGAAGAACATAACAAACTTCAGTTGCGTAACGCAATCTTCAAGTTCTTCACTCGTGTTCTCAATCGAGACTGGCTCCAGTTGTTTCTTCTGATAAAGGAACTGCCCGAAATCGCCAGTCATGGAAAGTCTGCTTCCGTCAAATTGAACACAGCAGAAGACATGAGCCTTTTCCAATCCCTGTGTTCCGCTTATAAGGCTTGCTGTCCTACCTCAACAGTTGAGACAGCTGCCAAGCCAGTTGTAACCGCCAAGGCGGACAACCATAAGTAGAGTTCATTCTGTTCCATTATAGCTGCCTTACGGACATTCTCCTTTTAAGACCTCACGGTTCGGTACTGGCATATCGCACTCGTCGTGGCTTGCCTTTTTTAGCGCATCGGGCTTGCCCGCTGTTCACGAATTTAGGGAGTGTGGTAACTCATTACCCCTACGACCTAAAAGTCTTCGGGAGAGTGTCCGCCAAGGCAGCAAGCTGGGACACTGTTTTTACTGACACATATAAGCATATCAGAGATATGGAAAGAATAGCAAAGCAGGTTTTGAACGTCAGGGGGCGTAAGGGATGCGCCGCCGCTCTCAGCCGTGAATACCAACGCAACTGGAGCGACAGGGCATGGCAGGTGGCTATTGCAAAAGGCAACTATGACCTCGGCAGACAGCATCTGAACTTCCAAATTTCCAAGGGAGGAAAGATAGCACCTATCGACAAGAGTAAGTATATTCCACAGTTGATGGCTGAGAACTTGGCAGCTCGTGGCATCAAAGACAAGAATGAGGGGTTGGCAGAGCCACGCTTCAGAACTGTAGCGGATTTCATTTTTAGCGGTTCACAGTGGAAGATGCGAGAACTTGCCTTCGGTGAACAAAAGGTTGTATTTAAGCCTGGTGACAACAAGGAAAATTATGCAGTCAAGCGTATGCCTGAGATTGAGCAATGGGCGACGGACATTTATAATTTTGTCGCAGGAAAGTATGGTGAAGAGAATATCGTTGCCTTCTATGTACACTTGGACGAGACTTCACCACACATCCATTGCGTTCTTCTGCCAATCAAGGACGGCAAGTTTGCCTTCAAAGAAATCTTCGCAGGTGCCAACAATCGGGAATATAGTCAACGTACATCGAAACTTCATGACGAGTTGGCGATGGTCAATGAGCCTTGGGGACTGGTGCGTGGAACGAGCCAAACGGAGACTCGGCAACGACACAGACCTACGGAGGAATACCGTAAACACCTGTCCGAGGAATGTTCTTCAAAGGAAGAGGAGCTGGACAACCTTAACAAAGCTGTAAGCGACCTTCGGGTGGAAATAGCACTGGCAGAACGTCGTGTGAAAGGTCTCTCTTCTATGGTGGAACATCTGGAAGAAGAGAAACATCAGAAGATGTTGGAGATTGACAAGTTGAAGATGCAGATTGCCAACAAGGAAGGAGATAGTTCCATCTTGTCGCAGAAGTTGGAAAAATTACAAAATGAGTTGGCTTCCGTTGATGAGAAACTGGCTGACAAGAAAGACAAGCTCGCTGTAGCTGACCAGCAGTTGGATGAGTTGAACAAGGACATGGAGTTTGTCAAGGAGCGGACAGAGACGCTTCGACAGGATGCCATGCAGTTCTCTCGTGAAGCTCAGACTGGTGCTGGCACACTTATCAAGACTGCTATGTTGGAAAGCATGGTCACTGACTACCGTTCTAAGATGACATTGTTGCCACCTGAAATCAAAGTCGCATTTGACGGTTCGCCATTGGAAACCATAGCCGAGCACACTGCCGAAGTTCTTCATTGTGCCACCTTATTATACCTTGGCTACATCGACCAAGCCACGACATTCGCCGAAGGGCAAGGTGGCGGAGGCGGTGGCAGCAATGACATGAAATGGGGACGTAACGAAGACGAGGATGACAGGCGTTGGGCGCACCGTTGCCTTGCGATGGCAAACAGGATGATGCGACCGAAAGGCAGCAAGAGTAGAAAGCGTTAATAGAATAAATAATCGACAAATTGAAATTTATGATTAGAAAAGCAATATTTATGATGGCATTGTGCCTATGCGGACAAATGCAAGTCAATGCAGAGACTATGGATGATGGCACGGATGATTTGGTGCCGTCTGGCATAAATGAGGATATGCTCCGACAGATTGAGCCTACATACCTCAAAGAAGTGGCAGTTCCTTCTGCATGGTCTTCCAACTGGTTCGTTTGTGTATCGGGTGGCACTTCCGCTTTTGTAGGAAAACCGCATGGTAAAGGAAACTTGTTCGACAGGATGAAACCTTCCTTGGCAATAGAGGCAGGAAAGTGGTTCACGCCAGAGATTGGGGGGCGGTTGAGTTTCCAAGGTTTTCAGTTCAAGGATGCCAGCAAGAATGTCCGTGATTACAAGATGGTTCATGCGGATTTTCTTTGGAATGTGACCAACAGTTTTGTCAAAGACCATGCCACCACACAAAGATGGGGATTCATTCCGTATGCTGGTTGCGGTATTATCCATAACGAGGATAACGGCAAGAGTCCGTTTGTCATCAACTATGGTGTGATTGGACAATATCATTTAACAAAGCGTTTGGCGGTCAACATGGAATTGGGTGGCGCAACCACATTCCGTGACTTTGATGGTGTGGGCGCATCCAATAAGTTTGGTGACAATTTGTTCACCTTGTCTGCCGGACTGACTTTCAACATCGGAAAGGTCGGTTGGAAGAAGGTTGTAGATGCCACTCCTTATATCAACCAGAACAAATGGCTGGCAGATTACACCAATGATTTGTTGGCTCGCAACCAAAAGTTAAGCAAAGCTCATGCGGAGGATGCCAATGTCATCGTTGAGATGAGAAAAATCTTGGAGATTGAAGGATTGCTGAAAGCCTATGCCGACCGCCTGACATATTATGCGGATAGTACGGAGCATCGCATCTACCCGAAAAATGACTACAGCGGTTTGAACTCGCTCCGTGCAAGATTGGCTCACAAGGATTGGAATGGCATGGGAAAACCAAAAACAAGCCGCTCTCTGGAGTATAGTTTCTCTGTTTCCGATTCTGTTTCTTGGAACAAATACGTTGCAGAAATGACAGGTGGAACCAAGTGCATCGGTTCGCCAGTTTTCTTCTTTTTTAAGATTGGAACCGCGCAGTTGGTTGACGTTTCACAGATGGCAAACTTGGATGAGCTTGCTCGTATAGCAAAGGCTTATCATCTCAAAATTTCCGTTGTTGGTGCTGCCGACAGTGCCACAGGAAACGATGGCATCAACAATCCTCTCAGCAAGTCAAGAGCGGATTATATCACGCAACAGCTTGTGGCAAGAGGCATTGACAAGTCCATGATAATATCAAAAAGTAAGGGCGGTATTGATAAGTATTCACCAATTGCAGTCAACCGTCATACGGCTGTCAGACTATTTGCACAGTAAATGTGTTTTACTATCATTCATACGATAAGCGGTAATCTGCAAAACAATGATTATCAAAAGAAAGAGTCCGTTCGTGATGAATGGACTCTTTCTGCTATTGGTTGTTTTGTTCTTTCTCCTGTCGCAATATCTTGTTTATGACAGTGATGACTTGCTCTTGTATATAAGCTTTGAACATCGTGTCATCCTTTATGGCAAAGTCCAACTGTTCATATACTACAGTATTGACAGAACTTCTGAGTTGTTTTAACTTGTCATTTACTGGTATCTGTCGATGGGCTTGCCAATAGAACGTAACTTCATCTTGCACTATCGCTTTCAACACCATTTTCTGTTCACGGCTGAGTTTCTTGAAAGTCTTGTTTTCTCGTTCTTCGTTGTTGCCATATAAAATAGTATCGATATATTCATCGGCATCAACGATCTCAAACTCATTGTCCCCGAAAGGCAAGTCCAAAATCTTCTTGTTGCTTTTCTTCATCTCACCCATGCACTCCTTACAGATGTGTTGGACATGACCTTTCCTCGAAAATGACTCGTTCGGCTTGTATTCACCACAAATCTTACAGTAATGTCCTTTATGCTTCTTCTTTGCCATATCTCTTATCTTATCAAGGGTTATGCAACTGTATGAGAATGCAGGATGCATCATCTTCCAAGTATTCTATACGACTTGGCAATTTGTTTTCTACTATAACAGAATCTATGCAATCCTTGGATTGATAAAATCCATCTGTACATAAAAACAACAAGTCCATGTCTGATATTTTTGTTTCTTGAATGGATATAGGGTTGCGGAAACCTCTTCCATTCACGCAACGAGTCAGAAAGGTACAATTATCACCTTCCTTCAGGTGGTCTTCAGTAAGTTGATGTATACCTTTTTCTTTTTTGTAATATAAACGGACATTTCCTTGCCATGCGTAATTGGCAGTATCATCTTTTATGTATAAGACGGTAACTGCTGCTCCCATTTTGCAACAAAGAGCCTTGCATTTATCTGCAACTGCAATGTCTGCTTGTTCAAAAACCTTTGCTAACAGCTCTCTTATATCCACAGAATTATGTTCTGCCAATATTTTATAAATACTTTGTGCAACAGTGGCAGCTGCGATCTCACCATATTGTAAGCCACCCATACCATCGGCAAGGATAGCGATGCAACTCCCATCTTGTAATTGTTTGCACAAAATAAAATCCTGGTTTGTATCACATAAGCCTTTTTGACTACAATAATTTATATCTATCATTATAAATCCCTTTCTTCTGTAGCAGAGCGAAACACTTCTGAAATGACTTGCCATGTTCTCCTTACTTGGTCATAATTCAAACCCGATTGTGAATTGAGAGTTTGGCTTATCAAATAGCTTCTCTCCTCCAACTGCAATTCCTCGTCAATTTTGTCTGCATAATATACAAGTTGGTCTCGGTTCAATAACTTTGCCAAATCGTTTGCCAGCCAATAGCCACCAGCCACATATTCGTCAAAATCTTCCCAATCATACACTTCCATATACGCTTCTCGATCCAAGTTTGCCATAAGGTAGTTGTCCAATATGAACGACATATCCTCTGCATCCTTGTTTGTGGTTAGATGTCTGTCCATCCAAGCATTGAACTTCAGCAAGAATAATCCATGCAAAGAAGCTATCTTTACAGTGAATCTGTCATCAATACTAACCGTTATAGCATCAGAAAGCACTTCGTCAAACCCTTTTACGGACATGGCAATTGTTTCTTCGGGTGGCCAATAGATGTTGTCATCTTCCTTGGCGACATATCCGTATGGAACAACATCTATCTCATAGTCACCATAATAGAAGCGTTGGTGTTTTGACTTGTCCTTCTCGAAACCATCCGCAATCAAACTATTTTTGATTTTGTCAAATTCCTGCCAGTTTGGAACAGCTATAGCTAGATCCAAGTCTCTTGTCTTTCTACGTGATGACGTGTTCAGCATCTGCTGCATGACTATATCTCTAGCGGTGGCTCCTATGATAAAGAAGTCGTGATCCATTCTACGGAAGCTATCTGTAAGTTTCTCCAACAAATCCACAAGAAATGGATTGTTTATCTTTTCACTCGAAATCTTTAAGCTCATTCTTTAATATGCGTTGCGCAGCCTCAAAGCAGCGACTATTGCCACTACCCATCAAGTCTGCATAGATTAATATAGCAGGAACAGTTCTGTTGTCTGTTTCCCAATTCCAAAATTTGTTGTACAGATGAATTTCCCCATTTGCATCTTGCTTGACGACACCTGTTCGTATAAGATGTGCTGCAGGTATTTCCGTGTATATGTCGAAAATTCCTGGTTGTAAGTAGCCATCCGTCAAGTTTGCGGCAGGTTCTCCTCCCCATGACATGCCCTTTGGCAATGCTATGTTTTTCCACTCATTTCTATTCGCTTCTGTTCGAAATGCCATTGCGCCTACCAGCAATTTGGGTTTCAATACTTCATTGTAATTGCTAACCCATAAGTCAAGCAGTTGTTTTTTGTCTTTTATTATGCGCCCGTTTTTAGTGTCACAAACAAAACCACGTCTTGTAAGTTCATCCAAAACGTTTTTCACGCTTCCCAAAGATACACCAATTTGCTCTTTTATCTCTCGATAAGGCTTCTTTATATTGTCTGCATCTTGCAACAGATAAAACACGACCTTCAATCCTGCATCTTGAAACACGGGATAGGTTTTCACCTTGGACTCTGTATTTTTCCTTCCTTGATTAAATATTTGGAAAATCAAGTTTCCTGCCTTTGTATATCTGACAAGGCAGTTTCCTGCACAGTCCAGATAGTTGATACCTCTGTTTGCCAATTCTGTTGATACCTGCGGCGTGACGTATTGCGTAACAAGCAAGATTTGCTGCTTGTCATTGTTCATCGTTTGCATAGTCGCTAATGTCGGATTTAATGTGGCCTTGGTTATGTTTTCCCTTACATGACACACAAAATCTACATTCATTATTTTAACAGTGACATCATTTTCATTGGTACAATTTACTTTGACGGCTGTTGTTGACACAACATCCCCCACAGGAAGGCTTGCTCTAAGAGCATCCAATGCTTGGTTTATTATGATATTGTTTGCCATCATTTTATGTTGTTTGTTCAATATATCAGTTGTGTTCAATTTGATTGAACATTGCAAAGATAATGAACAAAACTTAAACGAACGAACTTTTTGTTCAATATTTCATCTTGTTCAATACTATTTAACATAGTGCGAAGATTGAACAGGGATATCTTCAGAAATACAATTCCCGAAAAGTGACACAAATGACAAAAAACGGGAATGCTCGAACTGTATATGCCGGTTCTAACAGATCTCTCTATTATCAAAAAGTGGTAATCATACCACTTTTCGTCACTAGAATATTCCCATACCCTTCATCCTCCCTTGTTTTTCCTTAGCAAATTTAGTTCAGCCCACCAGACTGTCAAGTACCGCCTTGCTATTAGCAGGTTATTTCATCAGCAGCCTTCCACCAATCAAAGATTGGGGTATTCCAATGAAATAATCTTCCAATTCCTTGTCTTGTCTGCCTCCATGTCCGAACTCTTGATTGCACGTAAAATCAATTCCCTCGATGAAGTCGTAAAGGCTTCGAGAATAGGGAAGAAAAAGAAGTTTCACAATTTAATCCGAACAGATATGAACGATATGATTAACGAAAGAGACAAGGAGTTTGCCAATGAGTTTTCACGCTTCGTGAACGGCAAGATGTGTTCCGCATCCAAGGTGGGTGCAGAGTTTGCCAATGACCACCGCTTTCTTGTAAACGAGAAGTTCAAGGTGATGATGGCTTTCATGGAGCAGTTGGCAATAAACTATCAGAAGGGCTATTATGACCTTCGCAATGAATGGGCTTGCACTTTGGCACATGCAGCCATTGAAGCCTTGCGTGAGCAGCAGCTCTACAATCCATCTTCATCAGAGTATTCACCCAATAAATAATGCAGTTATGACAAGCAGATTGATTACACCACAGTTGGCGGAGCAGTTCAAGCAATATCCGCTTTATTCACAGGACGGCAAGAAGAAGGATGCCATTTGCCAATGCGTCTTCTTCATCGGCAAAGTCCGTTGGTATGTATTGGAAGGTCAGCCGGAAGGCAATGACTTCACGCTGTTCTCTATCGTTGTCGGTCTTGCCGATACAGAATATGGCTATGCTTCCATCAAGGAAATGGAAAGTATCAGCGTGGATGTCGGACATAACCTTCCTAAGATACCGATATTGCAGGACAAGAGCTTCAAGCCTTGCCCAATCGGAAACATTCCCGACGAGAGATTGCAGTCGTTTCTGTCTGACATGTATGACAGGGAAGAAGTTTAAACCAAACATCAGCCGTAGGCTTCTTGCCTATGGCTGCTAAAAATCAAACGATATGATACAGCAAAAGATAACGGAGATAGCCGAGATATTAGGATGGAGCGTTGATTTCTCCGAGCCACAAAACGGCAAGACAGATGTAAACTTCGCCAAATATACTTCCTATGGTCAAGATTTCAATTTCAGCGTGGAACTTGAAGGCGGTGATATGGAAGCCTTCATCGACAATATCCATGAGTATTACGAGAACTTTGATGTTGACGAGGAAGCGTACATTTGGATTGGCTCAGACGGTCACGGCAAAAATGGCGCACCTTACCACATTGCCGATATAGTCAAAGACATGGAGGAAGCCGAAGTCATGATGGCTGACCTTTATGAGGCATTCAGACAATATTATTCACAGTTGGAACTTCAAACCGTATGACAATAGAACAATATCTTTACCGTCTATGTCGAAACATTCTCAATGAGCGTTTCGACTGGCGCAAATACCTTACCACCCGAAGCTATTTCGGCAGAGACCTTTGCGTCACTCCGCTCCATGTCTCCTATGGACAAATCGGCTATACCATCCATTTCCCTTACTCTCGTGACCCAATGCCCGAACTCGCATATGATTGGGAAATGGACGACCTCACCATCGATGAGAAAGATTGGCAGAAATGGCTATCACCCGAAGAAGATGATGAGGAGGAAGAATAAAACTCCCCAAACGAAAAATCCAAGATGCCTACACATTATTATATATGTGCGCATCTTGGATTTTTGCATGTTTGCCACAGATTGACTCGTTACCGACGGAACGCAGACCGTGCGACTTTTTCCTCTTCTACCTCAGTCTGCTCATTATCATTTGATGATGCAGATTGCTTCATGTCCTTCGCATCCTTGTTTTCTTCCGATACTGAAGCTGCAACATCCTCACTCTGTTGCTCCTTCATTTCCAAAGACACTTCGTCTATTCTCTGCGTGAGAATGGACGTTGCCTTTTTCACATCCATCAAGGTGGTCTTGATGAAACTTGGCGTCTCCTTCAGACTGCCGAGCCACGATTTCAGATAGGCGGCACTATCTTCCTTCAGATTCTTGGTCATGCCATACTTCTGGCACACCAACGCACTGCCCAACTCTGCAACAAGTTCCTCCCTTGCATATTCATCTGAGCCAAAGCCCGATTGAGGATGCAAACGGTTCAACTGATTTTCCGCTCCTGTCGAGTGAACCATCTCATGAAACGCTGTTCCATACCACGACTCACCGTCTTTAAACTGTGCCTTCTCAGGAATGGTTATCTGGTTGCGAGAAATGGAGTAGAACGCATTGTCCTGGTGTTCGATGTTGATGGGGCAAATCCACTTCTGTTCCTTGAACATCTTATCTACTGCAGGAAACGAGTACATGTCACCTTCCTGCACCAATGCTTTCTCTGGCTTGTTCTCGGCTTCTAACTTGGCATACAGTTCGGGTCTTGCCTCCTTCAAATTGGTCTGTGCCACATTGAAGACTTGGTACACATTCAACTTCGGATAGACATTATACTCCTTCTGCTCCTCAGCACTCATTCGCTTGTAGTCGTCATAGGGTATCTTTTCTTTTGTCTCCTTGTGTACAATGGTGAAACTTGTCAGCATCACCGGAAAACTCTTCTCTCCCTTGTTGATGCAGACCTTGGGCAACGGCTCACCATTAGCATCCACCATCTGCTTCTTGTTACCTTGCTTGTCGGTCTGATAGTTCAAACCCACTGCACGGTTAAAGGTGCAGAACACTGGCAACTCGTAGCCTTTCTTCTCGCAGAGCATGGTGAGCAACAAGGCATTCATGCCGTTATACTCCCTGCCAGACAGGTTCTTCGGCCAGCTCAATGTACCTTCCGTAAACCAAGGCTTTTGCCATCCGTCCTTGCTTCCCAACGACTCGATCTTCTCTATCATCATGTTTGCGAAGGTGTCCAAGGCTCTGTCCTCAGCATTTTTTCCATCGCCATTATTCTGTGGACTCTTATTGTAATATGCCATACTTGCTAATTGTTAGGATGATACGTTTTCTTCTCCCACTGGTTCAACTCCGCCACCTTGCAGCCTAAGTTGAGTCTGTCGTTATACACCGAGATTTCCAACTCGCCCTTTGCCTCGATGGTGGCTTTCGACTGCAGCCATTCTTCCTTTTTTTCCGAGAACCGGACAAAGCGCACCCATGTAAAGGCAAATTCTTCTCCAATCTTCTCTGCACTGAAAGCAGAAAACATCAGGAAAGCCTTACCATTTTTGCCTTTCTTCATATCAATGTCTTTACCGACCTTGCCCTTGAACTCCATGTCGCCCACGATGCCATCCTTGCTTTCCGATACAGGCGAAAGGTTCACTTCCGATACTTTCAAGTTGAAATACAGGTTGTCATCTCTCTTCTTGAAGGTCAATACACCTTTCACATCGATGCGATTGCCCACAACGATAGCTTCGGCACAATCTCCATCCATGATGCAGCTTACCATCACCGTCTTGTTGATACCTTTCTTGGCTGGCACCACCACATCTACGGAATATGTAGTAAACGGCATTCCGTCCTTTCCATTGCGAACCACAGCAGCCTTGCTAACGGTTCCGCACACACTTACGTTACATTTAATCATAGCTCAAATACTTTTTTATTCGTTTTCAATCGACCAAGATGTGGAACTTCCAAGTATCTTACTTTCTTTGCATTGTCTGACTTTGACCTTCTTGCTGTTCCAGGACTTGCTCATAGTTTTGCGATGCCTGTTGCGTCAGCACGATAGTATTCACCATTCCAGCGATGCGCATTTTCTTGGCATCATTGCTCAGGTTGGTATCACCCAACACTTGCGACAATCTACAGAACTCCGCATTGGTCAGCTCTCTCGTCACTTTGGTAGTGCCATTGTCCGCTTGCAACACAGCCTTTCCATTGTCGCCAACGCTCAGCACACATTCATTCATAGTCGGTATCAACGGTTTCAAGTCCACCTGCCTTTTGCTTACAGCTTCTGAGATTTGCGCTTTTTGCTCTTCCTCGCTTTTACTGTCTATTTGCACAGCGAGGGCAAGCAGACTGCTATACATGGTAGTCACCAATCCCATTATCGGGTCTGTACTTGACAATCCTGTGCTTGCGTCCTCGGATGAAAGCAGTTTCTTCATCCAATCGTCAGGTGACAGACTCGTGTCCACTACCGAACTATTTCCCTTGTATTTTGCCAACAGGTCATTGCCGTTATACAATGCTTGTTGCTTCAGATTACCTTTCTGCGCTATCTCCGCCAAGTATGATGCAGGATCCACGTCCCTTGTCTTGCCGTCTGCCGATATGTTTTTCACTCCGAAATGCAAGTGTTCGCCAGTAGTGCGTGTGCCGGTATTTCCCGACACACCTAACTTTTGCCCAGCTTTCACCTCGTCACCCACCTTCACGGCAATACTGTCCAAGTGCATATATGTGGTCTGCACCTTGCTTCCGTCCGATCTTGCGTATTCCACTGTCACAGACTTGCCACCGCCAGTATTGGCATTGTGGTTCACAGCTACCACCTTGCCACCATTCTCGGTTGCCAACACATCATCATGCTTGGCTCTGATGTCAATGCCCTTGTGCATCTGCTGTTTGCTTTTGTCCATAGGGTCTTGACGCATACCGAATGGAGAAGTGACAAACAAGAACTCGTCCCTTTTCACAGGGAATGAGTATTTGTCGTTGGTTGTTTGAGATGCTGTTTGCTTCTTTTCGTCATTATTGGATGTCGATACCGAAGACGATACCGTTGCTGAAGTCCTTGCATTCTGTTCTACGCCGAACTTCTTGCCCTCAGCCCTCATCTCTCGCATCACCTGTTGGTCATACTTCTGTAATCCATTGATCTCGATAATCTTTTGCAAACTGGCTGCATATCCTCCACTGGTGGCATAACCGCCTCGCTCAATGCCGTTTGTCCATCCCTTGTAATCATCGGGAGAGAGTTTGAAGCATTGGCTGTAGCGGTTGCTGTTCTTCAATATCTTGGAATGGTGCTCGTATGAGTCACCCACCGTGGCATACTTGCAGAACTTCTCATTAGGCTTGTCATCGGTATAGACAAGATAATCGCCACCGTTCTTCAACCAACTTTTCGAAGCCTTCACGCCAAAGTGGTTGTTGCCCAACTGCGACAGTTCACTCTGTCCATTACGACTTTCTAAGATGCCTTGCGCCAAGGTGACGGAAGCAGGGATGCCATATCGCTTCATTTGTTCCATCGCCTCGACAGCATATCTTTCTGCATATTGCTGATTCTTGCTCATGTCTTTATCCTCATTATTATCGTTTCATACCGCCAGAACGCTGCTGTTCCTCAGTATTTTGCTCCTCTTGCTTCTGCTTGGGTGCCTCCAACTGGTCACAGATAGCCACTCGTTCTCCTGCTCGGATAAGTTTGGGCAGATAGGTGTCCAAGGCATGATGTGGAAAGCCAGCCATGTAGATACCAGCTTGGGTGTTTCTCTTTGTCAATGTAATCCCCAACACTTCCGCTCCTCGCTTGGCATCCTGTTCATACATCTCATAAAAATCACCTACACGAAACAGCAGCAAAGCATCTGGATGCTTGGCTTTCAACTCCTTCCATTGCTTCATGATGGGAGAGTCCTTGGTCTCTTCCTTCTGCTTACCCTTTGTTTCTTCCTTCTTTTCCACAGTAGCGTTATTATCTCTTTGAACAGTCGCATCCTTCTCTTCCCTAATATCTGTCTTTTCCTCAGAAGATGCTTGCTTATTCTCTTCCTCGTGATACTCTCGATGTTCTTCCTCATTCTTATCGGTGGAGACTTGCGTTTCTTGCTTCACCTCGGTTTCCTCAACTTGCTTTTCTGATGCAGTCTGCTCCTGCGTCTGTCCTTTCTGCAGGATGTCAGCAAACAGGGTAGCAGCAAGATGCTTTTTGTACTCGTTCTTGTCTTCGGCAATCCACATTCGTTGCCATTGGCTTGGCGATACCACACGAGGCTGCAACTTGTCTGCGCCATCAATGGTGACTGCACACAGAATGACATCGTTCTTTGCCTTGAACACGTTCACTTTCTGTATGCGGTTCATGTCCACCTCGTTGTGCTGACCGCTGCCAAACAAGTCCACCTTCAGGTCAGGCTTTGTCTCTGCCATCGCATAGTATTTCTGTGCCAGTTCCACTCTCAGACTGTCCATCGTGTCCTGCGCCTGTTTCAGTGTGGTGAAGAAGCGGTTCAAATCCGCCTTGTCGGGATAGATGGAAAAAGCCTTCTGTCCTTCGGGCTTGATATACATCGCCCAACGCTTGTTGTCATCCTGCACCATCTGTATGCGGTCGAAGCCCACCTGCTTGCTCTGGCTCACGGCATCACTCACGTCTATCTTGGATATGTCTTCCAGTTGCCAGTTCTTCAATCTTGCCACAGTGATGTCCTTTCCTGCAAAATAGCTGTCATCAGGATGGTAGCCCAAAGCACCATCGGGATTATAGAACTTGACAGACTGAAAATCTTCCTTCTGCAAGGCATGTTCGATGCGCTGCTTGCTCATGCCCGACACCTCATTGTTCACTTCCAATGATGCTCCTGCCGGCAATACCACATCGGCACTCTTGTTTTCTTTGTCCCTTACTATCACCACAAATTTCTGTTCGCTGTCAGGATGCTTGGCTATCTCATCAGCTACAAAGTAATGCTTGGGCATCTGCGCTTGCATCTCGGTGGTCTGCTGCTCGTTCTTCAAGGATGAATATTCTATTTTCTCGCCACGCTCTGCCTTGCGAATAACGTCCAAGGCATTGTTCACATCACTCTCTATGGCATCTATCAGACATGAATTTTCCTTCAATTCGCGGTTCCAGTAGTCCACCAGTCCCATATTCTCCTTGGAAATCTTTGCCGTCATTCCCATCTCTATCATCTTGACACCCGAAGCCAGTTCCACCACCAGTTTCTCTTGCTTCACGGCATCCTCCGATGGCGCAATGCCGTTTTTCATCACCATGCCTTCCCTTGCCAGTCGCTGTTGATGTCCTGTAGCACTCACCACTTGGCGCAGCATTTCCTGCACATAATCGCTATAATGCTCAAAGTTTTCTTGCTTTGGCATATACACAGCATCTTTTTCTGTGTCATAGTGTGCCACTCCGCTTCCGTCTTTGCGCACCGCCATCAGGTTTTCCTTCATCTTCTGGATGAAGTCATTCACTTGGCTACGCAATGCCTTGTCTTCATTCGCACCGACATTTTCCTTCACCACCTCTTCATATTTCTCCTTGTCTTTTAGTGGCAGCATGGTCTGGTCGATGTTAAACAGCACTCGTATTTCCCGATTATGTATGCCCTTGTACTGTGTCTGATCGGTTGCCGACAATTCCTGGTAGTCCTTTCTGCTGATGATGTCTTCCGGATTATGTCGGTTCACATACTTGTTCCACGCATACCAGTTGAACGGCACACCTCTCTCATGCGCCATCACAGACTCGTCTCGCTTCTTGGCTTCACTAAATAACGTGTAAAGATTTGTGGAAAATCCGTTCTTGTCGGAGTTCAATCCCATCACGAGGGCATTGAACGGACTCACTGCCGCTCCCTTTGGGTAAAACCGTGGATATTGTTTTCCTTGCTCGTTCAGCCAAACACCCTTGTTGTCGGCTGCTTTCGACAGGGCTTCGGTAATCAGTGACACTTGACGCTCTGCCGCATTCTTCTCTTGTGGACTTTTCTCTTTCATTGTATGATTGTTTTACGTTTTATCTTATCTTGAACGTTGGATGACTTCTCGCTGCTCTGCGTTTTCCATCGCCTCGTTTCTCACATTTCTCACTTCTTGCTCGCCATAGTTGCGTTCTGCCATCTGTCTCATCTGGTCACTCTTGGCAAGCACGGCATTGGCAAGGGTGTTGAGTGGTAAGGCTCCTGCTTGATATGCTCCAACCACATGCTCTGGCAGTTGGATGGTGTATGGCACTCGGTCGATGGTTGCCACCAAGCAATTGCCTTGCAGCACAGGGTTGGCTATTCGGGGATTCAACGGTTCGTCTGGATAGGACTTATATTGCACTGCTTGTGCTGTTGTATTACCGTATGATACAGCATTTCCATCATTGCCTTCCTGTTTGTTTGCCAATGCTTCATGTCCTGCCTTGTTCAGCAGATTGGCACCGCCCATACCGATGAGTGTCATCTTCAATAGCGGATTCTTCACGAACATTCCTGCAAGGATGGCGGCTATCGGCATCATATTGTCCTTCAAGCCTAATGATTGCGTCTTGCCAGTGAACAGTCCAACAAGAATGTCGGGCAACATAGCTATCACATAGCCGAGGTTATTGCCGATGTCGCTGAAACCGTCCAGTCCGAAGTTCTTCAACAGTCCTTCCCAACCGTTGCTGTTATCATTTTCAGGTTGTTCTTGCTGTTCTTCTTCTGATTGCGCTTGCTGTTGTTCATCAGTTTCTGTTTGTTGCGCCTCTGCATCTTTCTTTTCCTGGATGATGCGCTCTGCCTCTGCAACCTTGGCTGCGTCGTGCTTGGCTTTCTCTTCCAGATAGGCATCTTCCTTGCCGGGTGCCACTATCAGCGGTACATTCTTGTATTTCGGATCGTTCCGTTTCTCTTGCTCTTTTTGGAAAGGAAACTTAATACTGTTATCTGTCCATGCCATGGGTGTAAATGCTTTTTGTGGGATATGTATCTTGTTATGGAGTTTGCTGTTGAGCGTCTTGACATAGCCATTGTCGGTGGCATTCACTTTCTTGGCTTGTGAGCGAAAACCAGTGAAGGCATTGCCGTTCTGTCCGAATACGCCCTTGCTGATGCTCAATTCCATGGCTTGCTCTTTCCGCTGTTCTCCGTTTCCCTTCTTGGAATCGAGGATATAGCCCAATGCCATGTCGCTCCCCACCAAAGTTGCCAATGACTTCCAACTACCGATACCGCCCATAGTCACGGCATCCACTACCGAGGCGGTAGCCCTTCCAGCAAACTTCTCCGTCTTGCTTGGCTTATAGGCTTTCTCGCCACGAGCTTCTATCTCAGCCGTCAATGGTGACTTCATCAGTTCTTCTTGCAGTCCCCAGATGCTGTTTTGTGCTGCCTTTCGCAAGATGTACTCCATCGTTGATTTGGGTGTATTGTCCTTGACGAGTTTCCCAATCATCAGGTCTTCCATCCTTTGTGCAACGTATGCGTATGCCAAATCCTCGCCACAGGCTTTCGACAAAGCGTCGTATTTGCTTCGTCCAATTTCCTTCACCACGGCATTGCGCCACTCGCCAGCAAGAAGAGCCAAATCCTTCACGATGTTTTTGTCCTTCCATATTTTCTGGTTGCACATCGCCAGATAGTCCTCCGTGGTTTTGCTGTTCCATTTGCCTGTTTGCTTTAGAACAAACTCGGTGTTGTCGGCATACGGATTGGCAGAAGCAAGCACTCCTGCCAAACTGCTCTGGTACCTGCCTCTTTCCTCCAGTTGCTTGTGAGTCAAGTCATCTCGCACCTGTTTCATCACAGGTGCCAGCTTGCCGTCAAAATATCCTTGAAGGCAATACTCCAGTTCTGCAAAGCGTGTCGGGTTCTTGATAGTACTCATTATAGCGTTACGTTTAGTTGACCTAATATCTGTTCTCTTGTCTGCTCGATGGCTTGGCGATACACTTCCATCTGTTTGGGGAAGTATTCCTCCAGCCAAGAGTCCTTCTCTATTCTGTCATGGATGAAGAGGATGGCTTGCTGCAGTTCTATCTCCACGGAGCATTCTCCTTCCTCTCGGTTATTGAACCACGCCTTTGTCCACCATCTCACTCCTGCACGGTCGGGATAGACGCTCACCAACCTTGGAATATCAAAGCTCTGCACATCGATGTCCAGTTCAGCAAGCGGGTCGATGATGCCACTCGTCCTTATGGCTTCGTCATGGAGTTTTTTTTTAGAACTTCGCTCAATGTGGACAGATAGATGCCATGCCGCAATGCCAGATAGTTCAAAAAGTCCGCAATCAGCAGGTTCTGCACCTTGCAAGCCAAGGGCATGGCTCTCTGCCCGATGCCTAACGGATTGCTGATGGATGGCATAGCTTCATAGAAATAGTGTTTCGCCGCGGACAAGGTAAAGATGTTCCTTAGCGACTGCTCTGCATGTTGCGGTGTCACATACATACCTTTATACAGGTCTTCCATATACGATGGCATGAAGCGCAGCATCAATTCTTCTATCTCTTTCTGGTCTTTGTCATACTGTGTGGCTATATTCATGTCGTAGGTCTCAAACTCAGGAAAACCTGTCTTACCGGTCTGTTCCATTGCCTTCACATTGCCATATAGCATGGTCAGAAAATCAATCGGATTGATTTCCTTGCCGTCAAACTTCACCTCGAAATGCAGTCTGTCACCGCTCAATGCCACGATGTTTCCTGCCTTCACGGTTTGTCCGAAGTTCACGAACACGTTGGCAAGGTGGGCGTAGGTCACTTCATATTTGCCGTAGCGTATCACTTGGTAGATGCCGTGTGTCGCATCATTGCCAATGCCCGATACCGTTCCGCTTGCCAAGGCTGACAGCAGATAGTGGTTTGCCTCAAAGTCCAGTCCGTGGTGGAAGAATGGCTCTCCAGTTACAGGATGCTTCTGTTTTCCATATCCAAGTGTCAGTTCCACGTCCTTGCCTCGCTCCTCAAAGGGCATGCAAAAGCCGCTTTTTGATTGCAGCATCATCTCTTCTGTATATCTCATGTTGTTGTCGTTTTATGTTTTTATCGTTTCATGCCGCCACTGCGTGCGGTCGTTTCTGCTTCGTTCACATTTCTTCCTTGACCGCCATCACCACTGACGATGTTCTTGATGTTGGAATTGTTGCCGATGAGCATCATGCCGAGCATGGCTCCTGCTATCTTGCCAAGCCATCCGAAACGTCCGAAAGTGAGGAACGCTGCTGTTACCAGTCCTGCAAGGCTCAGTCCCGACACATTTCCTTTCCCTAAGTTCTTGAAGAAGTTGCCGAACATCTCCAGTCCGTTGCCTCCGAAGATGCCACGGAAGAAGTTGCTCATTCCGCTCCACTTGCTGTTGATGTCGCCCATGGCACCATTCACAGCATCCACAGCTTCTCCAGCCTTGTTCTTCAGTCCTTTCACGTCTTCCACAGCTTCGGATATTTTCTCCGTGGTGTCTTTTCCTACCACCACATCACTGGCTATCTCCACCATGCTCTTGTCGTTGACAAGGTTCTGCCATGCCACATATCCTGCTGCGCTGCCCACAGCGGCTGTTTTCATCGCACTTCCTGCGCCTTTTAGTGCTTGGGTGGGATGCACAGCCGTATTGCTTGCAGATTTCAGTCCTTGCTTGGCGACACTACCTGCACCTTTCAAGGCACTGCCGCCATACTTTGCTATCTTTGCCCATATACTCATAGTCGTATCTTTTTATTGTTATTTGATCTTTCCGTTTCGCTTCCACCTGTTCATACAGTCCTTCACGATGGCTTTCTTGTCAGCCTTGTCGTGGCTACCTTCCTCTATCTCTGCCCAGATGTCCGCCATCGAGGTGTACTTCACCGCCTTGGTCAGCCGTTGCAGCTTTTTGTTCATTACCTTCAGCTTGGGGCGGATGCCGAAAACGATTTCCACTCGTTCTTTCTCGGTCATCTTGTTGCCCGACAAGCATACAAGCCTGATGTCATTTACTATCTCCACGCTGCCCATAATCAACTCCCGATAGATCTTGTTGCGCTTGGCTGACAGTGCCACAGCAAGGGCATTGCTCGGATGTTTATCCAGTTGTTTGGTGAATCCTCCCAAGTTATCCACCAGTCGGTCTATCTCGTGATAGAAGCCATATACCTGTGCAGCATACACCACGATGGAGCGGAACGAGTCCAAGTAGTTGTTGAACTCTCGTTGCAGATTGGTGGTTCCTTCCACTTCCTCTTTCAACCATATATGACCAGTGGTCTGCATCAGCATCACCTTCTCCTGGTTCTTCAACTCTTTTTCAGCCTTGTCTGTATATGCGTATATCATTCCTGCCAACACAGGGTCGTTCTGGGCTTGCATCTTGCAGACAGAAAGCAACATGATGCCAAAGCAAAATATCCATGTTCTCAT
Source organism: Segatella intestinalis (assembly GCF_029348455.1). Taxonomy (NCBI): domain Bacteria; kingdom Pseudomonadati; phylum Bacteroidota; class Bacteroidia; order Bacteroidales; family Prevotellaceae; genus Segatella; species Segatella intestinalis. The sequence goes on from NZ_JARJVV010000007.1 coordinate 89,358, forward strand.
ACTCGAATGCTTTTATATAATTATGGTGTACTGACTTTGGCAGCTCTCCGCCACCGTCCCAATGCTTGCGTAGCAATCTCACCATTACTTCTGTCTATCATCCCTGCCGTGACATTGTTCCACACATCACTCATTGTATAGTAGCGGATGCTTAGATACAGTTTGTTGAGCTTCTTCTGAAATGCTGACATCTTATCATTCAATGCCCACAAAGTCTTCGAACGGTCTGCTCCTGTCAACATATTCTCCGTTCCTCCTTTTGCCACGGCATCATTCAACAGATTGAAAACCGATACCAGTTCCGTTGCCGTCTCGATATACAGGTTGTTCATGCTCATACTTGCCACGATGCCTTGCGGATTGTTCTTAATGGCTGTCTTCAACTTGGCGAGCGTGATGAAAATCTTCACGCCATCATCATACAGATGGGTACAGGCTTTCAGCGAAGAGGCATAGCCGTTCACTGATTTCAAGTAGCTGTTGTACTTTTTCTCCCATTTGTGTATTTGATTAAACTCAGCAGCCATCGTGTTCTGCAACAACGCCGTCTTGGTCTGTCCGTTGATTTGCTTTTCAATCTCACTGTTGATAAGTTCATTGCCTTCTGCCAGTGCCATCCATTCCAAGGGATTGGATGACACCAATTGTGCCTTGACTTCCAATGCCGTTGCTATGCCGATAATTGCTATTAACCATATCTTACCTATTTGTAATTTCATAGATGCTCCTCCTGCATTTGTTGGTTTCTACTCGTTCTCTGATGGTTGTCACCAGTTCTTCCTTCATCGGTACTCCAATAATGTCAAGCCTTGGTGTCGTTCTGTCTCCAGAATATATGCTCACGGTTTTCAATCGGAATAGTTGCTGCATGAAAGTTTGACTTTCGTTGAAATCCACCACACGATACAGTTCCTGATAATCTACTTCACGATGAAACACGCCATGCTCAAACACTAATTGTTCGTTACTGATGATGTACCGCATCCTGCATAGATAGACCATTCGATATGCCAAACATAGGGAAAGCAAGAGCGAGAGGACAAACACCAAAGTGGAGAGGACGGCATCATCAATACCTGCATATACAAAACCTACACTTATAAGCATAAGCAAGTGCAGCTCGTTGATGACGAACTGCATCCAATGGGGCTTGATGATGATGTTTCTATACCGATATGTCTGCTGCATAGTTCTCCTTTTTGATAATGACACCGTGCTTTATCTGCGGAAGCCCGATGTCTGTTCCTCTTTTTCCTTCTGTTTGGCTTGCTCTTGTTGCCTCTCAGCCTCTTGCGCCTTGGCGAACTCGAAATAGTCGAAGTCTATCTCTCCTTGGTCTATCAACCGTTGGTCTCGTTTGCCAAGCAAGGCATCGTTCCAGTCTTTATATTGTCCCAAAGGATGAAAGGCTTGCACCGTGAAGTCTGCAAATCCCATTTCCTTGGCGATTGCTTTGAAGTTCTTCACAAAGCCACGTCCTGCCTCGTCTTTGTCAAAGCCCAAATAATGGTTCGCTTGTCGGGTCTCTTCCAGCATTCCCTTTATTTGCCCCTTTGTCGGTGTGCCTCCGGTCGAGACATACACGTTCTTCACTGGATTGATTTGGTACTCTGCCATAGCATCGTAGGCACTCTCGAACCATAGAATATTTGTGGCTTCTTTCAATGGCTTACCTGTCAGGTTGGCTATCCACAATCCTTCACTGCTGTTGCTTCCTTCCGCCTTGCCCTTGTATGCCTTGCCGTCCTCTCGTCTCGGTCTACCTCGCTCTTCCAATCCAACGATGCTGTCCGGCTTGGACGGCAAGGATAGTGGAAAGGCGAGATTGGCAAAGCTCAATCCGTCATTTCGACGCTTGGTCGCCAAGAAGAAATGCTTGTGAAAGGCGAACTGGGTTCCCATGTTGATGCCTCTTTCCTTGAAATAAGGATAGTGTTTTCGTTGGGTGTCCTTTTCCCTTGGGTTGAAACGCAAGATGTCATAGTCTGACAGGTTGAAGGGCTTGGCATCTCGCTTGGGTTCTGCCACTCTGCTTTCACGCACGTCAATGGGATTGTTCAACAGTCTGTTGCATACAACATTCACCAGTCTGTCCAATGACATCCCTGGCTTATAGTCGTCAAACAGCGTAGGATGCTCCTTGATGAAACCTATCACGTTGTAGTTCTTCTGCTCTGGTGGCTGAAAACAGCACTTGCCGTTGCCTGTGACAATAAACTTGTCGCCTCTCACTCGCTGTCCATGACTATCCACCTTTACATACGACGGATAGCGCAAGCCATCTCGTTTGTTCAACTGATAGCCTGCGTCCACCAACAACTCTTGTATGTTCAGACGCTGTAAGAAATCATTATATGTCAGTTCGTTGTTTGCCATAAGCGTATTCCGTTATAGTCCTTTCCCCATGTGCGGATGCAATACCTCTTGGTTCATGGCAGCCTCAAAGTTTCTCGCCGCCACATCCATCGGTGTATCTACTCCTGGTTTGAAGTAGGGACGAGGTGGTGCAGGGGCTGCACCATGATGGTGGTCAACTATCACCACTGGACTACAATGTGGTCGGTGAAGTTCACTGCCGACTTCGGCTGCAACACCCAGTCCTGCCAACAAAGCTGCTCCTATCTTGGTTCCCAAACTGGTACGGTCTTTCATATCTACCTCACCGAATATCTTGGAAAAGAGTTTCATGCGATGGTAGTCATCCACTGCCATGAACTTGTCATACTGCTTCTGCGTTATCTCGTGGCTTACTCGCTCACCGTTGATGATGGCTGTCATGCGGTGCTTGCCTTCTTGCTCCGCTGGCTCCACTCGTATCTTACCAACAGTTACTTCTCTGCCATGCTTGCCTTCACGGAACCATCCCTTGTTCTCGTCCAAGTCCTGCCCATCCACAATACCTACTTTATTATTCATAGGTTCTTGCTGCACTTGCAATGGCTCAACGGTAGATTGCAACCGCATCTTGCCATCCAACTCCTGCTGCACCTCTGGGCGCAAACTGATTTGGATGCGCTCCTTACTGTTGAGCATGTCCATTGTTATCTTGTCTGCGAAATCATCCTTGATGACATTGTTCAGTATCTCCAGTCGTTTGGCTACAGATACTTGCTTGACTGAATTGTTGGTCAATGCTTTCAATTCTTCGTCGGTCAAGTCATACACCATATCACTTTTGGTGCTTTCTGATTGGATGGTGAGTGTCTTTGCCTTCTCATCGATGATGATACCGTGTGAAGACAGGCATTCCTGCCATTGATCGTTGGAGAAATATACAGGTGAGCTTATCAGTTCCTTGTAGGGTTTGGCTGGCTCTTGACTTCTTGGACGTGTTTCTACAGGTGTCATCACGGCTTGCAGGTTTTGCAATACATCTGCTTGTGATGCTACTTGTTGCTGTCCTTTATAGTAAAAGCCATAACCTCCAGAGGTTAACTCACCAGGTTTCAGCCTTCTGTCTGGTCTTTCCGCTACCATTGGTGCTCCTGCATAGAACATCTGTCCTCCGACTCTGCGTAGATGATAGCCGTCCTGCATTCTCGGTGTCCAACCTAAAAACTCTGGACTCCATCCTAACCGTCCGTATTCTCCAGTACCAATCCTATATCCATGCAGTCCCATAGCCACTCTTCCATTGGCATTTCTTGCATGGACAAGGTTTCTCGGCATATAGAAGTCTTTGCCGATGATGCTGGTAAAGACATTGTACGCCTTCTTGTTGGCAGAGTTGGTTCCCCAATCGGTCAATGCCAACATCTGTTTCTCGGTGAGGTTGTAGGTCAGCAGTGGGGAGTCATGTCCCTGCACTGCCAGTTGATAACCATCGCCATTGGCTATGATATGGGCTTGCATACCATTGCGCATCAGGATGTCACGCATCTCTGGCTGCAAGTCCATCTGTCTTGGATTCAAGTTCTTTCTTATCGCCATAGCATGATTTTATTAAGCGTTCTCTGTTTCCATTCCTTGCTCCAACAGCTCGTCCTTGTACTTCACAAACTGTTCTGCACTCTCGTTGCCGATGCACAGGGCGTGTTCCTTGCAGTATTCTTGATACTCGTTCTGCCATCCCTCACTGAAATGGTTCACATAGTCAAGCCAACCGTATTCGCCGCTCTGCATCTTCTCCACGAGAATGTCTTCTGTATAATAAGGTCCTTTTCTCATTTCTTCCCTAAATTTGATGTTTCACTTTACTTTCTTGCAACGGCAGAAGCATGTCTTCCAGCAGCCTTTTTCTGCTCATTCCACAGTTCTTCGGTATATTCCTCCTCTGGAACATAGTCGAGATTACCGTCAACATCCATTACCCAACAGCCATAGATGCCGAAAGTGTATTTGTCCCACTCTCGCTTGCCTTCCTTGCGCCACTGCTCACCATCGCCGTTGGCGAAGCGGATGCCAGTATCGCTCTTCAGGTCGATGCCTACAGTCACAGGCTCGTCTTCTACGGCAAATGTCAGTGCCTCGCCATTTTGGATGCTCTTTAGCTCCGTTCCTCCAAGACTGAGTTCGTCAGATAGCACCTGCAAGTTTCTACCAATCACAGGTGTCGGCACAGCCATCACTTGGTTGGTCTCTCCGTCAATCTGTACAAATGCCTTGACATGTGTGCCATCTGGCATATCCACATCTGCCACCACAGCCTTGCCCTGCTTCAACAGTTCCTGCTGCTCCTTGGTGAATTTGTCCAATGGGGCGTACTTCAATACAGGATAGAACATCACATCCACATTTCCGTCTGCCATTCTTACCAAGGCAAATCGGGTTCTGCTCTTGATACTGTAGCCCTCGTTTACTTCCATGCTCACAGGCAACACTGGCGATGGACGACCATTGCTGATGTCATCCAAGGCATGCATCTGAAGGTCTTCTATCATCTCATGGGTAAGACCGAACTTTGCAAGTGTCTGATACGGCACTTCGCTTTCTTCAAATGAGTTTCTTTTCATATTCTGATTATATTTTGAATGATACTTTGCATATAGCCATGCAAAGATAGCCCAAGAGTAATGAATACAAGAAAGCCTACGTTCTTCTGCTCAATCTTTTCCGTTTTATTATGATTATATCATCATTTCATACTCTCAATCATACTTTAATCTTATTTTATGTTATACTTTTACAGCATCGACAATCACTCTTGATATCTTTCCCTAACTTTGCACCATGAAAAGGAAAATAGTGGCATTATGGGTAATAAGTTGTCTGGCGGTATCAAGTGCAAAAGCACAGTTCAATACCGTCAGCGATAATGTATGCCGTTACAAAGTCAAGAAAGTTGAGGAGAAGTTTCTGCTTCCTGCCAATCAACCTGTAGATTCTATACAAGCCAATCTACTTCAACAGGAAACAGACTCAATGGATAGCAAACAAAAACAGCGGATAAGCAGCTATCCAAGCATCACTTATCCACTGAAATCAATCAAGGTCACCAGCCCTTACGGCTATCGTCGTGACCCTATCAATGGAAGAAAGTCTATGCACCATGGTATAGACCTTCAAGCGCATAACGAGTATGTGTATTCAATGATGGATGGTAAAGTGGAGAAGGTTGGCTACGATGCTCGCTCTGGCAATTACATCATCCTTCGTCATGCCGACTTCACCATCAGCTATTGTCATTTATCTAAAGTTCATCTCGCCCCAGGAACTCCTGTTTTTGCCGGCACCATCATTGGTAGATCAGGCTCCACAGGACGTGCAACTGGCGAGCATCTGCATATTGTGACCAAACATAAAGGAATTATTTTCGATCCCAAAATTCTTTTTTGTTACATCAAAAGTCATCAAAAGTAGTTTTCTTATACATATTATTGTGATTTTTGTGAAATAATCTCAATTTTTATGGCTATATGGAGATTTATTTGTATTTTTGCATCCGTAACAAACAAGAACGTATGAACAAATGCTGATAGAATTTACGATAAGAAACTTTATGTCATACAGAGATGAGGTTTCGCTTAGTATGGTTGCTAGCACTACTGTCAAGGAGTGCGAGAGCAATGATGGTTACTCGAATGTTTCCACCATGGATAACGGCAAGCGTTATTTAAGGTCTGCCGCCATCTACGGTGCAAATGGTTCGGGTAAGAGTTCTGTAATTGCAGCTATGGATATTTTCAAGTCTATGGTGCTACGGTCATTTGTCGATGAGAGCATCGTCAAGCGTCTCTCTCTTCTTCATTATCGTTTTGATGTGGAAAGTACAAAAGAGCCTATTTCTATGCAAATGATATTCATCTGCAATGGAGAAAGATACAGATATGGATTTGAGGTCAGTCAGAACAAAGTGCTGACCGAATGGCTCTTCGTGTTACTTGAAGGAAGTACAAAAGAGAGCTATTGTTTTAAGCGTGAAGGACAAAATATCAAGGTCAACTCAAAAGTGGTAAAGGGTGCAAGGGGAGTTGACACAAAAACCAGAAGTAATGCCCTATACCTTTCCACTGCAGCTCAATTCAATGTGGAAGTGGCAATGAAGGTGAAAGAATGGTTCCGCAAGCGCTTCAATATTCTTTCAGGTTTAGATGATAACACCTTGGCTTATACTGCAAGGACTTTTATACACAATCCTTTGATTCGTGAGCAAATCCTCAACATGATTGGCATAGTGGATAATTGCATCAAGGATATGAACGTTAAAGAAAATGTCAAGGAAGTTGATACGCAAGATACTCCTTTTGAAATATTGTCTCGTTTGGGCATCCATTTCCCGACAGATTCCAACCAACGTATAGAGCAACATGAGTTGGAAATTCTTTCAACCCATGATCTGTATGACAATGGGGCGGTAATTGGTAAGGAGCAGTTGAATTTCAAATTTGAGTCCTTGGGTACAACCAAACTGTTTGCTCTTCTTGGTCCATTCTTCGACACCATTCAAAATGGTGGTGTGCTTGTGATTGACGAGTTTGGCGCAAGTCTTCACACACAGTTGTCAGTAGAATTGCTCAAACTATTCTATAGTGTGATGAATACCTTGGGGGCGCAGTTGATTATAACAACTCACGATACAAACCTCTTGCGTAAGGATTTGCTTCGTCGTGATCAGATATGGTTCGCTGAGAAATCTTCTGAGGGTGCATCTGATTTGTACTCTCTGGTGGAATACAAAATCAATCAGGCTAATAGCGTCCGTAACGATGCGTCTTTCTCAAAGGATTATCTGCTGGGACGCTATGGTGCTATTCCTTATTTCGGCAACATTGATAAATTCATCATGGAGTATGGCAGCAAAAAAGAAGAGTAAGTTTGAGAATAAGTTCAAAAGCACTGCTGCTTCCGAAAGCCGTACTGCCAATGTGAGAGATGAGCGTAAGGTGAAAGATGAACAGCCCAAGTTATCTTTCAACTTCAAGGATTTCGATTTCAACCAATGTCCTCCAGGACAGACTCTTGAAAAATGGCAAGAAGAGAAAATGCTTGATAAACTTGTTGGGCGATTTGTAGAAGTATGCTCTTTTACAAGACAAGAAGCTGTACAGCAGGGACTCTTGAAGGTATATGGTGATTTCCCTGAAAACAGCCACTTCAAAATTCCTCCGCATATCAAGGGCAAGGTTTCTTGGGGTACGATTCGGAAAATCGGCGGTCAAAAGCCAAGGCTTGCAGGTTACATCATAGAATCTGTATTCTATCCTGTATTCTTGGACAAAGATCATCTGTTCTATCCTTCTACGAAGAAACATACATAAACGAAAACAGACCGACATGAAATCTTGTTCATATCGGTCTGTTTTCGTCACCACCACCTACTTCTTTTACGTGTTTTTATCACAATTGGTGTGTAAGGAAATCCTTCTTGGGTCATTTTCAAGCCCTCGCCATCAAATTGAGTAATTTGGATCTCAGTATCATCCTTGATGAGTTCACTTTCATAATAGCATGCCAATACAGAAAAATAAGTGAAGTCATCTGTTCTCCTGCATATCTTGTACCATTGATCAGTCTCACTTTTCTCTATCAGATACTTATTATTGATGACACAGATGTTGTCATCTGCCACAATTTCCCATTGCCTTAATGGTCTGTTCATGAGTCTCTGGATGTTTCTTACATAGCACCAGTCGCCTTCTTTCAATATGTTCAGATAACCACGCTTGAACAGGACCGGTCTTGTATAATGTTTCCTGTGTGTGATAGGGTCAACCCAAAAGCTTTCATTACTCTGTGCATCATCCACATGCCAAATGCCGTCTTTCTCGATTCTTATATTATCTTTCGCTGTTCCAAGATATTTCTTGATAGGATAGAAGTTATCGACAGGATAATATTCATAAAGTTTATATGAATTCTTAAGCTTTTCTAAGCCTTCCTTCTTTTCTTCTTTGTCTTTTTTTGAAAACTCAGCCAACTCCTCACGAGAGTCAACTTTCTCCAGTTGACTGCCGATGTTCTTCTGTACAAAATATTGTTCGTTCTCATCAACATACAGTCGTGCGTTGCCTTCTCCTTCTTTGTACATATACACCTTGTTCGGCTCGTCCCAAGGAATAAACCTATGCTTCCAACTTAGTCCTGTTCCTACTTGTAGTTCCAAGGTTTTCACCGTCAGATAGGTCTTTTCATCAATATACTTCGATAGGATGCGAGGGTACAGCTTTTTGCCATCCTCTGTACTGAAATCGATGCCCATCAGCTTAACACTTTGTGGCTTATTGGCAAACCACAACCTGTTCCGCAAGTCAATCCATTCCTTCCTACCTACTTTCTTTCTTATGTAGCAATAGGCAAAGCCATCATTGGTCACTTCTATCTTCTTATATATGCAATCCAATATCACATTGCCGTCATTGTCTTTGATGCCCAACAACCCTTTGTCGTTCTCCATCAGGCTATAGCCATAGGTGTCCATAATCATCTGCTGTTGACGCTCATGATTGATGATTTTTATCATCTCCTCATCACCATCCATCACCAGGTCCATCCTACAGTTGTGACTATTGACTTGCATACACGTCTCTTGCAGGACATCTTCCAGAGAAGTACGTCCTTCAAACATACTCTGCCAATCTCTATCCACAGAAGGCAATCCGAACCGCTTATAAAGTCCCACATTGTCCAGTATCACGCAGTATTCCTTACCCTCTGCTACTCGCAGTCCTCGTCCTACCATCTGCATATACTTTGCCAATGACAGCGTAGGTCTTGCCAGTTGGATAAACTCCATATCAGGACAGTCGAAGCCTTCTGAGAATAAATCCACGCTCACCAGTATCTCAATCCCCTCGGAAGCATTTGAAGCAGATTTTATGGAAGAGGATAGCGAGGAAGATTTGAACCGTTCTATCATGTCTTTTCGTTCAGCAAGCGGAGTCTTGCTCGAAATCGCAACAGCCTTGATGCCATTCTCTCGATAGAACTCTGCAATATGCTCAGCATGCTGAATACTTATGGCATACACGATGCCTTTCTTTCCTGGTACATATTGTTTGATGGTTAAACAAAGCCTTTCGAGCGATGGTCTTACATCCATAACCTTGTTCAACTCTTTCTGCTGATAGTCACCATCAACTCCTCGCTTCTGTAACGAATCAATAAGTAGTTGGTCGGCACTGTCTGGCTTGATGGAGTAATAGTCATACAGACTCAACCGCCCTTCGGCAATAAACCGTTCCATGTTCCAAGAACATAACAGCATCTCAAACAAATCCGTGAACCCTTTGCCGTTCATTCTGTATGGTGTAGCCGTCAGTCCCAATTTCTTCGCTTTCGGATAGGCGTTCATCACCTCAGCGTATGTCTCTGCCAATGCATGGTGTGCCTCGTCAATCACAATCAGACTCGGCTTCTCTTTTATCTCCCGATAGTGTCTTGACAACCATTGTATGGATGTCACTTGGATTTTCTCTGAATCCAAGTCAGGAAAGAATCTTGCAAGCGTGTCTTTGATTTGTGATACGAGTTCTCTGCGATGAGCCACCACCCATACATACTTATTCAAGTACATCTCCACAATGGCTGCAAGCACATGGGTTTTCCCTGTTCCAGTCGGCATTTGCACCATCACAGAATCATGGCGTCTAAATGCCTCCTGCACTCGTTTCACCATATCCTCTTGGTAATCAAACAGCTTTATCATCTTCATTGTCATTTCAAAAAGCAAAAAGCCTTTTTGTCCTTTTACTTTTTTACCTTTTTACTCTTTTACCTTTAAAAGATTGATTGTCTGTGTTTTTCCCGTGATGTTTGTTACCATGGCGATACCGTTGTCATGAATCTCCACCTTCTCATATCTGGCATCAACAATCACTTTTCCTTTTAATGTCATAACACCCCAATGTCTGGGAATCTCTTCAAAGGCGCAATAGGCCCCGACAGGTTGTGATATACTGTGGTAAAGAGGTGGCACGATAACTTTACCATCTACCTTCACACCCCATTTCTTTCCTGCCTGATACAATTCCACATGCCCTGCCTCCGACTTCTCATGCAAAAGAAGCAGCTCGTTTGCTTCCATTTCCTTCTTTTGCGACATCATCTCGTGATAGAATTTCTTACCGAGGCGAGGCATCACGACTTTCAAATCTTCCTTCTCATTCTTAGGGTTATTGCACCCTATATAAGTCTTCTTCAAATTAGAATCCACCAAGTAGTAGTCCTGCTTGCTATCCATGATAACGATACCGTCACCACAAAGATTGGCACACAGCCAATATACATGCTCATAATCATTACGCAAAAAGCACACATCCTTACTCGCCGTATAATCCTTACGCATCAAGCCGTCACCACCTTCATAATAGTACCATACTTGGCAACCACTGCCTACGGAAAAATCATTGTGATATATTAAGTAATACCCACGATTCAATATGTCATTTTGTAAAGGACGATAAGGTAATGCAAAGTCCTCATAGGTACGAGACTTGAAGAGGCCATTATATACGACGAACTCCCATTCATTTATGGTGATTACCTCGGGAACATCCTTCGCGTGAATGTCCTCGTCGATGAGAACTCTCGCCAAGAGGTCGTAGTAACATACTGTTTTTCTGCGAGGTCGATAGGACAAGATATTCCCACGCAAGAACTTCATATCATAATAGTTACCAGGCTCCAGAACCTGTTCGCCTTGTCTGTTAACCACCGTCATCTTTCCGTCAGGCAGCTTGACAATGGCAAAATCATCATTGCAATCAACAAACTCCCGATACTGCAACGCATGCATCAGTTCCTCATGGCTCATCACTATCATCATTTCCGAATCTTGACTAACAGGCATCGTTTCTTGCTTTCCATTCATCAAGAAGAAATCTCTTTCTTTCGGAGTCTCCTTCTTTCTGCAGTATTTCAGTCTTCCTTCAAACGTAGCCTTCCAGTTCCATACTTGCGACGGCAACCCGAATACCCGATACAATCCCACGTTATCAATAATCACACAGTTCTTCTTCCCCTTGGCAACACGCAGTCCACGTCCCACCATCTGCAGATACTTGGCAAGCGAGAGTGTAGGACGAGCCAACTGCACAAACTCCACATCCGGGCAGTCGAAGCCCTCCGAGAAGATATCAACATTCACCAGCACTTGGATATCGCCTTTCTTGAAAGCCTCAATATCAGCTTGTCTTTCCATGGCAGGAGTCTTCGAGTCTATGGCAACCGCCTTGATGCCATGCTCTTGATACAGTTCCATAATTTTCTTTGCATGAGATATGTTGATAGCATACACTATGCCCTTTCTATCTTTGCCATACTCCTCAAAGCTTTGGTAAAGCCTTTCGATGGAAGGTCTTTTGTTCAGCAGCATATCCATTTCCTTGTTCTGGTAGTCACCATCTGCCCCTCGCTTCTGCAAGGAGTCGATGAGCCGTTGCGTCACACCATCCGACTTAATACTCACGAAGTCGTAGGTCGCCAATCGTCCTTTGCTGATAAACTCAGGAATATTCCACGACTGCACCAAAACATCAAACAAGTCTGTGAATCCCTTACCATTCAATCGACAAGGCGTAGCCGTCAGTCCCAGAAACTTTGCTTTCGGGAATCTCTCCCACATTTCCTTATAGGTCTTGGCAAGCGCATGGTGCGCCTCGTCAATCACTATCATCCCAGGTTCTTCCTCAATCTCATTATAATGCCGAGCCAACCATTGTATAGACATGGCTTTTACAGAGACCAATAGTGACTTGTTTTTTGACGAAGAGTAAGAATAGAACTTCTTTATGGTTTCCTCTATTTGCGAAACCAATTCTTTACGGTGTGCAACAATCCAAACCTTCGTGTTTGGATTATCTTCCACAAAAGAGTCTATAGCTGCCGTCAACAGGTACGTTTTTCCTGTACCTGTCGGCATTTGCGCCATTACGGACCGATGAAGGCGCAACGCCTTCTCAATCCGTTCCTTCATATCCTCTTGGTAATCAAATAGCTTGATTTCCTTCATTCCAAAGAATTTATTTCTTCAATAGATTCTCAACATCCTTGATGGCTTTATCAAGGTCAAAAGCCTCTTTGCCTTTGAAAATCTCCCAACCATAAGACTTCAATTGCTTCAGCATCTTCGCAAAGGCTTCTCTCCAGTTGGATGGGTCGTGTGGCAATGTCTCCATTACCACCTCATAGCCATCACGCACAATCTTTTTCATGCGAGTAGCCTGTTTCGGATAGTCTGCGATATACCAATCTGAGTAGTTGGCACCACTGAAGACAATAGAAGAGGCGATAAAATTAGCATAAGCATAGTTGTTGCTTTCCAGATAAACATGCGCTTGCTTCATCCAACCTTCCAACACACGCAAACCATAGTTGAGGTCAGTGGAATCCTCCACCGTCCACTTAAATACCTCGTTGATTTTTCTTACAAAATATTGTGAAGGACTCTTACCAGTAGGCTTGTACTTGTAATTCGGTTGCTTACGACCTTCCTCTCTGTTACGCTTCCGCTTCCTTGCTGCTTCTGCCTCAATAGGGTCTTCACCAAGATTGAAATCAAGATTTCCCCATAAATCGAAATCTGAAATCACATCAGGATCTTCCTCGCCATAAGCATCCTCATAACAGCTTACATGCTCACCTGAAGGTGCCGTGAAGTAGGAACAAGAACAGTCATCACGCTCATCCTCCTCGATACCATCCCATAGTTTCTTGTTGTCCCATCTTTCATAGACAGCCATATCCATCCACATGCCAGAACCATTGATATAATAATCGCCATTCCATCCCACCATCTGACAGATAAGACACTTCTCTTGGTGACCATCAGGAATAGGAGTCGTGACAACTACAGGGGAATACTGCTCGTTATCCTTGTTCATCAAGGTCAACTTGCCATCCTTCGATGCCACCACACGGTAGCAGTCCAATCGAATACCTCTGATAGTGGAAAGGGAATGTGCCGTTACCGCATCTCCCATCCGCTCAAAGCAATGTCCGAGGCGTTGCATCACCGTTACTCCCTCCTTATCCTTCCAGTTGAAAGCAAAGTCAGAGGACACCATGTTGGATGCAATCCGGCTATCCTCATTGAAGAGTTGCAGATATACCTCTTCTCGGTAATTACTATTTGGAAAAAGCAAACCGACAGCTAAGTCAGCATGGGCAAAGAACAAAGCCACAGACTTCATTTCATTGAAATCATGAGATGCCACGCTCTCTTGAACCCATTTCACCAGAGCACTCTCTGGAGCTGTTCCTATAGCTTCACCCACAATCATCTTCACTGCATTCACTGTTGGAACTGACAACTCCATCAGTCCGCACCAATGTCCAACCATATCTTCCGAACGGCGGTACAATTGGCATATACGTCATCCAATTTAAGATGTCCCATGTTCTCCACATACAACAGTATCTGGATGACATAAAACTCGTTGATTTTCTTGCATCCATCTTTCGCAACGGAGCAAATTCTTTGATATATATCGTAATAGAAAGGCACCTCAGCCTGCAAATCCATCGTTGGATAATGCTGATGTTGCCATTTCTCTGCAAATTCTTCTCTTGTCATTCCGCTAAATAAGCACTAAACATTAAACATTTCTACAAAATGCTACCCAAATAACTCTTGAAATAATATTTGTCGGGATAATCCGCAATAAGCTGTCTGATACCATTCTTGATAATTTTATCTACGGCAGCAGACTTTCTCATTACCCTCTCTATTTGTCCCAACAACCAGTTGAACTCCTTTGGCTTTTCTTTGAGCAAAGCCAATCTCTTGATGTCCTTGAATAGTATCTCACCCACAAAGGCATGGTCTTGCTTGGGTACGTACTTGATATATTCAGGATAAAGTTCCCACAGGTTCCAATGCTTATGCACAAACATATCTTTGAGCAAGTCCAACCGTTCCTCCTTGATGAGGATCTTGGCTTCTGCATCCTCATAGTCATGCTCCCAATCGGGCATTTTCCAAAGCTCATCAAAGAAGGCGGCCCAATCTTTCCTGTCTATCACCTCTTTCAGAGCCTCGTAATATTTGATTCGATACCCACTAACGATAAATCGTTTCTTGCATTCTTCTATTAGCCAATCCTTATCATCTGATAGTTCCAATGCTTTCACCACTTTGTCCTCCCATTTCTTGGAGTAGGAGTGAAAGTCATCCTTATTATCGTCTATCACCTCCACAACCTTCTTATACTCACCCCATTCAATGAGGCAGTCGATATAATGGTCACGGATATTCTCGTCATCACGTTTCTCCAACATCAGTTTTTCTGCCTTTGCACGCTTTCCATGCGCTGCCCAGTAATCTGCCTTTTGGATGTAATAGCGATAATGGAAGTATTTCTCTTTCTTGTTTTTCAGTCGCTTGCTAATATGAGCCAGATACGCCTTTTCGTCATCACCGCAAAGCACAGGCATTGCCTCATCCACAAACCACTCAAAGCGCATGAAATAGTTGTCGCCAATTTCCTCACATTGCTCTGCTATCTCCCCAAGCATTCCCAAGCGAGAATCCTCCTCTATCTCATCACTATTGATCAACAACTCCCTCACCATGTCTGCCGACTGGTTGACAACATCCTTCAATACCTTGTTTTCTTCTGCCCAAACATCATACCTAGCAGGAGTGTAAGCCTGATGGTCGTGTTTGAACTCTCGGCAAGTGATGGTCATTACATATCCAGCAATCAGGGCAGCATCAATCAGATTTCCTTTCTTCTTCATGCTCTTGGCTTTCCTCATCATTGCCCCCAGGTCTTGCTCTATCTTCCTCCAGTCCAGTTGGGGTTGCCCGAATCTCTTACCCAACACACCAGCATGGGCAAAGCAAGCCTCCACCTGCTCCTTGTAGTTGCCACGCTCTGGCTTCCAATACTTTTCCACCAAAGCGGTAGCAAAGTCCTCATGCGTAGCTGCATACTGTCGAACAAAGCCTTTCATCTCCTTGCCCGATATTTTCGAGAGTACCTTATCTATCTTGTCAAAATCCGTATTTGTGTTCATAATTTATGTCAATTCCCTATATCTTATAAAATCAATGGATGTGTAATTTTGTAAGCATCTTCCAATAGCTGTCTGTACATTTCATTACAATGACTTCTCTGAAGTTGTACCTTTAACCGAATTGCTTGAACATAGTCCATATCTTTAAACAAAGCAATAAAAATGCTTAATACAAAATTCGTAATGTCTGGTGTAAATATTCTACCATCAATAAGTCTTATTGCCGCTTCTTTCACTGCAGAAACTGGTTTGAAACGTTTTATATTTTCAACCAAGACTGGCAAAACTTGCTTTTTTGTTGCCGCATCTAAAAATGGAATTTTAAAGATGTGGTCACTTGTTATTTCACATCCTAAATATTTTAATCCGAAAATATAGTCATCTATTTCTTGTATGGAATCTGTTCTTGTTAAAGCAAGCCAATTTGTTACAGACATAGCGCAGAAGTTGTTGGGATAATATGTCATTATTGACACAATCCAATCCTCAGAAATTAACACCCTATTTTTATTTAGTGTAAGCATCGTCGAATCTAAAAACATTCGGTGTGTAACACTAACAATATCTTTAGAATCATGATTCAATATTTCTTTATTGCTCTCTACAGAACAATTTAACGTTACCCATTCTAATAATGATTTTAATTTAGAAACAAATGGTGATTCTTCAAGTTTACCATTACTTGTTTCTATTGTCAAATTGGCTAATACTTTTGGTTCTATAAAAGAAGGAATTCCTTTATTCTCCGCAGACAGAGTATTTTGTATAGCAGTTTCAATGGACTTAGGAAGTATAAATTTATTTTTGAATTTTAGATTAAATCTAACAGATAATTCCTGCATAAGAATCAAGCCACTAAAATCCAACACAGGCTGCAAACTTGCAATATCAATTTTAGAGTTCTGCAATTTTGCCATAATGATATTTCTTGGCAAAGAACATATTATAAAATCACCAAAAATTTTATTATACAAATTAGCCACCAATGATGATTCCTCAACTAATTCATATAATGTGGTTTCTCCATTTTTATATTTTTCAACAGCTTCATTCCATGCTTTTTTATAGTTCTCGTCAGAGCCTGACAATTTTCCCAAATTCACCAAAATACCATCGCCGCTTTCTAAATCTTCAATTGTAAAAGAACGTATAGATTTGCTTTTATGCTCATGTATCTCTTTCATTATTTCCATATAGAGCTTGTGGTATTTATTAAATATCGCCAGCACTTCTACATGCTGCGAATGATTAAATAATTCAATATCAATACTATCACCTGGTCTTTTCCCTATCAGAATGTCATATTGTGAACAAAGTAAGATTTCCAAATAATCATTTTGCCCATCAATATCAACCATTACATAGCTTCCTGTTTCAATAACATCATACTGCTTATGTACTAAGTTGCCAATTTCCTTGTTCATTGACGCTTGATAATAGAAATCACGAAGTTCCTGAGAAATGCCAACTTCTACCTGTGAATATAGAAAGTCCAGAGCCTCAAAATACATGTCTACCAACAAATAGACATTAAATATATTTTTGATAGAATTTACATTGTCAAAAACATATTCTTTGAGATGAGGATAAAATTGTGCAATATCATCCTTCTTTTGGTTCTTATATAGAGCCATGAGATGATGTTCTACAAACACCCCTGTTCGTTTTGAGTTATTCATCATCATTGTGGTTATTTCAAGAGCCTTGCCAAAATCTTCCAATTTTTCTGCCATCTGGAGTTCACAGAGTAAAGTTTCTTCTGTTTGGCTTCCATTTTTCCTCATCTTTTCACAAAAATCATATAGTTTTGTTCCATAGCGTTGTTCCTTACGTAAAAGATTAAAATAGATGAAAGCTCGAATGTCGAAATAATGATAATCCACAATAGGCTCTATGATATTAATCGCAGAATCTACTCCAACATACTTCTCGAAAATCATGGCTATATAAGGCTTCAGTATATTAGGGATTTCATTAATATGCTTATTCAGATAGTCCATATCAACATTTTTTTCAGCAAAGAATAAAGCTACAGCAACCACGCATCTTTTCTTTACGTCATCCTCGAAATGGAGTTTCGGAACAAAATCAAAAACATCAGAATTATAATACTGGATACAAGAGAGAAGATTTGCTAATAAATTATCTTCTATGTGTTCGTTAGCCGATATTACAAGAGAGAAGATTTCCTTAATCGTTTCAGTTTGCCCTAATTGAAATGCAAATTTTAATCTATACCCTAAGATGTTCAAACTTACTGCTGTCACAGAATTTCCAAGAAAATCTACAGCCTCTTTCATTTTATTTTCAGACACAAGCATTGAAGCTACTGCAATAAAATATAATTCCTTATTTTGAGGAGAGTAAGAATAACTTTTTATTTTATCTATCCAAAGAGGACTATGGTCATGAATATATGCTACCCATGCATGAATAAAGTCTATATCAGGAAATATCTTTCCAAGCTCTGTCTTAGCCTGCAATCGTAGATACTTCTCTGTTTCATCATATAATTCTTTAGACACTTTGACCTCTTTCTTGTTTTTCCCTTCGGGAGCAATCATCCATTCATTTAGGAAACGAGTCTGTAACACACTAAAATGTAAAGCCCAAAGAGGTATATTATCCAAGGTAAGTTCTTTCAATTCTCTAAGAAAAAAATTCTCAAAATCCAATTTTTTAGGATTGAAATGCTTACTTTCATCTAATAACAAAAGATAGGCGAGTAATTCTTGATTGGCTTTCAATTCTACGGGTTGATTATCATAAGTATCAAAAGGATTTTCCGATGACAGAATCGTCGGAATTATTGTCCAAATGCTATTGCAATTACGTTCTTTAAGTTGTTCAATAATTGCAAATGTTTTATCATACTCACCATTTTTACACAAACAAAATATTTTTGCTATGGCTACATCTTGATCAAACAACTGCGCCTTCTCCATTGCCTGATAAGCATTATTAAAAGCAGCCAATGCTTTTTTCTCATCAGCATACCGCATACATCTTCCGATATTGTATTCCAATTGCATCAATAGAGGAAAATCCACAAATTTCTCTTGCAAGACCAACACTTTCAATTTTTCCAATATGTCATCAGCAGTCTTTATATGAAGTGATTTTATAGAATCTTGTAATTGAGGAATAAGCGACTTTGTAATACTTGTATTTGACAATCTATTAAGTGCAGCCTCAAGCTTCCTACCGTTTGACTCTCCTATATTTTTAATACTAGACAAGGTCGCATCAGAAGGGATTTGTAATTTCTTCCTTTCATATAGAATGTAAATGCAATAAGCAAAAGTAAGTAGTAATGCTAATATAACGCAAGTAATATCTATCCAATCATTTCTCCAATCGAGGCTTGCCCAAATATCTCCGTTTTTAGTATTCCAATTTATCTTAAAACATAATTTTAAAATCGGGTTGGCAGCAGCAATCGCACCAAAAGTAGAAAAATATATAATCGTTATTTTCCTAACAGTTGTTACAAAATAATATCGGAAAATAGGCGCCCCTATATGTTCCCATATCCACGGCATTCTTTTTTCCAACCATTTTGGCTTTGACAGATAGAGAACAGCTAAAATACATAAAAATAAGATTATTATAAGAATTTGGATCATGACTATCAAGTTTTTTATTAAGCAAATATTTGAAAGAAGTTTTCAAATTCATTTATTTCTTAGTTTTTCCAAAAACTGATTCCAATCGCAATATTCCCAATCGTTTCATGGGATTTACAACAGTACCAAGTTCATTAATGATGCGTTCATATTCCACAATTAACTGGATTGCATCTGCTAAATGCAAGTTTTCCGTTGTATTTATTTGCGTACAAACATCTTCATCCCGATGGGCATCTATCTTGTTTCTTACGCTCGTAAAAGAATCTTTATTGTCTTCTCTGAATTTTGTCAACTCTTTTCTAATATCTTTGAATAAAGAGATGTCATAACCTGGAAACTCACTATTAACGAATTTCATTAGCTTACCTGTGCTATCAACTAACTTCTTTGAAGTCTCATAAATGGCAGTATAGACTGATTTGATAGCGTCATATATTATCCATTCATCAACATCTGAAGACAATACCTTTGTATATCTTTTTATTTCGATACTTGCCATTTGAATAAGTCCCAAGGTGTTCCAAATAACAAGATTATCTTTGAAAGCTCCTTTTTTGGCATTCCAAACAGCCATATTAGAAATGGAAGCTTTTTCCAATGCTTTATTACATTTTTCTATATTGCTTTTGCAATGTTTTATACCTTTGACTATTTCTTCCAAGCAATTTTGTTCATATTGAAGCGTTGCTTCAATATTACGACTAAGTTCCTCTTTATTCTCTCTAATTCGCTCTTGAAGAAATAAATCCAATTCACTTTTCTTGTATTTCATAATAACTTTTTTCATTGTTTACTTTTCCCCAGAAAAACTATCCAACTTTACCCATTCACGACTTTCTTCATTGTTGCAAAACAAGACAACATTTGCCTTTTTAGTCTTACAACTTTTATATACCAAGCCATCAACATGTCGTCCTTGTTTGTCAGTAAACATCCACCTCAAATATTCCGTGAATATCTGTGACGGTACATATTCTATTGCCTCTTTTGCTTCTTTCAGAAGAGGTTGGATAATATCCTTATGGAATGATTTCAGGAAGGCAATTCCTTCCCATTTGTCCATCCATATCGAAACATCTGTTGGCAGTGCAGTCAAATCAACCACAGTAAGTTCTCGTATTGTTTTGAACTCTCCAATGACCAATACTTTCTCAACTGCCGACTTTATACTTTCGGATATAGCTGTTTCCTTATCAAACGCACCGTAAAACATAGATACACCAGCAGGACTCATACGACATTGACCAGCAGAAGCATTAGGAGCAGAAGTAATGTCTTTAAAACCGAAAGAGTTGTCAAGTGCCTTATCGAGACTACGAGTCCGATACAATATTGTTCCTATAGGTATTTGATGAAGAACACCATCAGTATGCAGGATGACCTCATTCAATTCTTCAAGAATATTTTCAGAACCACTTACTTTAGGCATTGCCAAAAACGTAAAACGCCTTGAATGTTTGACCATTTCGGCAAATCTTTTCCACTGCAATTCCATTTCCTCGTTCCACCATAACTCAAAAGGATTTTTCTTAATCCACATATTATCTTCAAAAAGATGGTCAATATCATCATTCAGACTGTCACAATCCGTATGTAGTCCCAAGTCTTCCATCATCTCTGAAGTGTCTTCATATATCTCCGCATTCTCAGGAACAGCAAAGCATCCTGCTCGTTTTATACCAGGAATCTGCTCCTCTTCATCGTCAAAATATGAACTCGCCAAAGGCAGGCACTCAGAATCAACATCATTAAAGTAAACCGATATTGTCATTCCTATATGGTCTGCCAAATCGCTCATGTTAATGACCATTTCTTTGTGTCCACAATATGAACATACACCAGTTTCACCATACTTCTTTATATAGCCATTCAGATATTTATCCTCAAAATGGTGCGAACATACATATTTTTCTCCTCTTTTAAAAAAATCATACCCATGCTCTTCCATTTCCATCATAAGCGCTTTTACTCTTCCCATAATGCAGCAAAACTTTCTTAAGCTTTTTATTCATCCAAAATTTTGCGTCTTTTAGAAAAAGACAATTTGATTTCCCAAATTTGTTTGATTAACCATGTCTGTTGTATGATTTGGATGTCTTTCGTCTTATGAAAAGCAGATATAGAATATTCTTTCTTTTCAGTCTCTTCATCAAATCAATCTCTTTCACTTCCGTCTTCACTATTTACTTTGTCAGAGTATATCGTGGTGTATGGGTCTATTTCAGGGAAGTATTCTTCTCGGATATTGTTGAATAGATGGAATTCTTCAACTAAATGTTTGAATTTGTTCTCATCCATTTCAAGGCAATTGAAGAACAATATCAAAAGTTCAAAGCAAGATAATTGAGCCCGAAAGATGGAAGCATATCCTTCTCTTTCATCATCGTCAATTAGCTTGCTGGTCTTTACGTATTTCACAATTCTATAAGCATACCGAAAATAATGATCCAAAGTTCCGTCAAAGAAATTTTTTCGAATATCTTCCATTGATATGTCAGAACTAACCTCTACCAACCTTTTTAAGCCTTGAACTACTTGACCATTGTCATCATTTACTGGCTTATAAAGGTATAAGTATCTGAAAATTTCTCTACCATGGATTTCTTTCTCATTTTGGGGTGTAGTAACTATGGATTCGGTTTCATTTGATGGATATAGAGAACTTTGTAAAGGAATAGAATTTACACTTCTCTCCTGTACTTTATACACAAGATGTGAAACAATCTCTTCAAATGTAGAAGTCATATTGAAGAATACATTCTCAAATTGGCTTTTTCTTGCAAGCTGTTCATTTTTATTGTCTTTTCTGTTTTGTATAACGAATGTCACCACTACTGCAGCAAAAGCTAATAATGAGAAGCAAGCATTCATGAGTCCTGCACTATCTCCAAATGTTCCCATGCATGCACCAAAATCACAATGTACTCCTAATAGTGAACGATGGGTATATAATAATGGTGTAACATATAGAATCAATGCCAATGCAGCTAATCCTGTAATTATGACACCAAGTAAGATTGAAATCAAATATTTCATTATGCGTTATTAATGAGGTTGAAAATATTTTTTGTACTCTTCTTTTTGTGGCACGTTCAAAAGAAGGTCTTTTAATTTACCAGCATCTTTGCCGCCAAATTCTATGTTTTTACAAAAATCCATCCAATAGTCTGTAGGATTGCTATATATATAAGACAGTTCTTCTATCGTGAATGTTGGATGTCCTTTTTTAACAATAGCTATATCATTATCTTCTAGTTCCTTTTCTATTTTTCCCTGATTATCATTAGGATTTTGCTGCAGATTTCTTTCTAATGCAGCCTGTGAAACTTCTTTGCTTTCCAAAATTTGCTGAGCTCTGAGTGCTAAGATGTCATTGTGTGGTCTTAAAGCTTCTCCTTGTTGAAATTGATTAAATATCCTTTTCGATATGGCGTTGTCATGCTTAAAGACAAATCCTACAGTGAATTGGTGATCTTTAAAATCGACATCCTTTGGTAAATTGATTGCAAATTCTTTTTGCAATCCTGGTCTAACAAATGGTTGCAATCCAACAGTCGACAACCCCGGTATAAGTCCAAATGGAGCCATTAAGTTAAATACGTAGAGTATTCCTGTCTTTGTGTTATCAGAATTGTCTATTGGTTTATATTTTTGTTCTGTTTCATCAAATTCTGTCACTGCAAAGAATGAGGCAATTTTTATGTCGGATGTCAGTGATAATAATTGTGTAGGAAAGCCATATGACATAGCTATTCCATACGGATTATACATTCTTAATCTGAACCTGTCCGTTAGTTGAATGCCGTCTCTAAATAACTGGTATATTGGATGCGAATTCATCAGCAATTCAAATTCATTTCTTTTGACGTTCTCAACTGTACATCTGTCTTTCCAGTTCCTTGAAAATACAGACTTGCATGTTGAATGTACATATGATTCTCCTCTAAATAATGCTTTGCTAAATCCTATATTTGGCTTCAACGAATACCTTCCACTCATCAATCTTGTGACAACAAAACAGTCTCGCCTTTGCACCAAGCGCTCCAAAGGGTTCAAATGCAAAACAGGCTGCTGTGCCAAAGCATAATTCAAATTATCTACCAACTCGTCAAGAGTTGGTAGATTGTTGTATTCTGCATTATAAATCATACCTTTAATAGTCTTGCAAGTTTCTTAAACTTTGGACTTCAAACTCGTCTCTAAAGGCTATTATTTGGGCAGTTGCAGATAACAATAATTCTTTCTTAAAAGAAGAACCACCTAAGTCTAACTTTTTTATTGCTTCCTTTATGTCTGCAAAATTCCATAGAATATAACTATTGTACGGTTCTGCTTCCTCAAAACTATTCTTCATGTTTATTATTAAGCGGCTGAAGTCCTTTTTGAATTTATCCTTTTCCTCTTCTGGTGCTACTAACACTTGGTAAACAAGGGTATAATACTCTATCAAGAGCTTGTCAAAATACTTCTCTTGTTTTTCTCCTTTCAAGACCTTAAAAGCATCCTCTCTATATGTCACGATCTTTTCCTTAGCATAGTTCTGCATGTTTTTATAGTCTTTCATAAGTTGCAAGTCCAACAATTCCATTTTTGTTATTTTGCAATAGATTGGACTTAATTCCTTGTTCATTGGAAGTGTTTTATCGGATTTGTTCTCCAACATTCCACTTTCAATGTCACGTATTAACTCATCACATTTGCAGATGGCTTTTTCATATTGCTTAGTTTCATAAAGCATATCGAAAATACCATTGTATGCTCTTGTACACTTTCTTATATAATAATCACGGTCTTGTTTAAGAGCAATCTTTTCGTGGCATTTGTTGCTGAACATTTTTCTAATCAACTTGATGACCTGCGAATATTCTATTATCGCATTTTCTTCGTATGTGATAGTTTTGTTTGCTCTCTTGATGTGCTTATAACAAACAGCCAAAGAAAAATGCATCTCTATTAGTTCTTCCATGGTTGCCTTTTTTCTACATTCGCTCTCATAAAGTTTAAAGAACTCCAATGCAGCCTCATAGTTTCCATTAATCATGTCATCGAAACCTCGTGTATAAGCACTAATTTCCAACTTTCTATATGGAATAGTTTTACGATTAGCATGGGCAAATCCAATGCTATCATTAAAAATTGTATCTTCGGAAACATTAAAGAATGCTTCCATCGCAAGCAGAATGCATTCTTTCTTATCAGCGTCTATTCGTATTATTTCTATTCCGTGATCTTTTACAATGAATTTCTCCATTCCAAAAACAAAGACACTATCTTGTCTTATGATTCGGTTGTTGCGTGAAGAAGGTTCCCAAATACAGAATCTGGTATCAACATCTGAACAGATATTCGTTTCTCTATAAGTCTGCGCCAACAAACTTTCTACAGGTTGTGACTCGTCTTTTATATAGGATAAGCAGTCATTTACAATTATATCATGCATCACGTCATAACAATAGACAAATCCATCAGCATCTGTATCAGCATTGCATGCAAACCATAAAGCTGTAAGGACATTCTTGCTAAAATCAACTAAACAAGTTGCACCGCCATTATGCTGTATATCTGCTAAGATGTCAAGATCACTCATTTCCTCTTGATATTTATCAGGAAAATGTCTTTTTGCTGTCTTTATCATGTCGCGCAGGATGTTGACATAATTTGCTCTTATATAAGGCTTTGTCTCTGGTTTGTTATTATCGTAACTATCCAATCGGACAGACAAACCAGAACGTATAGTATCATTTTCTACTTGCTTATTTTCTGGAAAATTTATTCCTGTTTTTGATTGGTAAGGATAGAATTTACTAATACCCCTAAAAATGAATTGAGGGTATTTGTAATATTTCAACTGTTTGGATGTCACAGTTTTTACTTCATGCAAGAAACTGATAACGTACTCAACTCCTTTAAGTAAATTCTCATGATTCATGATGAATTTACCTTTGTCTTTCGTTTTTTCCATAATAGTTTAATCTTAAGTTTTTTAATAGCGACTAAGACTCCCAACCGAAAAATAGCTCATAATAAAATGGGAGCCGTTCGCCGTATATCTATTATTTTTTGTTCTTCATTCTCCATAAAAAGTGCCAAACTCTGAATATCGGTTCACTCAAAGCCTCGGCAGGATAATATCTCAGAAGACGAGCATCACGATATAGTCGCAGGAGGTTATGCCCCAAAACGTGATGTTTGTCATAATACCCAAAATTGCCTCCGTTCAAGATGTCATCAAGAAGCATTTGCCCTCTCTTTGCATCCATTGGTGCAATCATCTTATCTTTTGGCATTCCCATGACCTTATGTAATACATACATCATTGCCCCTGCAAATTTCCACAATCCAAGATGCTTCAATTCGCTCTGCAAGGAACTTAACATTTCACATTCAACATTTAACATTGTAACTACGAAGTAGTAGTCCACTACCTGTCTCAACCCTACACCCTCATAGAAATAATGATGATAGAGGTGATAAAGCTGATACACGATATTAAAGGAATGTGTTGGGACTGCAACAAGACCTGCATCATCAGGCAATGCCACCATATTGCTACATTGCTCATCAACATTCTGCTTCAACCATCTTTGCAATCTCCGATTATACACGAAGTTAGCCATAAAGCCTGGAGTAGAATGTAGCTCCACGGTAACGCCGTTGACAGTAAGACCTATATGGTTAAAACTCTCATCATCTACATGCCCATTGGAATTTTCAGCAAGCGAGTGGGCAAGAGAACGAATCTCATCACGCCCTGCATTCACCCATACATCCACATCACCAGATATTCTTATCAACGGATTAGGATACATCACCGCATTGCCTTGCCCCTTCAAAATACAACAGCTATATCCCGAATCTTTCACCTTATTATATATAGCCACCGTAGCCTCATTCAGAACATTGTTGCGTTGCATAATTTTCTGGTTTATGCCAAACCAACGCATCAGCAATTCCAAATTCGGTGCAGCATCCTTAAGTAGTTTTTGGATGCCATCAAAGACTACTCCGACAAGCGTCTGCTTCTTGGCAAATTCATAGAAAGTATTCCAATCAAGATCCTTTAGAGCAGAACCATCAAGAAACTCCTTGCCCTCGTAAACGCCCAAGGAAAATTGAATAAAGCGAAAGTAAATATCAGTCACGCTACCTTTCAATTCAACATTCAACATTTCTCTTTCAGCATATTCCAAAGGAACAGCGCATTGCCAATAATATATCGTCTCCACATACGCTTCGGTTCCTTCAGCAGACGATATAGCCATTCCAAGCCATGACGCTGCCACCACATAGGAGCACGTTCCACCGTACCAGCGAAGAAGTCGAATACAGCGCCGATAGTTCCAACGTGGCAGTGAATATCCAACTCTTCCCAATGCGAATAAATCCATTTCTCCTGCTTCGGCGCCGTCATGCCAATCCACAGCAAGTCAGGATTAGCCGCATTGATGGCATCAATGATAGCCATGTTGTCCTCATCAGAGAACTCAGGCTTATAAGGAGGCGAGTAGGTCACCACCTTCAAGTGGGGATACACCTCAGCGGCACGCTTCACAATTAGGTCAAGCACACGTTGCGAGCTGCCCATGAACATTACCGTCTTTTTCAATGTTGAATGTTGAGTGTTAAGTGTTGAATTATTTTCCCCCAACTTAACATTTAACATGTCACATTTCTCACTCTCTCTTTCGAGCTTATCCATTTCGAAAGAGAACAAATCCCATCCTGCAATACGTTCCTTGGGTTGGCTCTTTGCCTTAATCCATCGACAAGCCTTCACAATGCTCACTCCGTCAGGAATAAGCACATCACCATTCATTAACGCCTCAGCAAACAGTTTGTCCTTACGAGCCGTATTATAAGAATGGGCATTTATCGTGTTGATAAGCAACTTGCCCTCTGGCAGCGAGGCAAGCTCCGCCTTGCTACCCAAAATATCTAAATCTTTAAGTCTAAACATCTTGTTATTTTCTAAGGATTTTCTCATACCATTCCACCATGATCTTAGCTTTCTCTTCCCAAGACAATTCCGCTTGTCTCTGCTTGCAGTTCTCCGACATCTGTTTTAGCAAATCCCGATTCCGTTCCAAGTCTTTCAATACCTTGGCAAAATCATGCACGGATTGCATCGGTTTGGATAGAGGAATCTTTCTGCCTACCTTGTCATTTACGGCATCACCTTGCCCACAGGTATCAAAACAGGCCACAGGAAGATTATTACCTATTGCTTCGAGCACAACATGCGGAGTGCCTTCTGCCACACTGGTAAAGAAAAAGACATCCACCTTTTGCATCAGCACCTGTACCTCCTCATGGCTCACAGCACCATGCCAGACACACCAATCTGCAATGCCCAAATCTACAGCCAACTGTTTATAATGCTCAGCATCTCCACCACCAACAATATGAAATCTCACCTTATGGCTTCCTACTGTAGCTATTGTCCATAAAGCCAAGGCAAGCTGTTTGCGAAAATCTAACTTTCCTACCCATAGCACATCGAAAGTGGGCTTTTGCGATTTATCCACAATAGGATGATTCTGAACATAACATCCCGTCTCATTAAGCAGAGGCGAATCTATATCCATATATTTTTTGAAAGAGTGCTGTGAGTTTGATGAAGCGGAGAAAACAACCGATGCCTGACGAGCAGCCTTAAGCACACGTCCCGAATATCTCAACTGAATGCCCGTCAAGAAGTTCTTCAAACGCATAAACAGCTTTGTCTTCAGTCCAGCACCATCCAGATAAGCCACAGGGAACTTGTCCTTGGCATCCACAGGTCCCCAAACAAACGGCACACCATTCTCTTGCGAAAGTTTCCAGAGATAGCCCGGCTCACGGAATCCAATCATGTTGAGCTGATGCAGCACATCAATCTTCTCCACCTTACAGATTTCCTTAGCATAGAGATACGTCCTCCACTGCCACTCCCGATAATACTTATAGAAGCGCCAGTCCCCCTGGTTCCAGCACATCTTTCTGATTTCCTCCGATACCGGATTATAATAGAAGTGCATGTTCTTCCCCTGCTCCAGGGTTGGCACCACCTCCTCTATTTTGTCCCGAAACTCCCCTTCGGTAATAATATACAACTCACAGAACTTGGCGAGATTGCTCACCCAGTTCCATGCCATTCCCGGCTCACTTCCCATACCAGGCGAGCAAGCGTATGCATTGATTAGTATTTTCATTTATTCTTAAACTTGTTTTTCGTTCTTCTCCACACCTGCTTCAACGCCCTAAAGCAGAAAGCAAGTCGGTGTTTTGTGGCTATATCTACGTTTAGCGAAAAGTCGCTTTTCAACAAGTGCTTGTCCTTCACGACATGCGTATCGAACGTCATCTTTACATCATTATCCACATTCTCCTCATGAATCACCTCTACCCACATCGGATGTGCTTTGTCCTTTATATGGTGAACCTCAGCCAATCCTCGCTTCTCCAACAGGAAATGACTGCCAAAGCCATAGCATGTTCGGATAGTAGAAGCACCTAACGGCAAACATTCCGCAAGCGTCAGGAAATGGTTGTTAGGATAAAGGATGCGAGTGCTAAGATGGTACAAGTCCGTAAACAACTGCAAGCCATAGTCAAAAGAAAGAAACCGCTTCTCGTTGGGCTGCAAATGAAAGTTCAAGCATTCCGCCTGCACCCTTTTCGCAAAAGTTTTGGCTATACAGTCGTCATTGTCCAAATATGTGGTCAGACACAAGTCTCCCTCATAAAACCCTTTCTTCTGCAAGTCCGCCATCACCACTTGGCGAAAGACATCGGCGAAGTGAAAGGCATATTGAAGCTTTACCCCGACAAAATGTATTTGAGGACAAAGCGAGCGATAAGCCTTTATCCGCTCTCTATAAGCAGCGGGCGTGTCAGCGTCCACAAGCAATATCCAGCGGAACTCCTGGCAGGTCTGCCCCATAACCGAAGGTAGGCAATAAGTCTCGAAAAAGTCCATTCGCCTTTCAAGCCATTTTCCACGGTCGATAGTCTTGCCATTTTTATCCTCCTGCCAAAGAGCCAAGTTGAAGCGAGTAAGAAAATAATGGTGAATCATAATTTTAAGGAAGAACTGAGAAACGGATACTATTGTAAGAGTCTTTCATGCTTAGCAATTTCCTCTTCTGTAAATCTCATTTTGATCAGTTTGGCAGGAATACCACCAATAATGCTATACGGAGGAAAGGATTTTGTGACAACAGCACCAGCAGCCACTACCGAACCATGACCGATAGTCACACCTTTGAGGATAGTAACATTCGCACCACACCAAACATCATCCTCGATGACGACAGGCTGGTCATATACGTTCACCCCATCCACAAACTTTTCCTCTACTGTAACATCCGTCATATACTTACCCAAGATATCAATACGATGATCACCAGTGATAATCGTAGGTTTAGGACCGAAGAGCACCTTCTTTCCAATAGTACACGGTGCATCCGTACAATAGATAGTACTACCTTTAGGAATAGAAGTACCATCCCCTACAGAGAGGTTCCACAACCCTTTGAAATCCGAAGACATCGGACGGATATACACCCCCTTGCCACAGTGCTTCATGCACCGCTTCCATACAGGTGCCCACATCTTGTCCCACAGATACGAAGTCACAAGACTTATCTTTTGTAATATCTGAAAAATGTTCATGATTTTAAAAGTCAATATTAAGCATTTAATATCTCCTCATACAACTTCTCAATGCTCTCATTTACCATAACAGGAGCAAACACCCTCTCTCCAAAGCTCTTGGAATATTCAGCCATATCCCTGCAAAGTTCAGGAGATTCCATCAGCTTGCGAAGCTGCATGGTAAGAACATCAGCATCATCAAATGGGAAAGTGAGGCAGTTCTTCCCCTCTTCTATCACATCAGGCAGACCACCTACAGGAGTAGTTACCACAGCAATACCCCTTGCCCAGGCTTCCAACACCACCATAGGGAAACCCTCATGGCGTGAGCACATACAATAGATGCTCGCTTTATTCCAGACATCCTCCTTTTGCTTGCCAGTGATATAACCAGTAAAGGTAACGCTGTCATCCAAACCCATAGTTTGAGCCATCGCCTGAAAGCGCTCCACTTCACCATTTCCCATGATGGTAACATGCCAGTCAGGAAAATCTGCTTTCAGATTCTTCCATGCCTTCAGGAGCAAATCGGGATGCTTGTTATCGTTCAGAAAGGCAGCCATGATGATACTCTTCTCCTTGACAGAATAATCCACGGCAGGAGTTGGAGCACAGGCATTATAGATAACGGCAGTCTTGGCTTTCACTGTAGGAAACCATTCTGCAAAACACTTCTGCCATTTCTTTGCCAACAGCACCACACGGTCAGCCCGGTTCAGACACCATATAAACAATTTATTATGCGTATGATCCTCCAACTGATTACCCATGTGGATATGCATGACAATCTTCTTTCTGCCAAGTAATGCTAATAAAAGCACAGGCATTTGAATAATCAAGCAAATCTTATTAGGCACCGTATGGAAATGGACAATATCATACTGCCATATAGTAAACAGCGCTTTGAAGTAAGCCTTCAATGCAAACCACAATTTCACACCATATCCTCTCTGAATTTGCGTACCAAGCCATCCGCAATGATACTTTTCCCAGAAGGGCATTGTCTTCATCAGGCGCAGCACACTCGCAACGCCACCTCCACTTTGCTCGGCAGAGCCGACCATTAAAACTTTAGTCATGATTTAATATTTTCTGCCAATTTCAGTTTTTCTGTTTCATTATTATCTGCCACACGTCGCTTTTCCATTATCTCTTTCCTCATTACCTCTCTTCTTCTCTGCTCCATAGCATTTCTATTGGCATTCAGACACAATGCTATCAACATACAATATCCCATACCTTTACCAGAAAGCCACGAAGTATCAGCGGTCTGCTCTATGGCAAGACAGCAAAAGGTAATCATTGCAACACGATAGTATCTCAAATCAATTATATGGTCAATGGCAGAAAGACGACGTTTCCAGAACCAACAGAAAAGGAATACGCCAACCATACCAAACTGGGCAAGAGTTGGATAGTAAGCATCGCAAACAAAAGCACCTCTCTCACCTAATCCCCAAATGCCATTAAGATTGTACTTGTAATATAATGGAGAATAATAATCTCTCGCTCCTAAACATCCAAACGACCCCATACCAGAACCAAAAGGCCAATAGTCCCAAAGTATTTTTAAGGATGTTTTATAAGTCATAGGGCGTGCCAGTTCTTCATTACTTAGTCCAGATACATAATAAGCATCAAAACGTGTCCATGTTACCATCAATACAACTGTAACAATTAAAGCACAATAAATTATAGTTTTAGTTGACTTGAAGTTTAATCGTTTCTTTAAGAAGAATACGAAGGCTATGAAACAAACCACCTCACCCATGAACTTAAACTTTGGAGCAATCAAGCCTGTCAAAACTAAAAGTAAGGCTATGTTACGGTTGCGTTTGGTGTTTTCGGTGAAAAGATACCATGACATTCCTGTGCATATTGCCAACTGTCCAAGCACAGGAAACTCCACTTCCACTTGTAAATCCAATGCTTGTGGGTGATACATTATCCAAGAGAGCAATGTTACAATCATCGTTGCCAACATCCACTTTTTTTGTTTCTTTGTGAATTGAGGGTTTAGAATCCAAGTGCAGAATATGATGGAATAGGGGCGCAGCTCTTGCATCAAATCAAGCCATACGCCTCCTGCAACATTTTCACCAAACAACAAAGAATATATTGTATAGAAACATAAAATTCCCAAACAAACACAAAACTCTTTCCATGGCTTTTTGTTTATATAACGTGAACCATATTTTACAAATGTATATACCAATAGGATGACGGTCATTATTTCATCTATACTTGAAAAACCAGGTAAATCATTATAGGCAATACATGTAGGGAAATATATAATCCAATAAAGGGTGAAAAAACGTGCAATACTTTTCATTGTTATTTATTTTTAAGTTTTGCTTTCAAACCAAATAAAGCAAGCAAGAGTTTTTCTGGAATTATTCGCTTTACAACTTCTTTCAGCGAGAACTTCTTATCCACCCACGTACCTGCATAATGGTGTATTGTGCGAGTGTTCTTCTCTACATGGATGCGACCAGTCGTAACGTTGATTGGGCAGAAGAACTCTGCCGGATATATGTAACAACCGTCTACCTCCTGTATACCAGTCACGTTCTTCAAGCCGTTATCGCATAGCACCTTGGTTGCTATATGCACCACAGTAATCTGATTCTTCATCACCGCTTCATGCACAAAATGCTGCCCGTCATAATAGTGCATCATTTTTTCTATCAGGCCGAGGCCGGGGTTTACACCCAGGCCGAGGCCGGGGGCAACGCTTCCAGCGTCGCCCCGTTTTGGGTTGGGGTCGGTCTCATATCCCATGAAGTTGCCCTTAGCAATTATGTCGTCTATAGGTCTTATCACCTCCACATCAGTGTCGAAATATATTCCGCCATACCTATAAAGTATCCAGAATCTGGCATAGTCACTCACGAAAGCATACTTCTTCATGGCATACGCCTCTGCCGTATACGGAATGATGTTAACATCGAAGTTGTCCTCATTCCACTCCTTTATCTCATAATCAGGCAAATACTTCTTCCATGAAGCAATGCACTTCTGCGCCAGTTCGGGCAACGGATTGCGTCCGAACCAGCAGTAATGTATTATCTTTGGTATCATGTAATTTATGTTCTTTTATATTTGATAATATTCCGACAGTTGCCCTATCAACCATTTCATCCTTACATTCCAAGAACCAAGGCGTTGGGCTGTCTCCAAGTTCTTATCTACCAAGCCTTGATAATCCTCAATATGTTCCAACACATCACGAATCAAATCTTCCGCTGAATTATCATCTCTCAATTCCACTACTGGATTGTACCCGATGAAGTCGACAAGTTCTTGCGGTGCATGACCCACCATCACCATTCGTGAGAACATACATTCCCAATAGCGTTGCGTCAGCGTTTCGATGTCACCCGCAATCTCAGGCTGCGTCATACTACGTGGCAAGGCGATTGTTACCTTTGCGTCGCCCATCGCCTCATAAAGCTGTTCGTTTGTGTAGATGAACTTGCCGTTCTGCTTGGTGCAGACGTGCTGCAGCGGTGATCCATTAATCTTCACACCAGCTAACTTCCCCGAACTGACTACCTTATCGTTCGACCGTCCGAACTCCAACAAATCGACCGTTCGGTCCTTCAAGAGCTTGCCCTGCTGATAAACCGAATCGTCTACAGCCTCCGCACACCAGATCACATCTATCTTCTGCCATTCTTCGTGCTTGCCCGAGAACCGCTCCTGCATCTTCTCAGCGGTCTGACGCGAAGAAAATATCGCAGTCCTCACCCCATGCTTCCTCAGCCACCGGCAAGTCTTCTCGAAGTAGCGAGGCCAACAGTCCCAGAACATCGGTACAACCTCGTACCTTGCATAGTCGGGGAACGAATCGAACGAAAGCGACACCGGCTCAACGAATCTCAGCCGCGACTCTTTTCTGTTTTTCAATATCGTAAGTAGTTCCCAACGAAATGCAGCCCCATGCAAACACTTCGGAGGATAATTACTCTTCGCAACATCCCCTCCCAATCTCTTCCATGCCTCGAAAGGAGCAAGTTTGAAATTAAGAAAGCCAGGATGTATATAAGGAGAAACTGCCTTTATTTGTTTCTTTTTATTTCCCATAAAACATTTTTTTTTGGAAGGATATATCCCAAACTCTGTTGATAAAGCTTTTACATAGAACTACAGATTGCATTTTTCTCATTCTCAATAATTTGTATTTGTTGTCCACAAGGTATTCATCACATCTACCCATATATGCCTATATTCTTCAAATCCTAAATATCAAATACTATAGGATGCTTTACTCTGCCTTTTTGCATATCATACTCAATATACAAACTGACAAAAAGACACAAAAGCTACATTTTTGTCCTATGGCACAACATTTGATTTTATCATTTACGAATACACTTTTTTGTTTTCATATATTCTTTGAGCCCCTTTGAAAACAAATGGAACTATCCAAAAATAGTATTTATTCATTTAATTTTATTTAATATGATAAAAGTAAAAAATGCAAATGGGTCAAGTCGCTTTAGAATCCCTTTAGGTTATGATTCATGGTTAGATTATTGGGAGAAGCAAACTGGTGTAAAAATGTCTATTTGTGGGTGTGAAAATTGTAACAACACAGATCTTGTTGGCGGACATGTTATAAAAGCAAACTCCACAGACAAACATTATTACATCACACCTATTTGCAGAAGTTGTAACAATAGAACAGATGAATTCTACGTATATTGGGACCTCGTTCCTGTGCCAAGCAACTTATAAGTATAAAGCCAAAGTGAACTGGCAAGGTGTTCACAGAGTTAATAATATCAAAATGAAAGTTTATGGCTAAGAAAATTACTTCAAAAGACGTAGCTTCTAAGGCATCAGCTGCATTACGTGACGGACGTTCTTCTAAAAGAACAAAAAGTATAGCAGCAAGTGCTCTTTCTCAAAGAGAGAAAAAAAGCAAATAACAAAATCTAACTTTGCCTCGGTCAAAAGCCGAGGCTTTTTTCTTTGTATTATTCTTCTGATATCAACCTTAAATTATAGTCTGTATATTTTGCAAAACTTTCCTTTTATGAGTAGACAATAATACATTATAGTTCGCTAATTAATGAACTTTCCATATACAACTTTCCCTAAGAAATTGCTTCTTCTGACCAAATTACCTATTGATATAGATACATACGATAGGATTATAGTTATTACCGAAGCAATCAAGAGAAAGATTATTGGATTTGTATTCATAATCTCAATAGTTTTTGTTCCCTTCAAATCAAACACAGCAAATGTACCTGACAAAAAGAAGAAATGATACATATAAATATCAAGTGTCTTTGTGCCGATTCTGTTCAACCAACCCTCAAACTGATTATTTTTGTCTTCATGGATGGCAAACAGATAAGAAATTGCAAGGATTGCAAATGTAGGTCTGACTATTCTCTCCGAAAGGAATCGCAGGGCATGTATTTCGATATTCGCATTCAACAGACAAATAAATCCAACGAGAGATATTGTGAACAACCAATTCTTCGATTTAACGACCTCCATGAGGTTATATCGCCTAAAATAATATCCCATCATAAAGAAAGGATAAAAGAAGAAACAATGCTCCAAACAGAACAATTCATGCAATAATGGGCTTAACTTCCAACCCACAAGAAACAAACTTTCTGCTATCGCTATAATAATCCATTCAAGCATAACATTTTTACATTTCACTAATACAGCTTGAATACAAACAAATATAGCAAGAACCTTCAAATACCAAAGTCCTCCGATTAATGTTTCCTCAATATCTATTTCCCTATTGCCGAGAATCAGAAAGCTATACAAAGCCAAGACATACGAAACTACGAAGGCGGGACAAATATAAGAGACAAACCTTCTTGCCAACTTTTTATTTATTTCCCCCCCCAACTTTGCTTGGAAGATAAGCAACAAATCCGGAAACAAACATAAATAACGGCATCTCGAAAGAGGCGCAAAAACGAAAGACAAGACTATCACCCATGTCAAATGTCATCAGATATATGTGCGCCAATACAACAATAAGTATCGTGAAGCCCTTCATCCTATCTATATAATTGATACGATTTTCCATAAAAAACTTTTTTATTGCTTACCCAAGATTCTTTCCAAATGGAACACTTTCAATATTTGCTCCAACATTGGAGGAAAGAACAGGCATGATACCCCCATGACAACAACAAGCCAAAAGTTTGAGTGCCAAAGTTTTCCAAATATTATCAAGCATAGCGTTAGCATCAACCAATGAGAAATGTAATACACCATAGAATGCCTACCTATGTATTGTAAAACAGGAAAATTAGGTATATACTTAAAAATATTATTGAAGAGAATACATCCCGCTATCGAAAAAACAAGAGACAAGACATATACACCTTCAGGATTCAAAACATTTGCTGCAAAGATTAAATGAGAAGGACAATATATCATAACAGAAAGATATGCTATTAATGCAATACTCACATATCGTTTGGTGAATTGATTATCCTTCCACAAATAGCCTAAAGCATACACTGCTATAGCCAAAGGAATATTAACCATGTAAGTAGGACTATTATATCCTAACAGGTACATTATTATAGCCCAAATCAATCCACCAAACACCATCCAATATGCAGATAACTTTTTCTGAAATAGATAATTAAATATCAACTGAGTTCAAAACAAGGTAAAAAGAAACCACAAAGGACGATTTCCTTCAAGTCCGCCTGTAAACAGCAGTTCTTTGAAAGGAGTTAAAAAATAATGTTTCCAATTGTAATCTCCATCTGTCATCAAGTTAACACAATTGATAAGATGTCCTGCTACTCCAAATGCTAACCACGGAACAAGTAATTTATGCCCCCCCCCGAAACTAACAATTGCTTGGTCGGTTTTGGCTTATAAAACATGCCAGACTTATAAAAAAACCAAAACATAAAAAACTGTAATGGTTCCAACCAAACATTATCCACAGAAATACCAATATTTGCCCTCAATATTATATGATTCAACATCATATAGCATATCAGCAATCCTGCAACACCATCAAGATATTCTATACGAACCTTCATCTTTTCTTGTATTCATCTACAACTTGGCGTAAAGCATCAATATATCCTCTGCCATGCGTCATATCAGGCTCCATATAGTTACCCTCTGCCCACTCATTCCAGGATTTCAACATCAGAATCTGATGCTCTTCCTTCTTTTCCTTGATAGCTTCCATTGCCATACGAACATGTTTGGCAAAGTTTTCAGGAGTGGAGTTAATATAAATATTCGTTTTTCTGCCTCCACGAGGAGAATGATCCCATTGAGGAACTATTTGTGGTATTACATTTTCATCTTTATCTATCTCTCCGATAAGTTCCTTATAATGCTTTCCATAATCATAAACATGAGTTGGACGATTCAAGAGGATACCCTGCAAGTGCTTAAATACTTTGTGCTTAAATGTATTTCTATTTTGCTTTGCATGCCCCAATATATCACAATAACATACTGCATCATACCCTTTTTGAAGCATCACCTCCTTTTGAATACTATTGTCACTCACATTTGCGACAAGATAGATTCCAGGGAAACCGGCCTCAACACTCATTTTCTTAAAACAATCTACATACTCCTGCGGAAGAGCTATTGGATCAAAGATAAAGAGATAAGGTTTACCATCTACTTTAACATAACGCTCATCTTTAAAAGCTTTAAGCAGTAACTCAAAATGCGCCTTAGCATCCTCAATACCAGGATAGGTTTGCTCCATTAATACAGCTTTAGAGTCACATCCAGCCGTACAACCTACAGCTCTCCATGTATGATTGGCCCATGCCAAGCAGAAAGGAAAATCAGGCTTACCTGACTCTAAGACCTCATGGAACACATCTGCCAAGAGTCTTCTGCCATTACCAAACCAGTAATGCCAGTAACAGAAAGCTGTCACACCTGCCTCACGAGCCATTTGTGCCTGCTGTTCTCGGATAAGTGGTAAACGAAGATCATAATAACCTAACTCTGTTGGTACACGTGGTTCATCATGACCACGAAACAAAGGCTTTGCTTTGCCTACATTTGTCCACTCTGTAAAACCTTTCCCCCACCACTCATCATTCTCTGGGAATGGATGAAACTGAGGTAAATATAATGCTAAAATTTTTGGATTCATACTATTTATTTCTTATTTTAATTATTACTGTCGGAATTATCAGGCAAGCAAGTATCATCATAACAAAAACAGATATTCCTTGACAATGAAAACCGCTTACCATTATTAAAGTACATATATTCAAAATAATCCAATGCATCACATAATAGGTCGTTGAATGTAGACCTATGAATTGTAAGATTCACAATAAGGCAATATTATTATAATAATATTACCAAGGATAACCAGGACTTAAGAATTCATACTTCTTTATTTTTCTAAAATATACATTTAAACAAAAACGCCAAGGGCGTAAAAATTTATTTTTGATGATTTCCCCAAAAGGTCTATCTTCAAGTTTCGTACGCCTAGCTTGAATAGGATATTCATACAACTTATCCCATGATTTTATATCAGAACGATCAATAACTTGAGTTTCTTTCCACGATAATTCTATATGAGGGATTAATTTAACCAAAACAGAAAATGAACTTTGGTCATGACGATGTTCTTTAAAACCTTCTTTATTTGGCACTGATGACCTTTTATCCGTTTCAAGTTCTAACTCTCTCATATTGACCAAAGCCCAATCATTAACCAATTTTGTTGTATCTATAGTTTTTTTTAGAAAAAAAACACCTGACCATAATTGATTAGACTTACATATTTCTTCATTATTATAAACTCCAAAATAATACAACAAGTCACCCTTCGTCCATTCCTGCTCTATATATGGCTCTTGAAAAGCTAACAGATTATCTCCTTTTCTTAGTAAATCAATATAATAATCAAAACGCTTTAAAGAATTATCATTGCTATTCCAATATACTCCAACATCAGACCAAACCAAGATATCATCCTCCTCTAGTTGATCAAAATACTTTTTTACAACTAATCCTTTCCATTCCCAATATCCAAATCCGCGTCTATAAAGCCATGGCTTTAATTTGCGCCAATATTTTTTATCAAACGTATTCGTTTCATCACAAAAATGCCTTTCTGTAAATGGGAAATTAGCAGAAGCAATATCCAAACGTTTCATGGCATTTCTGTAACGTTTATCTGCAAATGACACTAAAACTATCCTCTTCATGATTTAATATTTATCAACTCTTCAATTTTGTCAACAATTACACCATTATTATATTTATAATCTTTCAATTCAGATACGACATCTGAATATATAGAATTATCATTTGTAATTATCTGCGCGAGTAGTCTGGGCATTTCTTCTATTGGACACACCCATCCATCAGATGCTGATACCACTTCTCTCGCAACTGGAAAATCATTACATAGTACTGGAATATGTAATACTTTAGATTCTGCAATCACATAGGAGAAACTCTCTGACTGAGAAAGACATACTTGTAAATTGGACTGCATAAAATATGGATATGGATTAGATTTTGCGCCGAGAAGAATTACTTTATCCAGAACTCCATATTTTTTTATTTCCATAACGGTCCTTTTTTCATCCTGGCTAGTAGAAGCTATTATATACCATCGAAAATTCATAATTCCTTTCTGCAATAATTCTGATGCAATTTTTGGAATAAGATGAAATTGCTTACCTGGAGAGAATCGACCAACTGAAAGAATATTAAATTGTGTTATATCAAAATCGCAAACTTTTTCTTTTTTAGCAAGATTAAATATTTTATCAACATTCAATGAATTATAAATAAATGTAGTTCTACCAGCTAACTGATGATGTATCTTTACAAATGATTCTCGTGCAGAATTTGAAACACAAACAATACTATGAAACTTATTATAAAGAAAAGCTTCTCTTTGAATAACATCATTGGAAGATCCTATAAATGATAAACGATAAAGATAATCACAGTGTATCCAAGCAATTTTATGAATTTTTTCATTTAATAAACTTACTACATAGGTAGATGTCGCCTCTTGATAAGCGATAACTGTATGAAAATTATATTTCCGCTGAATATAATTGATTTCATACTTATAAATTATGGTATTGATATCTATTCCTAAACATTTTGCAAAAACCCTTATTATTTTTCTAGTCCAAAAATTATCATGCGCTATGCTATATAGTAAACTTTTCCGTACACAATATTTGCCAAATAATTGCTTAAAATAATTATCACCTTCGTTATATAAACTAAAAATATGAAAATCATATCTGTCGCAATCTAACAATGTAATAAGATTCTCCAACGACTTATTAGTACCTCCAATATAGAAGTCGGGGATTACAAATAGTATTTTCTTTTTCATACATCTATTTTTTCGTCTTCAACCAATCATCATAGTTCTTTTGCAGCGTTTCCAAAGGAATACGTTTATCCTCTGAATAAAGTTTAGCCTCATGTTCTACGATTTCTTCTGGTGAAAAAACAAATTTTACAATTCTCCATGGATTACCTACAACAACTGAATATGGGGGGGTATTACCTGACACCACACAACCTGCACCCACAATACAACCACGCCCAATATGAGCGCCATTCAGTAAAGTCACATTGATTCCCATCCACACATCCTCCTCTACAATTATGTCCTTATCATATCGATGGTCTGGATATAGCTCATCCTTCATAGCATCTGTAACATCATGTTTCCATACACCTTTCACAACTGCATGATTACCAGGACATACACATAGATTATAAGAAGAAAAGCTACCTTTCTTCATGATAAACTTAGAACGGGGATTTAAGATCATTGCCCCACCAGGAATACTTGTATTCTCTTCCATAAATAGATTCTTTTTGCTGAAAAGAACGGTATCAGGTGACAAATATGCATCATTTGCCATCAAACCATACTCACCTTTTCTATCTATATGAAAAAGTTTGTCTAACTTGAGACGAATTGTCTGCTTTATACTAATTGGATTCATTTAGACTATTTTTTAAGAAATACATCAAACCACTTCAACTTATCTTCACTTAACCCAGCAGCCTTAACTCGCACATACAACTTTGGAAGAAGCTTCACGAAATTACATTTAGGGAATAAGTACCCATCATAGAAATAGGTACTGGCATTAAATACAAAAATTGAATCAAATTTGAACTTTTGAAGATAATATTCGGCTGGTATATTTACTCTTTCACTCATCACCTTGCAGTCAATTCCACATGCTTTGCCTATCTCCATTACTCTGTCTCGAGATTTTTTGGGATCACGAGGATGATACTTGATATATACTTCTGTATCCTTGGATATACTATCAAAACATTCTTTTATTGTGTCAAAATAGCATTCCATAAACTCAGAACCGATAACCTCAGCCAAAGGATCGGTCATAAACATTACTCGTTTTTTATCGGTATCGCATATTGATTCAGCCATATACGCCTCCAATTTTTTAGATATAACCAAAGACGGGTACAACTGTTTATCAAATGGTTTATTATAATGTCCAGGGATAACACTATAACGCACATCCATAGGCAATTCTCCTTCAAACGGACGACAAAGAACATATCTCCATTTTGCAAATCTCACATGATATAAAGGCAAATATTCTACCAAGTCACGAATAAATTCCCTAAACTTCATCCAACGAGTCTCTTTCTTATATGGTCTCTGGATATAATGCGCAGTGCCTTCCTCGAAGAATACGATTTTAATCCCCTTATGATGAAAAACAATATCTGTGAAGCGAATTGCATTGTTTTGCATTTCACCTAAATAAAGAGTTCCAACATTATTAGATTTAATCAGATTCCATATCTTACGATACATTTTATAAGTTTTTACCTCATCCATAATAGATGTGGTACGTAAACCATCCCATTGGGCGAAATCTGGAATAATATACTTCTTTTTCCACATACCCTCCATCTCCATCATATCATATATTTCTATGAAATGAGGATTACCAGCAACGTATGCCTCTATCAAGATACAATCCTTCAACTGCTCCTGATGTACAAGCTGTTGGGCGATAAAGAGCTGAAAAGGTGTGAATACTACAAATAAGTTTGACATTTATTGATACTTTTTAAATAAATTGATGACTGGTGGACCATATTCCAAAGCCAAATTCGAACTTGATCCAATAATATTGCTACAGAATAAACTGCAACAATCAACAGCAATGCATAAAAGATAAACATAAATAGATTACTTTCATCATGCAAATTGGCTATAGCATAGGAAAAATGCTGCAACATATTAGGAGCACAATGAAACAAATAAACCGCAAAGCATGAACCAGCTATCTTGTTTATTTTTTTACTTTGATAGTTGAACTTAGAAAACAACATAAGCAATAATAATGCCCCCAATATAGCAAATGGTTGTGTATAAACATTAAGGAATCTTGTTACATCAATGTTCTTTGCCATTAGACACATCCATATACAGGCAATAACTACGCAACATATTGCATATGACAAAATTATGAACTTTTTTGAATAATGCAAATAATCCACATGTAAACGGACATAACGAGCCAATAAATACAATTCCATAAAGAAGATGCAACTATATCCTCCCATATACCATGCAACACCTCTTGACAGCCAACCATAAACCATCTGAAAAGCAATTATGCCTATCAACAAAATACGAAAATGCCTTTTAGATGTTCTTTCTACGAAAGCGTTCAATACTGGACTGAAAAGATAGAGTAGCAGATATGACTTAGGAAACCATAGGTTATCATTAAGCATAAAAAGATTTTTCAAATCATCAAAGCACAAATGACGCCCCCCCAACATGACATTTACGAAGATCCCAACTATAGTAAAAAATGTCACTTGGAAAAGAAACGAAATGAGTCTATCTAATTTCGGTCTGATTCCAAACCATCCCGACAACATGACAAACACATTTACACATACGACACACGCAGATTGTATGAGAAACCGTAATGAAGAGTCTATCCATTGACTTGCATTCATTGCAAAGTCCATTTTTGGTACACCCAATGACAAGAAATCAGCATGATATACCAATACCATGAACATTGCCAACAAGCGAAGCAACTCCATGTTTGAGTTACGAACTTTTTCCATTTTTAATCAATATTTATTTTTGCCTAAAAATATTATTATAGTCAAATAGAACTAACATCTTCTCTTGAAGAAACAGATTTTATTGCATTTTCCAATTTCTCTAATAATACTAAAGAGACATCTATTTCGTTTTCCGAGATAGGTGGTAAACCATGGTGTCCATGAGAGGCTGGATGTAATGCCACTTTCTGTAATAGCCTCAATTCCACAAGCGAGGGTTTTATAAGTTTCATGAAATCATGTTTCCTAAAATTATCAATTTTCTCTTTCAACCGCTTGGCTAACTTATATTCATTACCATTAGTCACGTTAGAATATATTTCATCTACTAAGGTATAAATATCTTTCACAACATCCCCTTGCTTGGATAAATGAATATGTGCATTTGGCGAACACATTTTATCTAATAAATCCTTAGTTTCCTGTAATTCGCCTATATTATTCAGACTACTCAACTTATAAACAAGTATTTCAAATCGCTGACGCAATTTGTTTCCAACTGTTGCAGCAGAATCATTTTCCATATTTTGCTTTATATCAGCCGTTGTATCTTCAGAACCATCCAACAATATTCTTTCCTCTCCTATTTTTGCTAACTGATAAAATTTCCAATCATTTTCTTGCTTTGCGACATTTTGAATGATATGGATAAAAAGATTATAAAAACCTATATTATGTGTGAGGACAACTTTTTGAATACCGACAGTCTTCTTCAACAAGAATTTCATCATAAAAGTCCTATTCGGCATATCTAAACTATTGAAGCAATCGTCTAAGACCAGCATAGGTTTTAATATTTGGTTTTGGAAATAGCCCATAGCTTCTATCAATATAATAAATTTAACAACATGAATTATAGATTCATTGAAAAACTTATAAAGTTCTATTGACTTCGGTATCTTATTTTGTGAATTTTCAATTGAACATCTTCCATGAATATCAATAGAATGAACTTTAACACCCTCCATCCAAAAACAATCTTCCAAA
Source organism: Segatella intestinalis (assembly GCF_029348455.1). NCBI lineage: Bacteria > Pseudomonadati > Bacteroidota > Bacteroidia > Bacteroidales > Prevotellaceae > Segatella > Segatella intestinalis. The sequence continues at coordinate 133,124 of NZ_JARJVV010000007.1, forward strand.
TCCTCATTTACACAATCGATTATCATATTTATGAAGTCATCACTTATCCAATGCAAATGATTATCTTTTTGAGAAAAATAAGCATTATTTACCAAATCTTCTATACAAATAACATCTGTTTGAGCAATATTTTGATATGATACTAAAAATATACTATCGTTTATATTATCATGAGAATCAAAGTCAACATTATCAACACTCACCTTCATGGCTAGATTATCAGCATATTTATATTCATCTAATACCTGTTTTGTTTCATCAATTCTTGCTTGTCCTACTATATTAGGAGCAATACGTTCTCTCAACAAGCGTTCTTGAAAATAAAATAGTTTGAGACCCTCAAACAATGATGATTTTCCAGCACCATTTTCACCATAAAGCAACACATTATCTCCATTAGGGTTCAACGAGAAATCATCTTTAAAGGCTTTAAAGTTATGTAGAAAAAGTGAATTCATAACTCCAACATTTTAAAGTATCTTAAAAGAATTGACTTTAATGTTTTTTCCCGTTCCAAGAAAACGCCTAAAGACAAAGGCGTAGATGTTCCGAAAATGTCACGCACATCTTTTAATTTTGATTTTGAATAATACGTTTTTTTAGCTTTAAATGCTAAGGAGCGTTTAGGAACATCCAGAACTATAAAATTAGCTATATTGTTGTTGATTTCATCAAAATTCATACTATGCCATTCTGGAGACAAAATTTCAAAATCTCGTCTATAAATTATCTTGTCGAAATATATATTACTCTCATATTTATCAGGGAACATGAGATAATGTGCCAACAGGGCATATCCATTTCTTAATAGGCCTAAATGTTCAAAATAGTCTTCATCGATATCACTACAATCATAAGGTTCAATCTCTATATGATTCGCTATTAGCTTATTTATACGGTATGTCTCGTATTTTACTTGTATTGTTGCCCCACGGTAGTAATAGTACTTTACAATTGTTCTTAAGAATTTTTTTAATTTATCCTCGTATTCTATCCCTTCTGTAAAAACATAGTTTACCAAAGCATATTTTGGATATTGATTAGTATATTGAGATAACAATTGAACCATTTGGGCAACTTCTATAGACATTTTTTCAGGTGCATTCATCCATTGCAAGATACCAGCAATGGTTGCCAAATCTTCTACCACCTTCTTATAAGGTTTAGCACTAAGTGCTGAATTATTATCACGCGTCAGATATTCACGCAAACTTCCTTCATTAGTAGTAACCCCCTCCTGTCCACGTAATATATGATAATAATAACGAAACAAATCATCAACACTTATCTTTAAATCTGAACAAATTGCATTAAACTCAAGCCATTGTTCAATAAAATCATCTCCTTTTCCTTCCGCCTTAGCACTTTTATACAAGCGAGCCTTAAATATATCAGAATCTTCCAATATTTGTCCACGGTTATTAATCGTTTCAAATATTGTCAATGCTCTATCACTTGCCTCTTCCATGTCCTTGCCATCAAGCTCAATAGGAAGTAGATATACATGATCTAAGAAATAGACCAAAAACTCTGTTTTCTTTTCATGACAACCTAAATTTACATAAAACTCAGACATCCATTTATATAAATAAAGAGCATTAATTTCTATTCTACTATATTTTTTCTCATGCACTAATTTGTGTTTTTCTTCAGACAATTCTTGCCAAATACTCTCAAATGTATCAAAAGTATAACTTAAAACCGATTCTATGTTTCTTTGGTCATCGTGTTCATAAACCTTGGAATCTATTCGTGGTAAAGAATTATCAGACAACACAGACTCCACTTCCAACAAACGAACAAGACGTGATTTATCCGGATGTAGGACTGTCAACACTTTCGTAAATAGCCAAAGTGTTATTAATCGTTGCTGTCCATCAACCACATTAGGTCTATTAGTTTCCATATCACTCCGTGCCATAATAATATTACCAACAAAATAATCCTTCCCATCTAAGAAAGCATTTGTTATATCTGTATAGAATTGGAAACAAGTATCCTTGTTCCAAGAATAGGGCCGCTGATATTCAGGAATAACATAAACGTCCTCCCCACTATTAAAGAGATTTGTTATACTCTTTTGCTCTGCTCGTAAAGAAAGTGCCATGTATTGAAATATTTTACATCAAGAATATTATATTTTTTCAAATAAGTTATATGTGAAAATAACTTGCACAATTATAAACTTGGATGCCTTAACTAAAGTACTCTAATTAAAGTTTCTTGTGCAAGTTATTTTTATACATTACTGAAAACTTGACTTACAATCTTTATTTATTATAGTTGTAGCCCATTTAAAATCTTATCACAAAATTCACGTACACACCCATATCCACCTCTTCTCTGCATAATCTCTATATAAGGAATGTTTTTCACTGCAGAAGAAGCATCTGATGGGCAAGCGGCAAAACCAACAGCAGACAAAAGCTGTAGGCAATTAACATCATCACCTATATACGCAACATTAGCCAAAGATATGCCCATCTTTTCAACAATTCCATTAACGGTATCTAATTTTCCGCCATTGGCTTTACCTTGGCAAAAATAATCAAGATGTAATTTGTCTGCTCTTCTTTGGTTTAGTTTTCTATCTTCACTCGTGATAATACCGATTTTGATACCTTTACTCTGAAGCATATTCATGCCCATTCCATCACGAGTATTGAATTTTTTAAGTTCATCTCCATTTTCACTATAATACATTCCTCCATCTGTCAATGTTCCGTCAACATCAGAAAGAAACAATTTTACCTCCTTATAGTCTTTTGGATGATTCTTTGCCAATACATGACGGCACATCATTTCTTCCAATACAATCCAATCGTCAGGTTCGTCAATTTCTGTTGCGGTATATTCAGGCATTTCATAGATACCAATTTTACCGCTTAAACGATTTTTATTTCCCTTAACATTTGCTACAGCATTAATGTAAAAGGCACCGTTCTCCATTAGCATACCCTTAAAATTCTGACGACGTGGACGGTTTCTATAATCATAATTCATAGAAGTTCCGTCTTCATTCCAAAAGAAACGATAATTTCGAACACAAGTAATAATACTGTCATATTCTCCCTTGTGAAACATTTGTAATGCCTCTGTAAAATGTATGGTTTCTGTCAATGGAGAAGTAGCTTGTACTAACATGAATATATCGGTATCAGCCAATTGAGCATAACGTATATACTCCAACATAACACTTTCTGTTGACGCGGTATCACAAGCATTCTCGGCAGAACGTCTGTAAAGAACAGTTTTCTGATACTTCTGTTTTTCCACTGTATTCCAAATGTCATCGGAATCTGTTGCTACAACAATCTCATCAACCAGTGGACATCTCTCAAGTGCTTCAATGTTCCAACAAACCAAGGGCTTGCCACAAAATGGCTTTATGTTCTTTAGTGGTATAGACTTGCTGCCACCTCGAACAGGAATAAAAGCTATTGTTTTCATTTGTCAATTACCATTTTACCTGATTCTTTTTCAACTTATTTCGCTGCACTTTCTCTATATCAAGAATTTCTTCTTTCTTATAGCACAGTGCTTTGGCAACAGCACGACAATCACGAGCCAACTTTCGCACGCCATCTGGTTCCAAAGAAGCAGCATGGTCTGTTCCCTTCCAAGTTCTATCGAGTGTATAGTGGCGTTCTATCCACTCTGCACCTAAGGCAACAGCCGCGCTATCAACAGCTATACCGAGATGATGACCAGAGAACCCTATAGCCTTCACTCTATCTGCGTACAACTCACGCAAACGGGTTATCTCTAACAAGCAAATATCCTCAAAAGGTACTGGATATCCAGATGTACAATCATAGATAACCAAATCCTTGTTACGGCCTTTTCCCTCGAAAAATTTTATGATTTGTTCTTCCTCATTTCTCGATGTCATGCCAAAAGAAAGGTGAATTTCACCACCAAACTCATCACAGAGATAAGAGAGTAGTGGTTTGTTGAGGTTGCAAGCGGAAGGCACTTTGATTAAGTTCGGATGAAGAGTACATATATCCTTTGCTGATGTTAAGTCCCAAACCGAGGTTGAATATTCAACACCTAACTCGTTACACCACTCTTGAAGTTGTTTGTGCTGGTCAAGAGTAAATTCCAAGAACTCACGATGTTCTCCATAGGTCTTACCATAAGAATTCTCAGGATGTGGATGTGGTGCATTGTACTCTTCTGGAGTCAGAAGTTCTTTATTACAACGTTTTTGAAACTTAACGACATCAACCTTGCAATAAGTTGCAGCCGTCATAATCATTTCTCTTGCGATTGCCATATCACCTTTGTGATTGCAACCGATTTCTGCAATAATTTTTGGAGCTTTCATATTCTTATATTTATTTATGAATCATATTTTTAATGACACCTATGGTATCATACAAACTCTTCATTTTAAATACATAAGCAAGACCTGTGTAAAGAGCCATACCTACAAAAATGCCAGCAAGAAGTTGTATCCAATCTATTGAAAACAGTCTAATTGTAAATAATACAGCAATATACATTATTGCAGACAAACAGGCTGAAGGAAACAAATCCTTTAACTGATTTAAAATCGATAATCCTAATAATTTACTTACATAATAAAAATTAATCAACAATATAACTACTGAAGATATAACACTAAACCAGCACATAGGAATAATACCAAATGGCAATGAACCAAAAAGGACAAGAAGAGACAACACCTTTCCTACAACACTTATCTTCAAAGACAAGTCACTTCTTCCCATAGCCTGGATTAGATTAATATTCAATGATTGGATAGGCATAAAGACAAACATAAAGCATATAATCTGCAATATCTGAGCACACAACTCCCATTTTGTTCCAATTGTAAAAAAGATCAAAGGCAGAGAAACTGCAGACAAGCCAAACATCAGCGGAAATACAATAAATGCTGATGTCTTTATCATTTTGCGATAAACAGACCGTAAACGTTCTATATCATCTTGAATTTTGGACAAAGAAGCAAATGACACATTATTCAATATACCTACTATATTTGTTGATGGCATAGTTGCCCAATTTTGTGCTCTGGTATAATGTCCCAATGTTGCAGGAGAATAAACTTTACCTATAACTATACTATACACATTGCCATAAATAGTATCTATAATGCGTGTTAGAAGCAACTTACTGCTAAATCCAAACATTTCGTGGAACGATTTCCAAGAATATATCCAAGAAGGATGCCAACGATTTAGAAGCCAGCAGAGCACAGTCCCTAAACATGTTGCTATCAAACTCTGACCAACCAAAGCCCAAACGCCATAGCCCATAAAGGCCATTGCCAATCCCAATGCTCCAGAGACAAGAGTATGAGTAATGGAAATCATGGCTTGTTTTTTAAACTGCATGTTGTAATTCATCATAGCAACAAGTACTGTGCTCAATGAACTGATAGGAATTGTAAGAGCCAGTACTCTTAGCAAGGACGTCAATATGGGTTTGCTATAAAAGTCTGCAACCCAAGGTGCAATACAGAATACTATAAAATAACAAATAATACCCACAACTATATTAAAATAAAAAGCTGTGGACAAATCAACCTGTGTTCTATCTTGCTTTCTTACTAATGCTAACGAAAAGCCTGATTCGGCAAAGGTGTTAGACAACTGGATGAATATCGCCAACAAACCTACAGTTCCATAGTCATCTGGTGAAAGAAGGCGAGCCATAAAAAGCATCAGTAAAAACTGAATGCCTTTCATCGACAAGTTGTGTATTGTATTCCAAAGGAGTCCTTTACTTACTTTTTGTTTTAAATTATCTTGTTCCATTTATTATTTCTCATCTTATTCTACCGTTACACTCTTTGCCAGATTACTTGGCATATCCACATCCAATCCCTTATCTACTGCCACATAATAAGCAAGTATCTGGAGGGGTAATACACTCAGTAATGGCACAAGTGCATTGAGAGTGGAATCTCAAGTACTGAATCGGCAATCTTCTTCTCTTGCTCATATCCCTCTGTTACCACTGCCAAATGCGACCGTTGCGAGACTTTACTTTCTGCATATTGCTGATGATCTTCTAACTGCCAAAATAGGGGTTGAATGCTTATAAGCTAAGCCGATTTTATTATCTCTCTTATCCATGGTTATTCTGGCATTGCAGTTGTATACTCCTCACGTTCGCCATGATGAAGGAAATTTGCTTTATTTCTATGCGTAGAGAAAACCTTACAACCTATTTGCTTTAATGCATTGATGGTACATTGATTCAAATAGTGTCCTTGTTTTTCTGTAGAAATGTAAGCCTCCTTGGGATGCAAAAACAAAATAGTCTTACTATCAAGATTATGTTTGCTGCCATGATGAGGAACTTTTAGCCAATATATATCTTTGATGGCTTTCTTATGGCATTGTGGTATATTTGCCAATGCTTCAACCCCTGCATCTCCCATAAATAAGTATTTCTTTCCTATTTCTGGCTCAAACATGAAAATTAAACTACTTTGATTATGAACTGAAGAGTCATCAGTAGCATCGTCCAATGCTTTGCTCAAACACGATTCAGTCGGTCTAAAAGCTTCATCATCATCTTTGGCATCATACGAATAACCTTTCAGATTGTCAAATCTCATATTCGGTGCAAGTTTCTCAAAATAGCCCAAAGTTGGACCAATAATAGTAAGACCTAAAAAATCTCTTTCCTTACTTGGTTTTGCAACAATTATCCCTGTTACCTTATCCTTATAAAAAATAGGTTGAGCAAACTTATCCGATATTGAAATTCTTAGGGATTCTATCAAATCCAAAAGATTACTTTCACCTTGGTCAAATAATCTTGCGACTCTATTTGCTAACGTGGTTTCCTTAATTTCGTTTTGCACTTGAGTTACTTTGACATGATTCTGAGGATTATTCAACCAAAATTGTTTAATAGGTATAGCATCATCTTCTGCATCCTTGATTTTCTCCAACATCTTAACAAAGCCCCCGAAATGATCAGCATCGGGGTGTGTTACAATTGCCAAGTCTATTATAGGATTAGAATAATACTTCCTAATATGATTGATGATATTCTGTCCGTCTTTATAATTGCCGGCATCAACAAGAATCAATTTGTTACAGCCTTTGCTATCAGTATAATAGATAATGAAACAATCGGCAGCACCAACAGAAAGCATTTCAATATGATAATCCACAATCCTTAAAGGTTGTGGCTGTTTAAGTTTAAAATCTTGCATTTTACCAATTATATTCTGAATTTCCTATATATGCATTAAACAATGCACGAGCATAACTATATCCTTTGCTTTTCAAACTTACAAAAACAATAATGCCTAAAAGTACTTGAAAAGCAAGAGCGATTAGTGTAATTTGCCAATTATCAACTACATCAAATATATTCAAAAATAAAATTATCAGTAAGAAGGATGTGGAATAAACTGCTCCGCCCAGATAATTTCGGCAAAATCCAAAATCAATATTGTATTGAAGGAGATTCGGGTTATTCCTTGTCACCTCACGAATTTTTCCAACCCCATCAACTATAGTTTTCTTTGCTTCCAACAAATTGTTTTGCTCTTTAGCTTCGCTCAACAGCTTTATGCCAAAGTCTTCCTTTAATTTCGCCGCTATAGTTTTTATCATGTTTGCTGACATTCGTTTCTTATCAGACCATAATAAAAGTTTAGTAGTTGGCATTTCCGTTTCATCTTCCTTAAAGATGGGAAACTGGAAAAACATTTTTGAAGCATCCCTAAATAATTGACGTGCAAAATAACCAATTGCACCATAAACAACTCCAACTGGTACAAATATTCCAATTAGCGAAAGAACAGTTCCAAAACAATCTTGGAATTGGCTGAACCAAGAAGATAAAATTTGCGTTGTAACAATTGCTGGTATCAACATCGAAATTATCGCGGGATATTTCCGAGCGTAAGTTTCATAGTCCTTCATATTTTATCGTTTACATAATTGCTTTTATATATATTCCATCTGTACCCATAATTAGTTGCACAAATGGTAAATCTTCATCTCTCATTTGCTCACTCATTTTAGCAAATTGCTCTTTATCTAAAGAACTTGGTGAACAACTTGCATTTGGATGAGAGTGCCATTCTCCTAAATACCTTACCTGATGATATGTCCTTTTGGAAATTTGTTCCAATACATTCAACATACCATTACAGCCTCTTTCGAAATAATTGTAAGAACATTTACTATCTGATGGAGCATAGTGTTGATAAAAAACGTATATATTTTTTGCGTCCTTATCATAGCAGCCAAAGAGACAACCTCCAGTTTCTTTAGTCAAATCTGCTTTACGCAGTGTGCTAATTTCATCAATTAGTTGTGTGGAACAATAAACGGATACATTATCAATAATCTGTCTATCCCATGAAAGGATTTTCATGCCAATCTTAGAGATTGTGCTGTTCTCTTTATCTACTCTCCAAATACTTAACTGACAATCTGATTGTTGTGTCGTTTTTTGTATCTGTTGAGATGCGACAGATGCAAGCATTCCAATATTATCATAGTCCAAAACATTTGATTCAGATCTACAGCTGAAGTCATTTGTTCTTCTCAAATCTGCAGTGTCGAGATGGTTAGACAAAATGTCAGATGTAATCAAATTATATTGATAGCTCATCTCTAACAAATCAAGCCGCTGCTCTCCATTCATATCCTCCATCATATAAACCAAATCATTGCCTTTAGGATTAAGGAACAATGTACATTTTCTTTTACCCACATACTTGGAAGATAATGCAAGCTTTCGTTCTACACCTATTGAAGTACTGGCATCAACGACCAAATCCGTATTGCTGAATGCCATTTTTTCTTCATGAGGCTTCAGACTCATTGCGTTTTTATCAATAGAGAAAATCTTAGTACCAGAAATTCCATCAAAGTGGTCTTTTATACAAGAGGCTTTAGACTTCATAATGTCTCTTGGTTGTAGTATATGCCGACTGATATTATGCGAGCAATAAACATCGAAGTCAACAATACATATGCTATCGGATATACCCTCACGCACAAAATGATCAATGATGTTAGAGCCTAAAGTGCCTGTACCAATAAAAGTAACTTGTGAGTATAATGTCGTTTTACCATTTTGCGAGACGTTCACTTCTTTACAAGGGTTTTCCAATAGCATTTCTACCTTTATTGGCAAGGATTTTAACCATGCTTTAAATGTATTCTTGTCACATGCACGTCTTCTGTAATTCTCTATATCATGAATGCTTTTCCCTAATTTTACAATGGCAAGGTCTATCCTATCTGTAGAGGCAGAAGTTAGATTCTTCCGTTGAATAGCCAACATCAATAATAAACTTCTCTCGGATTTACCATCCGTCTTTCTTGCAAAATCGAGTATCGTTTCTATTACAGACTTGCCATCAATCGTTTCCAATACATTTAACTCACCTATATTCTTAGGTAAAAATGCCAAGTTTTTTGAAATTGTAGGTTTTAAGACGATCATGCATATATCGCAATTTGCTTGTGACTTGCCAACAAATTCTAAGGTATAAGTGTGTTCTGTCCTCTTTTTATATGCGCCATAAGGTGTAATGCTTGAGAAACTATTGACCATTCCACAAAAATCATGGTATTGGAAAAATACTTCCAAAGGCCGATCTTTCTCATGCAATTCTCCTATGCTATTCAAATTAAACCACCTGATAATGCTATTGATAAAATCAAAAGCATTGAATTGAGGACGAATATCCGAAAACTGCACATCAGAGACACATATTGATACAGGACGAGCATGTTCCCTTATATTAGAATGTGGAAGTCCTATGGGAAAGTCTTTTCGTATAGCATATACTTCCGGCAATTCCAAATCTTCTTTCAGACAGCGTATAGCGATGTCTTCACTCGTCAAAATGGGGAAATCAGGTTCGTCTGGAATGTTCAAATGGGATAACCTAAGAATAATTACTTCACTTGAATCTGATTTACGTTGACAGGAGAGTATATCCACTTGCTCATGACGCATTGCAGCCCTGTATATGGATATAGCCCTCGGAAGACGCAAATGAATTCCTTGGATTTTACAGCCTTCAACTATTTTATAGCCCCTTCCCATTTCCATTTGTTAGTTTTCTCCTGCTCTTGGAGCAGGACGTGTAACTACAGATTCACCTGCTGTTGAAGCTTGATAAATCTTGTTTTTACCATGTTTGTCTATGTAAAAAACGATAGGCTGAGGAATCTTCCCTTGCACACGATCGATGGCAGTGTTAAAGAAATTATCTTTATTTTTCAACCTTTTCATATATTCTGTTCTCGCTTGATAACATGGAGGATTCTTGTCATCATCAAGTATCTTTTTAGAAGATGCTATGACACATGACTTCATACCTATCTGCTTCTCCATAATAGTATCAGCAGATGGTAATACTTCATCCTTGTTTTCTGAATCGTTGAAAAAAGTCCAAGAACAATGATGTGGCGACATAAATATATTCCACTTTAGATTTTCATCATCTGTATTGTTGTCTATAATATGTTGCCATATTTCATGTTCGGCATCACCTCCCATCAATAATTTGCATACGGTTTGAATTTCACCAATATCATTTTTTACTTTAAAGCGATATTGGACAACAATAGAAGTGGCGTTCTTATCGTCTTCAGCTTTACTTTTGTCCACATCCTCCTTGAATGGTGCATGAATAAACATTTCAAGCCAAGTCATATCTTGTCCATCAATAGTTGTTACAAGCGTACCAGGAACATATCCATATCGAACATCAAAAGTTGCTTGTTTGTTGTAACCAACAATTCTCAAGAAATTTCCATAGCTTCCAACGAAATTCTTATTATCATCATACAGATGTCTACGACGTTTTGCCTCTTGGCGAATCGTTTCTGCAGAATCTGCTAATTCATTGCCAATTCCACGTGGTGTTACCCATAACTCACCTATGATTATCTCATTTGCATTTTTCTTTGAATCATACTCATCTGGATTTCCATGATAAAAGTTTCCTTCAAATCCTTTACAATGGTCATCGTGTGGATGGGTGCTTACAAATAAATCCACATATGGATAACCATTACTATCTGTACCAAGTTCTTTCAATAAATCTTTTTTGACATCATAACGGATTTGATTTCCTTCTTCATCGTTTAAATTATCAAACAACTGACAATCTACGATGATAGTCATGCCATTGCTCAGCTTAATAAGTGTGCAATCAGCATTCTCTACGGGATAAAACTTTATTAGATGTTTCATATTTTGCAATTACTTATTGTTACTAAATCAATTATTATATCACCTCGCTCACACTCACCTCATCCATAATCTTGCGCCACAATTCCTTGGTCATGGCAATGATGGATAATATAATGAAACTGTAATATTGCTATTTAGAACAGATATTCGTAATGCGACAATATCTCCTGATAGTCATTTTCGTATCTGGTCTTGTCGTTAGGACTGATATGAGGACTTTTGATAATCTGTTCCATTTCTTGGAGTACCTTGCCTCCTTCACACATGATGGGGTCAAGGTGCTCCTTGAACTGTTCTACAAAGGGCGCATAGTAGTAGTTTATCTCCTCGATGATAAAGGAAAAGATGTTCCATGTATCATTGATATTGATACGGTTATGCGCCAACTCGTCCAAAGCGTATTTCCTCAGATAATCGATGTTTTCTGCTTGCAATGCCACTTCCTTGTCGTCTTTTACAGGATGGAAATAGCGGTCTATCAGCACTTGTCGCTCTTGCAGGTTGCGTTGATAAAAGATGTTCTCATGGGTGATTGAGGTTTTGCTTTGCTCCACTTCCTCAAAGTGCTCGGCATGAACACCGCTGATTGCTACACTCATTCCGCCGATGTCCATCACCAGACGGCGATCTCGGTCAATACGAATGATGTAGCCTTCCAATCCAGCCATCTCACCTGTGGTGATACGGAGGAGAATGCGGTTGCGAGCATAATAATGATAAGGGTGGAGAAGGAAACGGATGCGCTCAGGAGAGGTTTCCGTGACACGCATGAATGGTTGCATCTGTGAGTCGGGTATCTCTGCTACCTTGCCTGTGCTACAATTCTTACACAGACGGGCGTGAGAGAAGTGCTTATCGAGATAGGCTTGTATTTCTTCGGGAAAACCTTGGAAGAAGACAAGTCCGCTGACGGTCGGAACTTCTTGATGTTGAACCTTTTGCTTGCCCAATTTCTTGAAATAACGCACAGTCTTATGCACAAAAAAGGTTATCTTGTCCGTCTCCAACTGTTCCTCCATCTTCTTCACTTTGCTGTTGTGAACAAAGACGTAAGACCATGTTGTTCCGTTCGATTGACGACACTTCTTTATCGCAGAACCAGTCTTTGCGTCTGGCTCTGTAACGTGGTTGCCCTTTGGAGAAACAAGTTTCTCGTCGGCTGTAGAAAAAGAACTTGTACCATCCGGTTTCATAAATTCTGCTCTACTTTATGTCCTCAGCTACAACCATACATGATGGTTGTGGAGATATAGTCAATTTATTATTGCTGTGCATAATCTTAATCGTATTTATGAGTATCAGACATTACTGCCTTTGCACATGTATCATTATTTTACATTCATTACACTCTCTTCTTATAAAAGCGCAAAACAGCCGAAACAAGTGCAAATCTGCTACTTGGAGGAATCGTCCAAGGCAGATTTGCTAAACATTTGTGTGATTTTTTTAGAATGACATACAGAAAATGATAAAATCTGACATGTAATCCAACTAATTTTCGTATTTTTGTAGCGAGTTTGCTCTCTTATAAGAAGAAAGCGTGAAATTTGCTAAACATTTTACCCCTTCATTTCGGGATTGTGTAAATATGACTATTTGTTTACAAATCTTTCAAGATCTTTTGATAAAATCCTCACGCTCAGCAATCTGAAAACTAATTTTCATTGCACTCGTTTAATCGGATTTTTTTTATGATTTGCTCGTTGGCTTCGTTGATGGTTGCCATGTCTAACGACTGTAAGTAAATCTGTGTGGTCTTGTAGGAGCTGTGGCCCATTCCCTCGCTGATAGTGGCTATCGGAATGTTCATGTGCAGGGCGACGCTTGCCCATGTGTGGCGTGCCACATAGGTGGTCAGCGGTATCTTCAAGCCTATCTTCTCACCAATTTTCTTCAGATTGTAGTTGGTATTGTGTTCCACCTTACGGTATGCGGTATAAAGCGAAGTATCTTTGCCTGTCAAGATAGGCAGCAGATAAAGAGAGTCTTTAGTTTGCTCGGCGTATTTGTCTATGATCATTTGCATGGATTTCATCCATTCGATATTGAGATTTTGGTGGGTCTTTCGACGGTTGTAGCTTATCATTCCGCATTTCAAGTCGCTTTTCTTCAGGAATGCCATATCCACGAATGCCATACCACGCAGATAGAAACTGAGCAAGAACAGGTCTCGTGCCTTGTCAAGAGATGAACCGCGAGGCAATTCCAATTTTTCAATCTTGCGAATATCCTTGACGGAAATGGCTCGCTTGCCAGTTCTCACATTGGCGGTCTGCACATGGGCGAAGATGTCGTTGTCGGGAGCATGCCCTGCTTCTATCGCCTTGTTGTGGAGGGTGCGGAGTGTGCGCAGATAGAACGCCACGGTGTTTTGCCCTACGCCTCTGTTCCAAAGCCATGCTTGATACATCTCCATCATGTCGCTTGTCATCTGGGTGAAGGCGAGGTCTTCGTGACCACGAAACTCCATGAAGCGATTGACGGCACTGACATAGTTGTTTTTGGTACCTATGCACTGCATCTGCTCTTTCTTGGCTATCTGCTGTCGGAAGAATGTAAATACGCTCTGGCTTGGCGGCAGTTGCTGGATTTCCTTGGCTATGTCGTCAATGGAATAAGGGATGCGCACCATCTCCTTGTCATGGATGATGCGCTGCATCTGCTTCATCTCCCAATCTATCTTTGACTGGATGAGTTGTAGATGTGCCTGACGATTATTGCGATCACTAATGATGATAGCCGATTTTTTGTCGTTCCACTCCTCAGGAAAGACATGATAGTCGGTACTGATCCAACGCAGATTGCGCTGATGGATAAGGTGATAATACAATGTGCCTTCCTTCCCCTCCACCGAGGAGGCACGGAACTTTACTTTTACTGTTGCCATAATGCTATAATCTTAATGGTGAATAATGTTTTTTCGGTTTACGCCTTATTATATAAGCAGTAAAAGTTCTGTTTGTCTCCGTCTTCTGATGGATGGGATATGCTTGCCTCTCCATCTGCAAAAGTCAAGGTAATCTTTTTCTATGTCACGCAATCCTCGCTCAATCTTTTGCAGGAGACGGCTCTTCGGAAATCTTTTGTTCCCTAATATCTTGTAGGGGCCGACATTGTAGGCAAGTACGGCAAGGAGTAGTGAGTCTCTACCGTACTTACGAAACATGGCACATAACTTGGTGAGATCTGAGCGCAACAGGGAGTCGGCTTGCAGATAAGTGAGATTATTCTTGAACTTCTCATGCGGCAAAATCCGATGTCCCCATCCGATATAGGGATAGTTGCGCTTAATATCGTGCCATCCCTCGTAATACTTGATGCACCGCACGGCTCGCTCAAAGGGTGGCAAAGCAAAGATGCCCAAGTCGGTTTGGCTTGGGCTATCGTTTGTAGGTGTTTTGTTCTGTGCCACGATGCTTTGGCACAGAAACAAGAGCATTAGGGTAATATATGTCCTTATCTTTTTCGTCATGGATGTTGTTCTTGTTTTGCTTTTTGGGGTGTCATTGGCTTGTCACTTGGCGTTCTTCTTGTTGAATATCTCTGCAATCATGGCTTTCACGTCCTCACCGACCTGCACGAAGTTCTTATAGAGGATGCGCTCACGTTCATCACGGCTCTTGAAGGTGTAGAACTTGGGTAGTGGCATATACTCACTTTCCTCCTTCTTGATGTCTGCCATATCGAAGTCGGTCTTGCAATAGAACTTACTGGTCTTGAACTCATCGCTTTCCTGTATGTTCATGCTGCCATTCATGCCGGTCTTGGTAGCCACAAAGTCTCTTGCGGTCTGTCCGCAGATCCATCCTGTCGGCATGTCCGAGATTTTACTGGCTGGCACCAGACTCTCCATGTTCTCATTCAGGTTTATGCTCGTCTTGTCTCTGTCGATGGTCACGCCTTTCTTCAGTTGCACCACCTTGCCGAAGATGTCGGAGGACAGCCATTCGAGCGTTTCCTTGCTTCGTGCAGAACCGCTCACCACATTGCCTACGGTGGTGATGATCTTCTGCATACCTACCTTGCCATAGTCGGCTTCCAACTGCGGCAACTCCTGAAAGCCCAGGGCTACGCTCACCTTGTTGCTTCGGGCTGTGCCTATCAGTCTGTCTATCTTGTGGAAGTAGAGTGTAGGCAACTCATCCACAATGATGCTTACTGGTATGTTCTTGCCTTGCCCGGTATTCACTCGTGTCACCAGTCGGTTGAGGATAAGGGCGTTCAATGCTCCGATGATGCTCTCCATCTCTGGGTCGTTGGCTATCAGCAGATAACTTGGGTTCTTCGGGTCGCTGACCTTCAGGTCGAAATCATCGCCGTCCTTATGGAATATCCAATAGCTTTCCTTGGTGGCAAGTCGTGAGGTATATACACGCAGTGTACCAATCATACCTTCCAACTGCTCCATCGCCTTGTTCTTCAAGGCGGTCTGGAAAGGTCCGAGCAAGGGTGCCACCTCATTGTCGGTCTCCAACACATTGAAGATGGTCTGGTAGCTCTCATTCAGGAAGCTCAGGATATGGGGCATATCGCTGTACTTGCCCAACCAATAAGCTGGCTCCACTTCTTCTCCTGCATGGTTAAACACCTTACCGGTCGGCTTCATCTGCATGGTCTTCGGATCAAGTACTTTCTCTGCTATCAGTATCTTACCATCCTTGTCGTATGGCTCTTTGCCATAGTTGATGAAGAAGTAGATACAGGCGGCGAGGAAGTTGACGGCTGAGGTCTGGAAGAACTGGTCGCTGCCGCCACCGCCTTCTTTCTTGCCTTTTTGCAGGGATTCAAGCAGTGTCTCTGCGGTCTCACTCGCTGCTGCCAAGTTATTGATATACTTCTGCTGTATCGGGTTCACTCGCTTGGAGTATTCCACATCCACGAAGTTGATGATGTTGAACTTGCAGCCTTCTGGCAGTTTACCCAACTGTTGGTTCTTCTTGTAGTGGTAGTACAGTTTGGTTGCCAAGGTAGGAAACTTGTAGTCGTAAACGACCATCGCAAAGCCTTTTGCACTGTGCTGACGGATGAATGGCTCGATGATGGAGAATGTCTTTCCACTACCAGGCGTACCCACAACCCAGGTGCCTCTGAATGGGTTCACGATGTTTACCCATCCCTTGCGGAACTTACCCTTATAGTAGTAACGCATAGGGATATTCACGCTGTACTTGTTGTATTCCTCCTTCTGGCACTGTTCGAAACTCTCGTTCTCAAAATTGAAACGGTCTTTCATCAGCCCTTCCTTCAGGAACTTCGAGATATTGTCCAAAGCGATATGCACCAGAACTGTTCCGATGATGGTTGCCACCATATAGAGAATAGTGCTCAATCTTAGAGTATAGAGACGAGTGTCCATCGCATAGCCAAAGAGCCACACGGACAACACCAACAGCAGCACGCCACTCACCAAGGGGCACAGCACCTGCCTTCGGGCATCAAATTCCAAGTGTTTCTTGTTTCTCGTGCCTACACAGGTGATGCACACCAACAAGAACGTCACCACCTTGCTATACACCAGGTTGCCGTCATGGTAGATGAACCACTGCTTGATGCGGTCGTGCAGGTCGCACACCACACCGCCAAAACCGTCTATCGCCCTTGGGTCTATGGCATACTCAAAGAACTCCATCAACACGGATATGTAGATGACCGCCCTAAATATCTTGTAAAATCCTTGTAGCTCCTTGCTTTCTTCCATTGGATATGATTGCTATTTTAGAAAAATCGGATTGAATGAGTCGGCTGACAACACATCGCTATAGTTCACTTTCAATGAGATGGTGCGACCGCTGATTTGGTTCTCCGTCATTTCGATAGTTAATTGCTTGTCATTTGGGAATGTCATTTTCCGAATGACTATCACATTGCGGTAGCCATAGCGGAAACGCTTGGTTTGCTCCAACGTGAAGACTGGATGTAACTCTACCATCTGCGAGTTGGTAGCCTTGGCGGTCTTCTTATCCGTCAACTTCAATCGTATTTGGTCTATGTCAAACGGAATGTCTGTCTTGTTCTCCACGGAGAAATCCAGGAAGAAATAGTCACCCGACGAATAGATGTTGTTCAGACGCATTACCATCTTATGGACTTTGGTCTTCACATAGTTCACATGGGCTTCCGAACTCCATATCTGGCGAGCATAACGAGCCATGTCCGTTGAGGACAATGTGACCGCAGGATTGTTATAGGCATTCTTTTCTATCTGTTGTATCTCCTTATCCGTCACTGCCTCTTGCAATCTCGTGGTATAGAGCAATGCATACTGTGCACGGTATCGTTCCGTCACGATGGTTACGATGGCAAGCACCTCACCATCTTCATGCATTCCCTCCTTGGGCTTCAAGCGCACGGTATTGTTGATGGGCTGGTCTCCTGCTATCTTGTCGGTGGATATATCCACAAAGCGGATGGGTTCACTTGCCGTAATGACGGTAGTCACTTGCTCGTTCACGGTCAGCTGCTCCATTTCCTGGTAGGTGCAGGGCTGATAGCACTCCGCACTGGTCTGTTGTGCCATCATGGGTGTGGCTGTTATAGCGCACATCATCAATGTGCCAATGGTCTTCTTGATATTCATATTGATGTAATGTTTACTTTGTTGTGTTTAATGTTTACTTGCTCTTGGTATCTTTCGAGTTTATCAGATACACAAAGGTGCCATATTTCAGTTTCACCTTGTTCTTCTTGATTGCCTTTCCTATGGCATTGCTTGTTTTCTGATAGGCATTCTGCATGGTCTGCATGCCCCACTGCGAAAAACTGCTGCCAGTATTGGGGGTGTTCATATCCACATTGCCGGTTACGGCTCCGCTTGCCACGTCTTTGCTGGTCTCTCGGAACTGGCTGCTTGGCACATACAAGCCTTCCATGCCGTCTGTGTCATAGAGTGACAGGTTGATTTTCACTATCTCATCGTCCACCAACACGCTTTTTACCGTGCCTTTCACTCGTTGCGAACTGAAACCGCTCATGGTGGCATACAGGTATGCGCCTTTCTTCACCACCATTTCACCAATTTCCACATCATCTAACAGTCTCAAACGTACACGGCTTCCATCCACGGCTTTCACATTCTCGTCAATGATAGCCTTTATCAGTGTCGGCTCTTTCTCATTTACTGCCAAGGTATTGAAGTAATCCGATGATGTCTTCACCTTTTTCACCACTTCACTTGGCTTGTCATTCTCGTCTGCTTCCTTTCTGGCATTTTCATTCACTTTGATCTTGCCTTCAATGTTGATGCCGCCATTGGCTGAGCCTTGCAGGTCGGTAGGAGAGGTAGCTGCTAAAGTCGAGCTGTTCGATTGCGTGGCTTGCTGTCCCTTCAGCCTTGCTTCGGCAAGTGCCTTGTTCAGCTCCGCCAACGCCTCATTCTCTCTTTGTCGCTCATGGGCTTCTTGTGCTTCTCTCTGTTTTTCCATTTCTGCCTGCTTCTTGGCTTCGGCATCCAACTGTTGCAGTTCTGCATCCGAATACTTGCTTTGGTATTCTTCTTTTTCTTGCTCATTGTCTCGGTCTATATTCTCCACGGCACTATGGTCTTCTATCTTGCCGTAGGCGTTCAACATGTTCTCATACTTTCCTCCAATACCGTCACCGCCCTTGATATGGGCTTGTGGCAGGTTCGGATTCAGATATTCCGTGGTCTGCATATTGGCATCCTTCTTCTCCGCCACCTTGGTATCAAAGAGGTCGAAGATAAAGTAGGAGGCACCAAGCAGTGGAAGATAGACAATCGCAGGTAGCATGTACTTGGGTTGTCTGAAATTGATTCTTTCTGTCAGCTTCATCGTTATTTGTCTTTATGAGGATGGCGTGCATCCTCATTGGTCCTTACTATGTTCTTTGCATTCCCCATATTCTGATGGCGAGCCTTTATCAGCGAGTCCTGTCTCTCCGTGGCGGTGCGTCGCTCGCCCTGATAATGGTAAGCTCTTGCCATGCGATAGATGTTGAAACTGAAGCTCACACCAACAAATCCGAACACGATGACCAGGAACAGTGTCTTGTGCAAGTCGGCAAACCTTTGCACCTTGGCTGCCGCCTTGTCTATCCTGCACATCTTGGCAAACTTCCTTCCGGCTCTCACGTCTCGCTCATAGCGTTCCTTGTATTTTGGGTCGTCCTTGTCGGGCATCTTCTCTCCAATGAGCATCTGCTTAAATCCTTTTGTGTTCATCGTTATTTCTTTTTTACCTTTTTACTTCTTTACCCTTTTACCTTCAATAGTTGCTCTTCGTCTTCTGGTCAATATCCTTGTTGAGCAAGGTTCGCCAGTTCACTATCAGCAATCCATGTGGGTTGTTGTCCGTCCTTGGCACACGTTTCAGTTGTCCTGCCGTCACCAGCTCACGTGTCAGCACATTGGTTCTGCGCTCGATGCGCTGTCTGCCATAGTAGGTAAACTCCATCTTCTCCTTGTTGAACTTGATACTGTCACAGAAGATACTGAACACGGCACTTGTTCCCATAATGTTGGAGTAGAAGCCCTTCTCCTTCAGTGTATTGTACTGCGCCAATCCTGTCTCATCCACCAGATACATGGCTTTCTCCATCGTGTATTTGATGTACTTGTCATCGGGTGCCAATGTGAAGAAATAATGATGGAACATCTCGATATGGCTCTTTGCTTCCACATCCAATGTCTCATCCATCGTCGTACGCTGCACCAAAATTGGCACGTTGCCGTCCAACACATAGATTTTGTTCTGTGCATCCACCACCATGTTCTTCGCCGTCCAGATGCTGCTGATACTTATCAGCACGCACCCAACCAGAAACAGGCTACAGATGATAGTCACCAACTTTACCTTATTCTCTAAATTCTTGATTACCATTGCTATAATGTTTTTTACCTTTTTACTCTTTTACTTTTTTACCTTTATCAGTGCATCACATGGGCAAGTGTCCCCTGTGCCGACATTTTGGCTTGCTGTGCCACACCCTCACCGAAGTTTCTTGTTGAGAATGCGGTATCGCCCTCTGGTATCATCCATGCCGCAAGGTCTGGAACCAAGTTCAGGCACTTCAATGCCACGATGCTTGCTGCCATTAGATACCCTGCCGAGAAGAACGAGTTTTGCAGATATGCTGCCATCGTCTGTTCACTGGCGGTGATTGCAGTCAGGTTCTCCACCTGTATGCAAAGCACAATGTCGAAAAGTAGCAGCACGTAGAAGCCTACGAAGTACAACATCGCTCCATAGAAATGCACGGTCAGATACCTTGTCAGCCACTTCGCCCAACTGCTTTCCCATTTCGGCAAGAGGGAGAACGCCCATTGTATCGGTCCGAATATCGTCAGCATTCCCAACAGTATCTGCTGGCAATAGATGGTGCTCCACCAACCGATACGGAAGACTATCAATGCTATCAACATTACTATCTTGTCGATGTTCACCACTGCTCCTGCTGTCAAAGAGGTAAACCACAGCTTGGCTGCGTCCTTTTCCATATTGGTCACTTCATCCACACCTGTCTGCTCCATGGTCGATTCCACCAGATTCGGGTCTGTTGTTCCCTTATGGGCAATGTCTGCCTGGGCTTGTACGTTGGTGTACATCGTGTCTCTGGTGTAGATGAGCTGCTGAACTTCCGTAAACTTGTCCTCTATCTGTGTGGCTTCCGCCTCATATAGGTCATGGGTATAACTTCCAATGGAGTTTGGTATGTAACTCAGAAAGTCCAGTACGCACCAATTGCTGCCACTGTTCGTCATGCCTGTATCGGCAGGTGGGTACCACCAACAGAGGATGATGCTTATCACCAGTGGCTTGAATAGTTTCATCACATCCAGTGGCTCATGCTTCACCATCATCTTGTAAGCCATATTCGCTGCCACCACGATGGAGAAGAGGGCTGCGAGTGCCATACACATTTGGACGACCCACCAAAAAGGTCCGTTTGAGCCTGTAAAAGTAGCGTCGCACAGAAACTCGTTGGTCTGGAAAATCACGTCATCAATTTCTTCTTCCAAGATGTTGATGCCGAAGTCGGATAATATGCTACTGTTGTCTGCCATAACTCCTTATCTGTTTATTTTCAAATCATTGTCATCCTCATTCGAGCCGTTATTACTGCCAGAAGATGTGTTGTTTCTCACTGCCATTCCTGCCTCTCGCCATTTGCTGGATGCACTGCTGATGATACTTCGTTTGTTGGCGGTCTGGTAGTTGCCGTTTGCTGTCAACAATTCCTTGGTCTTGCTGGCATTCGACATCTGCACCAGTTGCTTCACAAGTGTCTCGTTCTGTTTTGCCACATCTGCATAAATCTGTAGGTACATCTTCTTACGCTTGGCATTGGGCATATAGGCATCCTTGGTGGCTTTGATGGCTGTCTCATAGACATGATAGCATTCTGTCCAGCGTTGCTTGTCACCGATGGATCCGCCTACAGGCAGGATGCGGTCGATGTTGCTCTTGAAGGCATTCATCTTGCTGTTGATTTTGCTTCCTTCCACTTTCCAGGCGAGGTCAATCTGACGGTCTGCCATATTCAACGCCTCAATCTCTGCTCTTTTGGTCAGGGCAGAGTCGATGGCTTCGGCATATTCCACTTGATTGTAAGCTCCGATTCCTGCCGTGGTACGAAAATCGAGTTTGTTCTTACTCGCAGCCGATTTCTTGTAACTGCTGTGCAGTAACTGATAGTACAATTCTGGTGACAGACTTCCGCTACCGATTTCCATTACCGTTATCTGGTTCTTTTTCGAACTGTCATGATTGTATGTCACATAACTCTGGGCATTGCCTGTCATGGCTATGCCCAACAACAGTAATATAGCTCCTGCCATTGTTTTCTTTCTATCCATGTCTATACATTATAATATATAAGGGTTACTAACTCTCACTGTTTGCTAACAAATGAATTCTTCATACTTCACTCTTCACTTAACTAATATCCAAGTTTACCTGCCACTCGCCACCGACCGAAGGCATCTTCCAGTATTTGCTGCTTGCTTTTGGTTCGGTAAACCTTTTCTTTCCAATAGCCGATGCGCACTTGGATATATCGCCACGACTCAAAGTAGCTTTTGTTCAGATGCTTCTCTATATTGTCAAGCGAGGTGTTGATGCTTTCCAATACCACAAGAAGGTCTGCCGTAGAACACGCTGCCGCTCCTGTGGCATACAGCACCAAGTCGCTCACGCTTTTGTAGAGGTATTCGCCTTCATTTGCGATATTCTCTATGGCTCGTCGGTTAATACCTATCAGTATGGTATCGGCAAGCGAAATGCGCTTTCGTTTGATGACTTTTTGGTTGTAGTCATCCAACAGCTTCTTATAGTCCGATATTCTGTCGCTCACACCCTCGTAGGTGGAGTACACGTTCAGACTGGTTCGTAAACTTTGATATAGCACATCTATCACATCAAATGCCCTGGTGTACTTGTCAAGGTCAACGTTCAGTTCCTTGTATGCCTTGGTCTCGTCCTTACTGTAACTGTGCAATAGTTTATTGCTGTATTCCAACGTGCTTCGTGCGAGCAACAGACTCCGCTGTTTCTTGTGGTCATTGATGTAGGCTTCCACGCTGGCAACATCAAATCCCCATTGGGCGAATGTTTTAGAGGGGAGGGCGAGGAGCAAGATTGCTATCAGCAATGTTCTCACAATATCCATTCGTCGCTTCTTGCTCACTGCCCCTGCAACCCTCTCCGCTGCATCAGCCTTGTATTCTTTTCTATTTCTCATTTTCATTGTCTTCATCATTAAACTTGCCGTGATAATCATCTGAGTGTTTGGTATCGGCAGCTTTCCTTAACCAACGTTTCTTGCATTTCTCCACCAGTGTCAACCGTCGTCCTTCGTCAGCATTGATATGTGGAGCGATGTCCATCAGCACGTCGATGATGTTGCGCTTGTAGTGCATCATCTTCTCCAACGATACCAAGTCTGCGTATATCTTGGTGATTCTGCTGTCCACCTCTCTGGCTATCTCTAACCTATCGCTCGACCATAGCAGATGAAAGGTATCATCGGTGTTATTGTCATCGGCAGGTGCGCTCTTAGCATATTCAGTGGTTATCTTGCACGATGGATATTCCTGCGCGATTTCCGAGATGCGCTTGTTCACTTCGTCCGCCTTTTCCTGCTCGGTCTTGCTTGGGTCAAGCGTTATCACATCCACTACCGAGGTGTTGGTGTATTCCGATGTCAGCTCCCAACTGATCTGCAGGATGGCTCTGTGTATCTTGATGCCCAAGAAATATTTTGGTTTTCGGGCGATCTTCAATGTTGCCTTGAAGGTGATGATGCCGTTGATGTTGGGCATGGTGGCTTTTCGAATGTAAGTATAGCCGCTCCATGTTCCTTCCCCTTGCCAAGTCAGGTTGTAGGCACTTTTGCAGTCGTTCATAATGGCTGGTATGCGATAGTAGTCATCCGTCGCCACGTCATTGTCCTTTCCTGCCTCTGCCTTGGCTTCCTCTATTTCCCTTTGTTTCTGTTGCCATGTGGCAAGTTCTTTGTTCAGTTGTTCGATGGAAGCCTTGTTCTTGTTGTATTGCTCCCGATACTTGGCTGCATCTTCCACACTTGCATTGGCGATTTGCTTGACAAGCGACTTGCTCTCGGCTTCCAACTGACTGATTTGAGATTGCAGAGAGGCTATCTTGGCATTGGCTTCCTGCTCTTGTTTATACAAGTCCGAGAGGTCAAGGTTGTTCTCTGTCACAGATGTTGTCATGGCGCATTTCTTGCTGTGGTCATTCAGCGAACCGCCACAACTCTTGCATTTGTATTGTGTGGTGCCTTGCCCCAACTGCACACCATCGCTGCATGTCACACTAATGGTCACGCTCTCGCATCCCTTCAGTTTGGCGGCATCGGTTGCCTGATAGTAGTTGCGTGCATCACTGCCTATATAATAGGTATAGCCTTCCTCGTTGTCATTCCATTCGCTCAACCGGGCTTGCAGTTGTGCCTTGAAGGTGTTCAAGTCCATCGAATAGGAGTCAAAGACTGCCTCATACACTTCTTCTGTCCTGTTCCAACTCTTGTCCACCTGTATCTTGTAGGCGTATGCCTTCTGTTTCTGTCCTTTCTTTTTGCTGCTGATGATGTAGCTGTTCAACCAATAGCTGATGCTATAAGTAAAGCCGTCATTCTGGTTGTTGAGCTGTTGCACCCTTGTTCTTGACCAACCTGCATGATTCTCCGAGTTTTGCAGGATAGCTTCCTTTTGGCTATTGTTGGGATAGAAGTTGGCATCCTTGGTGTTGATTCTGTACCAGTGGTCGCCTTTCAAGATGCTGTTGTCATCGGTGGGCGGTACATAGTCGCACAGTTTCTCTCGTCCTTGGTCTCGTCGGGCGATATACCATCTTTGCGTGTAGTAGTTTCCTGCTGTCTCATCCAGATAGTCGGTCATCCAAGAGGTGAGGTTATAGTTGGCAAGAGAGAAAAGTCCTGCCACGTTGTCCTTGCCTCCAATCATGCCCAAGAGGGTGTTGCCAACGCTCTTGTCGAGACTTTTGAACAGCGAGGAATAGTTATCCACAATGTCGATGGCTGCACTGAGCTTGCCTTGGAAGAGGTCGTTGAACTGGCTGCTCTGCAAAAGGGCATTGCCGATATTGTTCATTCCTGCTCCTGCAAGGTTGGCTCCTGCCTTATACAGATTGTCGATGTCGGCTTTCAGATTGTCTACTGTAAAATTGCCTGGCACCTTCGACAAATCGTCCAACATCTTCTTCCAATCCACGTTGCCAATCTCTGAAAGTTTCAGTATGGCAGCTATCTCCTGGTTGATTTGTAGAAAGGCGATGTCCGAGAATGTGAGGGTGCTGTTTGTTACCACACTCTCAAACTGCATACACAGGTTCTTGGTGTCATCACATATCTTCATCAGATAGGTTCCCCAATACAGGGCAGTCTGCGGACTTTTCAGCATCATTCCTGCCACCGTCCATATCTTCGGCATGATTTTGTTGCTCACAATGTTGTAGATACGGCGGTAATAGTAGTTCTCTGTGCTACTGTTCCAGATGCCCAAATCCGTCATTGCCTTGCGTTCCAAGAATTTTGAGGCGAAGATGCCGGCACTTGCCACTTCTGCTGCATTATAGTGCTTCAAGATGTTCTGCACCTGCTCGTTATAGTATGCCTCTGCCACGGCTTCCGTTCCGTATGCAGCTGCCATAGCAGCCACCGTCTGCTTGTCATAGTTCACGCTGTAGTACTGTGCGTCAGCCTTTGCCAACACACAGACTATCAGCATTATAATGGATAGAAGTCGTTTCATCTTTGATTACTTTTTATTTTTGTTCCCTAAATTCAGTACTTTTCCTGCCTGATTTACCTTTTGAGCAAAAGCGAGGCTCTTGCTGATACCACTTGCATCCCAATCCCTGCAATAGGCTTCGATAGCTTGTTGGTGGTTGCATTTCAACACTCGCTTGTAGAGTTTTAACGCTTCCTTCTCCGCTCGTTCCGTGGTGTAGGTCATATAGCACTCATGCGGTTCTTCCACACCATACACATTGCTGGTCTGTCCTCGTCTGATAAACACTTCACGAAAGAAACTGCGTCCTTCCTTATTCTCCAAACGGTTGATGGTGAATATCTTCTTGCAGTCCACATCGGTCAAACCGAGTATCGCCTTGATGGTGTCAAAGCGTTCCTTGAATTTACTCTGGTCGAGCAGCATCACCACATCCGAGTTGTTGATGATGGCTTCTTTCACTATCTCACTGCCGATGATATCCTGTATCTCCTGTGTCACCACACCCACGCTTGCCCAGAACTTTCTGGCGGTCTTATACAGATATTTTATGTATTCCGCCATCATGGGCGAGGCGATGGCTTTCCATGCCTCCTCGATGATGAGCATCTTTCGGTTCTTCTTGATGCGCATCTTCTGCAGGAACACGTCCATGATGATGAGCGTCACCAGTGGAAAAAGCAGTGGATCATCCTTGATACTGTCGATTTCGAAGACGATGAAGGTCTCATCAAACAGACTGCTGTCCATATTCTCATTCAGCGTTACATCGTGGCTACCTCCTTTATAGAAGTCCTTCAACAGATAGTTGTAGGATGACAGGTCTATGCCATGCAGACCATTCTCCTCGCATATCTTCGGCAGTCGCTCCGTGCTGAACTCATAGAAGGTGTTGAAACAGAGGTTGCTCACTCGCTTGGTGGTGAAGTAGGCATCATAATACTCGTTGATGACTTGCTCTATCAGCCTATCCTCGGTCTTGCTCACCGTGCCTTGACTTCCTTTCCATATCAGCATCACCAGGTTCTTCAGGAATCCCAACTTCTCGATGTTCCATTCCTCTCGTTTGATTTTGAAAGGGTTCATCGTGATAGGATGCTCCTCGGTATAGGAAATGTATTTTCCGCCGAAGTATTCACACAGTTCCTCATACGAGTTACCTGTATCTACCAGCACGATGTCGGTGTCCTGCTCATGGGCTTGGCGCACCATGGAGTTAACATAAAAGCTCTTGCCGCTTCCCGAAGGACCGAGGACAAAGAAGTTGCTGTTGTCGGTCATCTTGTTTCGTCCCTCTTTTCCTGATATGTCGATGGCTACGGGCACTCCTTGGCGGTCGGTATAATAGACCTTGAAGGGTGTGTCCTCGCTATGCACAATCTTTTCCTTGTACATCAGGCAGGTGGCAGCATCGCCCAAGGTCAAGAATCGGTCGTAGTCGGCATTCATCCCATAGCAGTTGCCGGGGAAAGAGTTGACAAACAGTTCCAACTGGTTGTAGGCTCGCTTCGATATATGGATGCCCATCCTGCCAAAGGCATTCTCCAGATGGTTGGTACACTTTTGTATATCCGTGTCTGGCTTCACCGTCACTATCAGATTATAGTGAGTATATACTAACTGCTTGTTTTCTCTCGCTATCACCTCTTGCACTCTCTTGATGTCCTCCACGGCAATCAGATTGCTTGGGTTTGGCATACTGCCATGGCGGTTCTTCTTTTTGTCTAGCAGGGCAAGCTCACGCTTCTGATTCGGCACAAAGATGATTTGGTTATACACCACACTCTCCACACCAGGAATGCTGTCCACCAATGCTACCAGATCCACTGGCATACTTGTGTTGTTCACCTCGATGTTGGTAAACGGACGGATTTGTGTCGGCAGATTAGCGCAATCCACATCCACAAGACTATATACCTTACAGCGTCTGTCACCCATACCTATCATCTCGTCATCCACCTTGAATCCTGTCATGCTCACCATCTTGTCACGGAAGTTCATGGCAAAGAAGCGGTCAACATATTGGCTTGCTTCTTGTTTGTTCAGAAACTCCGACTTGATACTGGCATCCTTCAGCTGGTCTTGCACCTTTCTGATTTTCACTAAGAAATCTCGCCATTTCTTGTTGTCGAAAGACATCAGACGACTCTTCTTGTTCTCCTGCGTAATGGTCAGATAGGTCATGCTGTCTGTATATTCTCTTCCGTTGAAATAGCGGAAGTAGGATTCTGATAGGAACTCATGCCCCTTGCCACTCTCATCCTCAAACTGCTTTCTGGTAAAGATGTCCTGCTTGTGCAGGGCATAGCCTTCACCCAGAGTTTGTGCGATGGCAGCAAACAGATTGGTGAACTCATAATAGCTGTCTATATTGGCAGAATACTTCTGCACAGGATTCTCCATTTTCAGAATGGCAGAATATTCTCCAGTCTTGGTATAGAGCACACCGATACCGTCCGTGTCTTCCACGGAGAAGTAGATGTCCTGAAAGATTTTCTTCCGCTTGCCACCAGTGCCAAAAGCATAGACCGATATGGCCATGCCAATGCAGGTTGCCACGAAAAATAAGATTACATATAGTACCATATTCGTTTATTCTTCTGTTTCTTCGGATGATTGATGATTTTCTCCCATACTGGATGATTTGTTGTCATTCTCTTGATAAGAGGTATTGGAACTTTCTTCGCCATAAAGGGTTGATACACTATCTTTTGCAGTGGAATCCATCCTGCTTGTTGGTGTTTCCACGGTTGCAGGATGTTCTTCTGCCTCTCTCGCCCAAGCAGCTCTTGCCTTGTCAGCACTCCTCATCGCATCCAATGTGGGTGGCTTGTAGGTCTTGTCCTTACAGGCGGTCAGCAATGTCACTGCCAATGCCGTTATTATAATATTCTTTCCTTTCATACTCACAACTGTACTTTAGTAGCGAAGATGCAATGTTTTCTGCTGAAACAAATAAAGGTAGGCCCACACCCTTGGGGGAGAATGAGCCTACCAGTCGTTCACTTTCTACTTGTCATCCACATCTTGGTCATGTCGATACTTTTTTTGTTTCACATTTTTATATGCGCTTGCTATAGGCATAGATAAACACTCCTTGGTCGTTCTTCTTGGTATGCAGTCCCTTCCGTTGCTTGAACATGATGAGACCTGCACCCGTAGTGATTACCACGACCAACACGATCAGTCCTGCAATGATACCTATCAGACAGTAGGCGGCAATGAAGCCGATGATGGCTCCTCCTGCCGTGGCTGCTGCCCAATAGATGTACCGCCCCTGTATTCCCATGAATTCAAGGGGCTTCTGGAGTCCCTTGAACAGTGGGTAGTCGGGGTAGCGGATTTCCTGCTCTTCTCTTGCCATTCTTCACGTCGTTTCTCACTTACTGTATATGCACGGAACAACTCTCACTCGTTAGTTGGTCACACCGAAGAACAATGGCAATGCCTGTGCTGCTGCCACGAGGAAGATACATGCTCCTACAATCATCATGATCTTTTTCTTGAAATCTTACTGATTGCTCGTAATATACTGATAATCAATACTAATTGGAATGACAAAATGACGAAAGAAACAAATTAGGAACAACAAAATCAAGAAACCCCAAAATGAAAGCATGAG